>DATIGP010000115.1:0-7397 GCA_035454625.1 Nitrospira sp.
CTAGAGCACTCGCACTCATTCGAAACGGCCCGCCTTGGCAAACCGTTCCTGTAGCTCGCTATAGTTCTGTGTGACGGGAAACCCAGGAAATTCTTTCGGTAAATGGTCGGGGGGTCGGAAGAAAAATCCTTCATCGGCTTCACCGAGCATCGCGGTGTCGTTGTACGAATCTCCGGCGGCCATCGTAAAGAAATTCAGCGATTTGAGCGCCGCTACCGCATGCTTCTTCGGGTCCTGCATCCTCATGTGGTAGTTCACGATGCGACCGTTTCCGTCGATTTCCAGCTGATTGCAGAACAGAGTCGGGAAGCCAAGCTGCCGCATGAGTGGCCGGGCGAATTGATAGAACGTGTCGGACAAAATAATGACCTGACAGCGCGCCCGCAGCCATCCTAAAAAGTCGATTGCCCCTGCTAAAGGGCCCATTTTTTCGATCACATCTTGAACGTCTCCGATCTTCAACCCCTGCCGATCGAGTATGGCCAGCCGCTGCCTCATGAGCTTATCGTAGTCCGGCATCTCACGGGTCGTGATCTTCAAGTCATCGATACCCGTCTCCACCGCCACATTGATCCAGATCTCCGGCACCAGCACCCCTTCTAGAGCCAAACACACCACCACGGGTTTTTGCATGTGCGGTCTCTCCTCTTCATTACCCAAGGGGACATCGGCGCTGCAGGTCAAGAGGCAGCGTCACGGGAGGTTCCGGTAAACGTGTGACTCACAAAATGCCATACCTTGTCCAACGCCTGATCGAGTAACTCCGTCCCTTTCCATGTCTGCTGATTCTCCGCCCGATGACATTCCGCCCAATCCAATGCCAGGGGAAGTGGGATCAAACTCGTTGAAGACCCGGCCAGTTGTCGCCACAGTAATCCCAACACCGTGCTGACGCGCACCGGCGCGGAAATAGGCTCCACGCGATTGTTGATCAGATCATCACACCGCTCGGGAGGCGTCGTCACCAGCAGCTCGCGACAAGCCGCGGGACGCTCGTCATAGACCGAACACTCCTCCTCTTCCAGAAACGGACATGGGATCCGCAACGCATAGTACTCGCGGTTCAATTCTTCCAGTTCGCCATCCTCCGGCGGCTCGGGAGCATCGCAGAGGTCCGAAAGACGCTGCCAGATACCATGCGTCGACAACTGAGATTTTGCAGCCGTGAACCGTGCCGAGATACGAGCCTGTTCCTCGGTCGGACGTGCCAGAACCCACTCACGTAATGCAAAGGCTTCCGGGGCAGACAGCGGCACCAACATTCGGCAGCATGCCGCGCACCCCTTGTGGCATGAGGGCACTTTGCCGGCAGCGGCGGAACGCGCTGCTTCGAGCGCCTGGGTCTCCTCACCTAAACGTCGCATCAAGGGAATGATGGAGGTAACCGGTACAAATGCCGTCGGGACCTCCACGGCGGTGGTGATCTGACCAGCGGACGTGTTGAGCGCGATTTCAAAGCGCTCGGTTCTGTGGGGGATCATCTTGTCAGTTCTGGAATGTGACATGCCTTGATGGCAAATCAAAGCTAATATGCCGACGCGCTATGAATCAAGTGCGATGGGTCCATGCCTCTGACAGGGGAACAGAAGCCCATGTCATTGTTCGAAAAGAGCAGATCTTACGCGGATCATGGCGGCAAGACCCTTACGTAGCAAAAAACAACGGCAGATCCTACCGGTTCGTCGGCCTACCCCAAATGGACTCCCACATAAGGCCATCTTTGGGCCTTGCGCCGCCCATGAAAAGGCGTAATCTTTCAGCGCGCGGGTACACCGACCCTGCCGAACATGAGGTAGCCAGCGAGAGATCGTCGCTCATAGCGAGTCAGCGAGGTGTACCCCCGCCCTATCATCGTCTCACAGGTGCTGTACTCTACAGAACAATCCATACGTCGAGCACATGTATGTTCTGATCGGCACGCGCGTCTGATCTTGCTCCTTCCATCTTGCTCCTTCCATAAGGAAGCTCGATAATAGCGCATGGGACAGCCCATCCTGTTTTCGGGCCATGTCATTGGTTTACTCAAAGAGTACATGCGCGACCTTGTTGACCAAGCCATGCAAGAGCAGCATGCTCAAGAACAATTCGGCTTCGCGTCACTGCCCTATCGTCCCGATCAAGCCATTTCAGACCTCCTCGCCTTGCTGGACGATCGCATCGAATCAGAAGGCATCCAAGTCGGCATACCGGAACGTTTTCTCCATGACATGTGGACCCTCTGCGATGAAGCAGTAGGCTCCATCTCAAATCGCATCTGGTTAGAAGGAAATCTTGGCGGTTCGAGCATGACCAGAGCCCGAACAAGGGAGCTGACCTATCGGGCCCTGATCGACTTTATTGAGTCTCGTTCACGAGAAAGAAGCTGACACATGCTTTCCTCGGCCATGCGGCCCTTTATTCTGTTTCACGTCTGCAGCCTGCTAGCCGCCACAGCCTTGGGTGAGCCGACAAAGAGCACGGATGAACGACATATCGTCTCATTAACTCCCGTGGTGACTGAAGGTCTTGTAAATCCGCTCTTCCTCACGCATGCCGCCGACGGATCAGGGCGACTCTTCATTGTTGAGCAGCCCGGTCGCATTCGTGTGCTGGAAGGGCAAGCGCTTCTTCCTGTTCCCTTCCTTGACATCACGAAACAGGTTCTCTCTGGTGGAGAGCGGGGTTTGTTGGGGCTCGCGTTTCATCCGGACTATCGCCGTACCGGACGGTTCTTCGTCAATTACACGAGGAAGCCGGATGGCGCGACTGTATTGGCTGAATACCGTAGAGGGGCCACAGCGACCTCCGCCCTCCAGGCAGAGCGGATTCTGCTGATCGTACCACAACCCTATGCCAATCATAATGGTGGAATGGTCGCCTTTGGACCAGACGGATACCTGTACATCGGCCTCGGTGATGGCGGATCAAGAGGCGATCCCGACAACCGCGCGCAAAATCCCGAAGACATCCTCGGGAAGATTCTGCGAATCGATGTGGATCGAGGTGATCCGTACGGCATACCGAATGACAACCCATTCGCGAAGGCAGGCGGACGGCCTGAAATATATGCTCTCGGGTTACGGAATCCGTGGCGCTTTTCATTCGACCTCGCCACGGGCGACCTGCTGGCCGCCGATGTCGGTCAATACAAATGGGAAGAGATCAATTTGGTCATCCGCGGGGGCAATTACGGCTGGCGGGCAATGGAAGGGGCACATTGTTTTCATCCCGCCGCCGATTGCCGGACAGCCATGTTCCAATTTCCCATTTCAGAATATTTCCATGATAACGGCCGCTGTTCGATTACCGGGGGCTACGTCTATCGCGGACGAGTCATTCCGGATCTCGTCGGCGCATATGTCTATGGAGATTTTTGTAGCGGCGAGATTTTCGCCTTGCACAAAGGTGCGACGAGAAATGAACCCCGTCGGATATTGAAGACTCCGTTGCTGATTTCGTCATTTGGCGAAGATGCCACTGGTGAGCTCTATGTACTGGATCACAAAGGCGGCGTTTACCGCCTCTCATCTCCGTGAGACGCGGATTGTCTGTCTTCCGGCAACTTCTCTCATGTGAGCTCGGAAGAAAGTAGAGGAAGGAATGAGACCAAAACGGTATTGGTTGATGAAGTCGGAACCTTCAACATTCTCGATTGATGACTTGAGACATTCACCCGACCACATAACGTCCTGGGATGGCGTACGCAACTATCAAGCTCGTAACTTGATGCGCAGCATGGCAATCGGAGATCAAGTCTTGTTCTACCACAGCAACGCCGATCCACCTGCGGTCGTGGGCATCGCCGAGATTGTCAGACCTGCCTATCCTGATCCGACACAGTTCGACAAGAAAGACACGCACTACGATCCGGAGAGCAAGCCCGCCCAGCCCAGATGGGACATGGTCGACATTAAATATGTCCGGAAGTTTCCACGCGAGTTGCCTCTCGATGAATTGCGAAAAGAGGCCAAACTGAAAAGAATGGTCCTATTGAAGAAAGGATCGCGTCTCTCGGTTCAGCCGGTGACGCCTGTGGAGTGGAGGCACATCACCACCCTGGCGGATCGAAAACGAGTTTAGGAAGGGTCTGTCGATACACGACTAGGGTGGCACCCAGGTAGCTCGCCCTCAGGTACTGGCCTTCCCATCGTCCATATATCGATGTTGCCAGTCCAGCCAGGCATGGCCAAGCTCGTGTGCAAGAATATATCGGCGGCGAGTTACAGGAAGTCTCTTTCGCACGTAGATCGTTTTCGTGTCATCATCCCAAATTCCATCGGCATTTGCATCGCGCTTGTCCATTTCGGCATCGGATAACTGACGAACCGAAATCCGGTAGCCGAACGGAAGGACAACCTGATTGGGAATGCGCAACATCTTCTTCCGTTCTTTGACCATTGTCCCCATCGTGCACCCGTTTTTCTTCCCACTGCTGAGTTAGCCTACCATAACAAGCCCGGCCGAGTGTTGACGTTTTTTTCTTTACATATCATAGGCTTCAGTGATCAACCATCTCAAAATATTTCCGGCCTTATCGGCCCCTGCGCCGCCCTTAACGGTTTCCCCGTGGTCGAAATTTGTGTATGATCCTCCTATGGAAACAACCCTTGCCGAAGAATTTTCCCGGACTTATCCCAAGCGGGTTTGCCTGGTTGGAGTGAAGGTCAGGAACCGCGGAGAGATCAAGAAACTGGACTCAACCGGCGTGCCGCTGCGTAACGGTGACCCCGTCTTGATTGAGGTAGAAGGTGAAGTGACGTATGGGATCGTCTACACAGAGCCCTGTTCAACCCCCTTTATTCCGCCCATGCGGGCGATGAAATCCATTTTACGCAAGCCGGATCCGGACGAAGCGGCATTGATCACCAGACTGGAGCGACTCTCACAGGAGGCTGCTGCCTATTGCCGAACGAAAGCGGCGGAACTCGGCATCCATCTCAAACTGGTCGAGGTCTATGGAGCCATCGATCGCCGGCAACTCACCTTCGTCTACACGGCTGAAGACCGGATCGATTTTAGAGAGCTGGTTCGAGACCTGGCACGTCGATTCGGCGGTCGGATCGAAATGCGCCAGGTAGGAGTACGCGAAGAAGCCAGGCGGCTCGGCGGCATCGATACGTGCGGCCTCGTGCTCTGTTGCGCGAGCTTTCTCACGGATGTGAAGCCTATCTCGGTGAAGCAGGCGAAAAAGCTGGAACTCCCGATAGACGACCCTCGCTTGCTCGGCGTATGCGGCAGGCTGAAGTGCTGTCTGATGTTTGAAATGATGGACAGCCAAGGAATGGTCCCATCCCAAGCTCCACAACTCATTACTCCCACCAGGCCCAACTCACCATCCTCATCGACTCTCCAGTCGTAGCGTACTGCTCGCTGCCTTGGCTCTTGTAGGACTTCGACCAAGAGATTCGAATCCTTTCTCGCTGAACAATCTCTAATCGATCGTCACATGTGGAGGTCGTTCTCCCCCTAGATGGGCTAGGCGAGAACTCCTCCGGTCTAGGAGGGTGGTTCCGATGAAAACTCGTCTGGTGTTCTTTGCTGCAATCGCTATGGCCGCGTGTAGTCAACTGGCCGTCCGAGAAACGATGGCTGGGGAGCCGGCGAGTCCGGCTGTCGGATACGACATCCATGTCCAGGCGCCTCATATGATGGCAGACGGCACACCGGGCGGTCCTTTCCATCATTACTGCAAGGGCATTTCCGAGAAGATTCTCCAGTGTTTACTCTTCGAATCCACCGATCCCAAGGCTCCCTTGGTCGGAATCGAATATTTTGTCGCCAAAGATCTGACTCGCAAGCTTCCCGCCATTCAGTGGCACCGGCACTTCCACGATCATAAGGTAGAAATCGCAACAGGCAGAGTTCAAGTCCTTGATATGGCCCCGGACCAAGCCGCCAAGGTGGCGGAGGCGGCAGCGGGAACGGATGGGGTCATCTATCATCTATGGCAACATGGGCAAGAATTCCCCGATGGCACGGTAAGTTTTCCACAATCGCTCGGCCACAAATTCTCCGGCTATACCGACAAGTAGGTCAGCATGAGGGGGATTAACCGGGCCATGATGGTCTCCCTTGTGATCAGAAAAAGGGTGGCATGAGAAGAAGCATGGCCTATCGGTCTATGGTCCGGACCACGCTCACGGCCGTAGTGCTCGCCTTCTCGACGATGTCGGCCTTAGGAGCCGACGAAGCCGTGCTAAAACCACGCGTCCCCGTTGATCAACTTCACGAAGCCAGAACGTGGATCAACCCACTTCCTGCGACGGAAGAAACGATTGAAAAGGGAAAGGCGCTCTTTCAAGGGAAAGCCTTTTGTGTAACCTGCCATGGAAGAGACGGCAAGGGACTAGGAGGCGACATTGAGCCGGGCACGCTCAAAGGTCCCTTGCCGCGCGATTTCACCGATACAGAGTGGCAAGCGGCCAGAACGGACGGTGAACTCCTCTGGATCTTGAAGCACGGCAGCAAAGGCACCGCGATGGCGCCGTTTATTCCGCTCATTCTCACTGAAGAAGAGGCCTGGCAGGTGTTGCACTACGTGCGATCTTTCGGCCGGACCCGGGCACCAGCGGATGCACAGCCGTAAAGGCGATCAGGACTCGGTAGATCGGGACGAAGGCTGGTCTTGCAGGAGCGATTGCACGGTCTCACCGACCAATGCCCGTTCGACCGCCTTATCTCGGCGGCGTAGAAGGGCGGCCACCGGATCGCTGTTCTCGAGGTGCGGCAATATCCACGGCGGGGTTCCGTTGCGAACCGAATCCAGAACTTCCTTAACGAAGATCAAGTCCGGAGACTTGATGAGGCTCACCCCTTCCGGTTCCTGAAGGCGGCCCACAAACCCATTTTCAATGAGACGCTCTACTTCCTCCTCCACGAGGGACAAGGGCATGTTTAGCTCACTGGACAGCTCCGGCAATTTCAACGGGCGATCCCCCTTGAGGTAGTGATGCCCCAGGGCCCGCAAAACCTTTAAGGCCAGCTGTTCCCGAAAGACGTACGTGCCCTGCTCCCAAAGCAAGCGCGACAAATAAGCCGTGGGATATTGGTAGAAAAAGGAAAACTGTGCCCCGATCAGGACGATCATCCATCCGGTGTACAACCACAGGAGGAACAACATCAGCACGGCGAAACTCGAATAGATTGCACTGTAATTGGCCGACGCCGCCACGAATTTAGCGAAGGCTTCACCGGCGATGGTCCAGAGAATGGCTGCCGAAACACCGCCGATCACCGCGGACCGCATTTGGACCTGAGTATTAGGGATCATCTTGTAGAAGAAGGTGAACACGCCACAGAGCATCAGGAAAGGCACTACTTCGCCGCTCCACACGAGCAGCGTCCCAAACGGCTCCATCTTCACAAGATGCTGGACCAACGTGTGGCTTTGGAGCGAGGCCAGCAACCCAAACGCACTT
>DATIGP010000116.1:0-8406 GCA_035454625.1 Nitrospira sp.
TTGTAATATTTATACCGCAGCGGGTTTTTCTTATAGTAATCCTGATGATAGTCCTCGGCCGGGTAGAAGGTGGAGGCCTGCACCAGCTGGGTCACGATGGGCTGAGGGAAGCGTTTGGACTGTTCGATCGCGCGCTTCGAATCTTCTGACAACCGTTTCTCTTCGTCGGTTGAGTAGAAAATTGCCGCGCGGTATTGACTCCCATGGTCACAGAATTGCGCGTTCGGGGTGACCGGGTCGATGTTTCGCCAAAAGGCATCCAGCAATTGCTGGTAGGTGACTTTTGATGGATCATAGGTCACCTCGATGGACTCGGCGTGACCCGTCCGCCCAGCGGAGACCTCTTCGTAAGTGGGATTGGCCACGGCGCCGCCCATGTAGCCCGAAACCACGGCGAGGACTCCGTCAACCTTTTCAAATGCCTCTTCCATGCACCAGAAACAGCCGCCCGCGAAGTACGCCTTGGCGGTGATCGGTGCGCTTCGAACGTCGGTGTAAAGCGAGCCTGTTAGGATCATACATGTCATGAAACCGACTGCTATGAGCGTCAAGCGTTGAAGAATGATCATATGATTTTCCTCCTTCTCCATCGTCGTCACAGCGGAAACATTCTTACATCTTACTACGGCGACTGTGGAGGCAGGGGCAAGGGTCCACGAAACGATGTGACGTTCAGACAGGAAGGTAGCCGTACCCGTCCGGATCGGTACGACGCACGCGTCGTCGGCGGCCGTCCATGAGCTTCATGATGAGCTCAATCGCTTCTTCCGGTGAGGCGGCCGCATTGACCAATCGCCGGTCGAGCTTCCGGAAGAACGCCACGTCGGCAGGCGACGCTTCAACGAGGATGACCGGTTTACCGGCCTTTACCGCGAGAGCCACTTCCGACACCGTACCGGATCCGCTCAATCCGCACACCACCACGACATGGCTGGTTAGAACATTGATGTTGTTCCGGCCACTGCCCATCTCGGTGATGATCGGCACATCGACATGGCGAGACACCCTGTCCTTGGCCGTCGGCAAGACCCCGATCGTCAAGCTTCCGCCCACCCGCTTGGCCCCTTCGCAAGCCGCATCCATGACGCCGACGTCTCGACCGCCGGTCAACACGACCCACCCACGTCGCGCGATGAATTCTCCGAGAACCCGGGCATTTTCCAGGTGCTTCTTCGTAGTTTTGGCCGGCCCCATCACTCCAACGACAAATCGCATCACTCCTCCTACAGTCTGCTTCTTTATCCATCAAAACCGAGAGGCCGTGAGAGTCACTTCCGCATGCTCCCATGACTGTTTCCATTGCTTTTCCGCACCGTCCGCTTCAGGGCCTTTTCGCTGAGCACGGAGACTCTGCATGAGTCCGAACTGGGCCCACCCGTTCCGTGGATGTTTCGTCAGATCCGCTCGGTAAACTGCCTCCGCTTTGCCGGGCTGACCGGCCGTCAGCAAGGCGGCGCCGAGATAGTGGCGAATGGGAATCGGCCAGAAGGGCGGTTCGGTGTACGGGAGATCCTCTTCCAGCCTGACGGCATCAGCGAACGATTCGAGAGCCTCGTCGTACTGACGGCGGTGCATCGCCAGCTCACCGGCCAAGAGTCGCTCTCCGATTTTGAGCAGAGCCCGTTCGGTTTTCTCGTCTTGACTCCGATCACGGCCTAAACGCTTCGCCAAACCGGCCAGCACCACGTGCTCCCCCTCGGCCCCGGGTAAGCGGCCTGACGCCGCCAGCGCCATTCCCCTTCCTAGCCGCCATATGCCTTGGTGCAAACGCAGCGATTTGGGAGGAGGCGGTTCGTGCAGCAGTTCCTCCCATTGTCCAAACCTGATCATCGACCACAAAGGGGTTGCCAGGTACAATTCCTTCCATCTCTCCTTGCGCGCCTCGTCTTCGGTGATCGTTCCGATCAGCCGGCGAGCTACGTTCAAGGCCTCCGTTTTCCGGCCTTCCATTGTTAAGGAAGCCCAGAGAAAATGCAGGTTGTGGGTGTAGTAACCGTCGGCATAGTCCCCGCTTAGCTTTCGCCCGGCCAGATAGCGGCGATCGACGTCCGCGGCATGGATGTTCCGTTCAGCCGCCTCATGGTACCGACCGAGTCTCATATAGATGTGCGCCGGCATGTGGACCAAGTGACCGGCACCCGGCATGAGCCCCGGCAATCGTTCGGCGCAGGCTGCGGCTCGCTCCGGAGTCGGGGACGCTTCCACGCTATGGATGTAGTAATGGCAGGCTCCCGGATGATCCGGGAAGCGGGCCAGAACCGATTCCAAGGTGGACAGGAGCTCTTCGGTGCCGGACCTCGGTTTCCCTGTCGCCGTCCATAGATCCCACGGATGGAGGTCCATCAACGCTTCGGCGAACAACACGCCGGCATCCGGGTCGTTCGGAAACTGGCGCCAGACGATACGCATGGCGTCCGCATAGGCTTTATCGAGCGCCGCTCGCGCAGGCCCGTGAGGAGCGTATCGCTTGCCGATTGCGGCGATATAGGCTTGTTCGGCCGCGCTCACATGGGCACGATGCGCGCGAGCTTTTTGCGCGGCCTCCCATGCCCGTCGCCCGGCGGCCTTATCCATTGCCGCGTTGATGTTCGGACCCGATGCCAACGCCACACCCCAATAGGCCATCGCCGCCGAGGGATCGAGCCGAGCGGCTTCTTCGAAGGCCAGGATAGCCTCCTCATGGTTGAAGGCGTACACGAACCGCAGGCCTTGATCGAAGTATTGTTGCGCTTCGTTCGAGCTCGTCGTGATGGGGTGATGAAGGGGGCCGAGGTTATCAAAGAGGGGTACTCGCGGGATCGGGCGTTCAGCGGCTGCACCCAAATCCGCCGCCAACAGACCGAGCCACGCCACCGCCCACAACAAGACGCCAGAGACACTCATGGACGGCTTTGTAGCAGACGCGACCTATTTCTGACTAGAAAAATAGGTGTACGTGAATTCGCTCTTTGAGGTGCGAAAGAAGCGTTAAGAATGCCAGGTTAAGCAACCGATCGGATCGGCTTACAGGTTGAGCGCCGAACCTTCACTCTTGTGAGAAGGAAAGGGGTGGTCATTTTCCTCAGGAGGATCCGATGTCTCGCTTTCGGCCGATCTTTTCCGGCCGATGCGGCTTCTCTTGACGGAGGCTGCCGCCGTACTGGTCGACAGCGTCGAGAATGCGCCGGCTTCCAGTTCTTTCCCCAGGTGAACCAAGACCTGTTGCTGCGAGCTGACTAAGGAGGTGAGCTCTTGAATATGGGAGGTCAGTCGGGCAATCTCATCCTGCTGTCCGACGAGGAAGGATCGGAGCTCGGCGACTTCTTCCGACTGCACAAACGTCGGTGCCGACGCCGGCTTTTGTAAGAGCGTGACCTTTGCAACCTGCGGATTCTCCTGCTCTCGTGATCCGTTCCCCGCGGCGTTGGGCCGGACGTGATCCGGCTGAATCGTGGAGTGCTCCATCGTTCGGTCGGGTAGCGCAAGCGGCTTACGGACCCGTGGAGCGGTCTCATCCTCATACCGAGTCACGTACGCAAAGAGATCCACCATCTTACGCCAGCACGCGGTTCCGGCGTCGAGCAGCATCTGACCATAGGGCGAGGTGACCGGACGGGCTTCGTCGATCTGCTTTTGAGACGGGATTCGATGTATGAGGTTGATCGGTTCTTTGTTGAAGCGCGGGGCCATATGGCGGATCCCCTTCATTCGGACCTATTCATGAACCTATGATGTACCTACTCCTCGCCAATCGCAGAGTCAACCCCTTTTATTCTGCGTCCGGAAAAATATGTTCGGAGTCCTTATGAGGTCTAGAACCGTGTCACGCTCGAGAAATGGAACTGCGGGATGGCCACGGCCGGGACCAGCATCTTCCCGGTTTCTGAATTGACCGCCTCGATCGGCATGGTGCAGGCGGTGATGCGCCGGAATGCCTGGAGCGGACTGTCATGAAAGCGGAAGTTGCGTACGGCGGAGACGATCTCCCCCTTCTCGATGAGAAATGTCCCGTCCCTGGTCATGCCGGTCAACATGAGAGCGCGCGGATTCACCGGGCGGATGTACCAAAAATTGGTCACCAAAATCGCGCGGTCCATGGTCTTGATAAGATCCTGAATCGAATGGGCCGGAAGACCGTCAACCGACAAGATCGGAGCCTCCAGCGTCGGAATGGTCTTCACTCCATCGGCCTTCGCCGTAAATCGGTCGTACGCCAGTTGTTTCAGCATTCCATGGTCGATCCACAGGGAAGCCGTACTGGGCAAACCTTCATGGGTAAATCCCTCGCCGAACAGATCGGCATGATCCGGAACATTGCTGAGCGTCAGCCGCTCATCCACGATACCTCGTCCCAGCAACCCGGCGAACGGGCTCGTCCCCTTGGCGTACGACTTGGCATCGAGGAACCCCATCAGCCATGCCCACAGTCCCGCCACGGCTGCCGGCTCAAGAATCACGGGATACAGTCCCGCCGGCATTTCGCATGCGTCCCGACCTCGTTTCGCTTTCGCGATGGCCGCCAATGTCCGCTCTTGAATCTTCAAATGATCGATCGACCGATGGGCAGCTGCGCTCCAACCGGTCGCATCGCCGGCCTGCACGGTCAGGCTGAACCTTGCATCCGCCCGGGGTTCGTAGCCGAACAGTCCGTTGTCCGCGGCGATTCCCACCGCCGTCGCCGACGATGACACGACGCCGGCGGCCATGAGGTTTTCCATTCGGCAATGTCCGATCGCTTCATTGGCGTACTCCAGACGTTTGGCAGGCCCCGCCGCCATGGTTTCCGGCTTGGCCGTCTCTCGAACGGGAAACCCGCAGGGATCGGGAGGAGGGAGATATTCGGGGTCGACGGGTGAGATTCGGGCAATCCGTTCGGCACGCGCCAGGGTGTCCTGGATCGCGCCGGCGGTAAAATCCGTCGTGCTGGCGGTCCCATGCCGCCCTCCGAAGGCCACCGTCACGGCAAAGGAACCCCGTCTCGCGTCGACATTTTGAACGATCTGATTGTTGGCGAACCTAGTGGTACCGGCACGATGATCGCGAAGACGGACGATCGTGTGATCGGCGGACGAACGGGTCAGGACCAGATCGCTCAGAAAGCGAAACTCGTCGAGGCTGGTCACCTTCGGCCCGGTGCCGCTCAGGACGGTCATGAGCTTCCCTCTCCCCGGATCACCTCGACCCGGCGAAATCTCGCGTGAGAGGCGGCATGGGTCATCCAGCCCGACTGACCAGGCTGACCTTTGCCGCAGGTGATGAATCCGTACCGACGGCGGGAAGCGGGATCGGCGACTCCGTCGCAGCTGTTCCAGAACTCCGGCGTAATCCCATGGTAGATCACGTCCCGCACCATATGGCTTCGCCTGCCGTTTTCGATCAACCAGAATGCGTCGCCGCCGAATTGGAAATTGTAGCGCCGCTGGTCGATGCTGTAGGACCCATGACCTTCGATATAGAGGCCGCGTTTTACGTCGGCTATGAGCTGATCGCGCGTCGCCTCGCCGGGCTCAAGCCCGATATTGGCAATTCGAACGATCGGAATGTTCCCCCATCCATCGGCCCGATTGGAGCCACGTGAACGAGATTCGCCGATCTTGGGTGCCACTTCGCGGTTCGTACAGTACCCGACGAAGATCCCGTTGCGGATAATGTCCCACTTCTGGCACGCCACTCCATCATCGTCGTAGCCCGTCGCGGCCAGTGTTTCCGGCTCGAGGTTATCGGCCGTCAGATTGACATGCCGCGAGCCATAGCGAAAGTGGCCGCGCTTCTCCGTCGTCAGGAAACTTGTACCGGCATAGTTGGCCTCATAGCCGAGCGCGCGGTCCAGTTCGCTCGGATGGCCGCACGACTCATGAATGGTCAAGGACAGATGCTCAGGATCGAGCACGAGATCGTACGGGCCGGCGTCCACCGCCGGCGCCTTCACCTTTTCGCCCGCTTGGTCGGCGACACGGGAAGCCTCGCGCAGGAAATCCGCTTCTTCGATCAGTTCATAACCTTTCCTGAGATGCGGCGTGTTGAAGCTGCGCGACGCAAATCGACCGTCATGCAACGCGGTCGCCGTGCATTCGCCCTGTCCCGCCAAGAGATCAAACTCCACGCGCGACCCCTCAGTCGAACTGAACAGCTTTCTGTCCCGTCGCGCCCACAGACTTGCGCTGCTCCTCGCGATGCCGGAATGCCGTTGCAATGCGTCCATCGTCGTCAGCAGCAGGTCGGCCTTTTTTTCCAACGCCACGCCGAAGGGATCGATGCGGCACGGCGTGACGACGCGATCACGATGGACCGGCTCCGGTGCCAATCGTACTTTCTCGATGGCGATCGATGCCGAGCCTCTGGCAATCTCGACGGCGAGATCGGCAATCCGCGGTACTTCTTCAGACGACAGGATCGAGCTGGCGGCAAACCCCCACGCTCCGTGATACAGCACGCGCACGCCGAACCCGATGTCTCGGACATCCCGTATCGAAGCGATACGGCGATCTTCGCCTTCTAGATGTTCCGTGTGGCTGTCCTGAATGCGGATATCGCCGTACTCCGCGCCGGCTGCCGCAATGCGCTTCAGCGCAAGCTCGGCGAATTCATCCCACGTTGGAGTGCTCATGCCGCGGATTCTCAAAGTGAAAGGGATGAGTCAGTATAACAGGTGGTGAGCAAAACGGTGAGTGTATCTGGGTCGAGCGAGAAAGATTAGGATTGCTGCCGATAGGGCGATTAGTTTTGCCTTGTTAGGCTTACTCACTTTTCACTGTAAGCGCATATTCGCGCCCGTTGCCCCTAGGATCAGTGTTGTCAGAAGTGGAGAAAAATAACCAAACCGTTGTGCCATCTTTGCAGTGGTTGTATCGGCCTTCTCCGTTTTTCTCAATTTCATGGCGCGGGCTGTGCGGCGGTCCTAACTTCCTCTTCTGGCCATTCACTATTTCGAGGAGTTCTAATTTGGATACTTGTGACGCTCCATCACAATCCGAGTTTGCTGGACTCATGGTCAATTGATCACCTCGGAATCGAAGGCCGAAATTCCTGTGTTCGTGATGTTTGATCTTCCCTTTATCCAGTTCAACGTGCTGGCCAGCTGCAGCAACCAACATATATTCACGACCATTGGAACGAGGATCTGAGTTGTCGGAGGACGAAAATAGAATGTATTCCTGATCCTCGTCGTCCCGCCAGTGGCTATAGCGTCCACTTCCCTTCTCAATAATTTGCTCGTGCGAGCTATGAGGGTGTCCGAGTGGTACTCTGTCTTCATGTAGCCGTAGCCCCGAGATCGCAGGGTGGTCGAGATAGTCCGGGTTGCCAGGCAATTGCTCCACCTCGTTTCCCTCTACGTCGTATAGATATCCGTAGCTAGCTGGGAGCGGTATGGCTAAGATATCCGCCTTCTTTATTGGCATTATCGGGGAGTGAGTCTGTCTGAATAAATCATTGTACACGCGTACTATCGTGTCGATGGAGCCGACAACGGTCCCAGCCCCAGCAACGACCGCGACAAGTACCGAAATCCAAGCAAAGACCTTATGATCTTGAAACCAGCGAACGATCCTATTAAAGCGTGTCTCGCTATCCACCTCTGGTCTCCGTATGCCTCGGATGTACGCTAGGGGCTTGGTCTGTAACCTTCCAGGCCCTCATGCAGGGTGATCCCATAGCTTTGCGTCGCCGCGTTCGACGCCAACACAGTCACCTGTGTTCCGACCACATTCAACGCGGGGCTCATGCTGATCGGGTCTCAAGACAATGGGGTGAACCCTCATGATGTCGCTACCCTACAAAGATGGAAGTTGTACGTCGTGCCGGTTAATAACCTACCCTTTAGGACTATCCAAGAGAATGACTCTGACGATCAGTTGCTTCGGAAACGGTCCAGCCTCCTCCCGAACCAGGATAACCTCATCGTCTTCCGGAACAGCTATGTCCACTGGATGCTCGCCGAGGATCGAGTTGACTACATACTCGCGAACCCCATACGCGGAGAACAACTGGCGATCGATCTCAACTATGACACCGCCTGATGCAGCATAGAATAGAGCGCGCTCCAAATGCGGCGTAGTCGATACGCCGCTTGTTGGGAAGCCGTTCTGCTGCCACTGATGTTGTCGGACAGCGTGCTCTTCAGTCGGCCCCAAGGCGAACGGCAGGCGGGTGTCGATGCCAAGTCGGGGATTGGCCTCGAAAGGCCCTTGGTCTTTGGGGATCAGCACACAGTCAGCCTCGATTTCCGCCGCTCGTAGTGCTCGGTAGAGGAAGGCGTGGGTCATGTTAATGGTGCGCCTAACGATGCTTAGACCGATCCGTATAAGAGCCGAGGTGCAACGAGGGAGTAGGCTGCAACTTCACTTTTGAGCAACTGCGATTGGTCTCAGCGAAGCGCCTCAGCGAGCGACTTCGTCTTCACAATTCCCAGCATTGTCTCGCGATCCT
>DATIGP010000117.1:0-6924 GCA_035454625.1 Nitrospira sp.
TGCAATCAAGCCTGCTGCTCCCCACACCATTTTTAACGGCCAACTAGACACCGAGCGTACCCCGAGTATAATGACACCAATTCATGTGTACAGTTCGCTTCTGTTGTGCTACGGCCCCTGTCACGATTCTCATGTCCAACGTCATCAGGGGCAGGCCCTGGTTTATGAATAACTGCTATAAGCGACGTCATAGAAAGGGCCACGTATGTCGAGTACCGTAAAGCAGGTATTGACCATTGCCGGGTCGGATTCCGGTGGGGGCGCGGGAATTCAAGCCGATATCAAAGCCATGTCCGCCAACGGGGTGTTCGCGATGTCCGTGATCACCGCCATCACGGCTCAGAATACCGAGGAAGTGACGGATGTCTTCGAGTTGCCCTCCGCGATCATCGCGTCGCAAATCGACGCGGTCTTCGACGATTTCGACGTGTCCGCCGTGAAGACCGGGATGTTGTCTTCTTCGGCCATCGTGGACGTGGTTGTAAACATGCTGACGCCTCAAAAGGTCGTCAACTTGGTGGTGGATCCGGTGATGATCTCCAAGAGCGGCCATGCTCTCTTGCGACCGGACGCCGTGGAAGCCGTCAAGACGAGATTGCTTCCGCTGGCCTTAGTCGTGACGCCGAACGTGCACGAGGCTCAGCAGCTGTCGGGGATTGCCATTTCTTCATTAGCCGATGCCCGACGAGCGGCCAAAGTGATTCACGGCTTCGGATGCAAGCATGTCCTGATCAAAGGTGGACATCTGCTCAATGAGCGGGCCACTGACCTGCTCTATGACGGACGATTTTTTAATGTTTTGAAGGGAGAGTTCATCGAGACCCGCCATACTCACGGCACCGGCTGTACGTTCGCCTCCGCATTGGCCGCTCATCTGGCGCGAGGGCGATCCGTCTTGGATTCTGCGCAAGCCGCCAAGTCCTACGTCACGGAAGCGATTCGCCATGGGCTCGCGATCGGCCACGGTCAAGGGCCGACGGACCACTTTTATTTTCTAGAGCGATAATTCATACCGATGTTGGCACGCACCATTTCCCCTCTCGCGTTTTGTGTCATAGGTTTCAGCTGGCTGGTATTGGCGTCGATTCTGGGCCTGGCTGGCCTGATCGGTCTGATCCACGGCACCCCGTTGCCGTCATGGGTACGGGCGCTCCATGTCCATGCAGTCCTGGTCGGGGGTGTCGCTCAGATCATTCTCGGCGGATTTTTGTCGATCATCCTTCCGCTCGGTTCGGCAGACCGAAACCAGGCAGACTCTCATTCCTTCATCTTCTGGGCGTTGAACGGGGGGGTGATGGGAATGCTCGTGGGGTTTGGGCTGCATCAGCCTGTGGTCATGAGCGTGGCCGGCTTCGTGGTGATCGCCGCGTTTATCTCAGCCATCTACAGGGCTTGGGTCCCTGCTAGGCGGGTCTGGAGGGTCTCAATCCAAGAACATTGGTATTACGCACTTTCGCTCTTGTGTCTTATCGGTGGTTCGGCCTTCGGTGAAATCATGGCGCTGGGATTCCTCTCGGAATCATACGGCTACGTGCGTCTCGCGCACATTCACCTCGTCGTGCTCGGCTTTGCGGTCTTGGGCCTCATTGGGTTGATGCACCACCTCTTGCCGACAGTCTGGAGCCGTCCGTTCGTGAACCCGAAACTGATGCGGCTGGGCATGACATTGATACCGATCGGGGTGGCCGTCTTGATCGGCGGATTCCTTCGTTCGTCGATTGTAACGGAATTGACGGCCGGAGCGATTCTCTTCGCCGGGATGGCGCTCTTGACGATCAACCTGTTCAGAACCTGGCTGTCTTCCGATCACAACGGCAGCGCGGCATCAGACCACCTCGTCATTGGAATCTTCTTTCTGATGTTTACGGTCCTCCTGGGTGTGGCGGTCGCAGCCAATCATCTGTCCAGCCCGCCTGCGTTGACGTACGGCAGACTCCACCTCGCCGCCTACACACACATGACGTTCATCGGCTTCATCATGAGCGCCATCATGGGCCTCTTGTCCCATCTCGTTCCCCTCACTCTCGCGACAAGCCGAAGCATGCACAATAAGAAACGCGGGCCCCATCTCGAACAACTCTCTCGCATCATGGACCGTGGAAGAACGATACAAATCTCCACTCTTAGCTTGGGCACCATGGGACTTGGCATCTTGGCGGCACTCACCTGGAATCTTCCGCTTACGTCACTCTACGTCCGCATCGCGATGTGGTCTTGTTTCGGCCTTGTCCTGACCAGCGTGGTCCTCTTCTCAGTCAAACTGACCTTCATCATCACCAGGGAACCGGACCGGCTCCGGACTGAACAGACCTCCACCGACGAACTCAAACTCACGGCTTGACCGTCAGACGGATCGACCTTCTTTCCTGACCTCAATCACTGACTCTGATACAATCCCCGCGTGGAAGAACGATTCTCGTTTCTTGATCCCCATGGCCATCGAGTGGCCGCTATCTTGACCGTTCCCGACTCAGGGACGGAAAAGCTCTCCATCCTGTGTCATGGGTTTCTCTCATCAAAGACCAGCTCGACGAACAATGCGCTGACCCGTATGCTGATCGGACAAGGCATCGGCACGTTACGATTCGACTTCTTCGGCCAGGGGGAAAGCGAGGGCCCCTTCGATCAGATTACCGTCAGCTTCGCGGTTGAACAGGCACATCAAGCGATCGAGGAGATGAAAGGTCGCGGGTATCGACACATCGGCCTGATGGGATCGAGTTTCGGCGGTCTGGTTTCTATTCTGACTGCTTCACAACGGACGGACCTGGCCTGTCTCGCCCTCAAATGCCCCGTGGTCGATTTCGCGGAAGAGTTACGGCTGGAATTCGGAGAGGAAGGAATGGAGCTATGGAAGAGGACCGACACGGTCCCCGATATCTTGGGCGGTTCCGATAGAGTGAAGCTTCGTTATGCCTTTTATGAAGATTGTCTCCGGCAGATCGCCTACGTCCCCGCTCGATCCATCAAGGTTCCGACCGTCATCGTGCAGGGCGATTGCGACGAGCATGTCCCGCTTCACCAAAGCTCGAGGCTCTACGAAGCGCTGCAAGTCGAGAAGCACCTCGAGCTGTTACCCGGTGCCGACCATCAGTTCACGAAGGGTCCAGATTTCCAACGGATGATCCGCACCATTGCCGACTGGCTGACACAGCACTTGTCGACAGCCCGGTCTTAATCAAATGACACGGCTGAAGCGAACGGTACTCGGGGAAACACCGCCACCAGGGTACCCGCCTCGCCGTCAGGTCCGGAGAGACAGGGTCTTGTACCGATTTGGTTCACCCAGTGAATGACTTTGCCTACAAGGCGTCCGGGCCATCCCTTCCTTCGACGTTCACTATCCGGCAACAACAGGCTGCAATACACAATGACAAGTGCTTTTCTAGAACGCAATGACACCTCGTAACTGGCACATTGGTTGCGTAGATCCGTGGCCCCCATTGAACGGAGTAGAGACGCTCTCGTATGCATCCCATTTGTTGTTCCGGTCGTCAAAGGTATACGAACCGCAGTCTATGGATTGCGCTTGTTCTGATGTCATTCTCAAATGTCGCATGGGCGGAGGGTACCGATCGTACGTCCCACAGCTTGATCCTCCGTCCACCAGGGACCTCTTCGGTTCAAAAGTTCGCCCTTGACCCAGGCCAAACCCAATCGAGCTCACAGCCGGTCGCTCCTCATTCCTTGATCAAGAAGCCTACCCCACCTTCGCCACCGCTCACACCGACCGGTGCGCTTCTTCCATCGATCTCTCCTCCACTGGAGACTCCGATTTCTTCGATCATCCAGCCGGCTCCTATGGGAAGCATACCTGCTCGAGACATGACACCATCCCCTGATATCCCGATGGGACGATCGACTGCGCCACATGCTTCCGCATCGGTCAGCCCCAGGACAGATTCCTCTCGCCTTCCCGGCGCACTGCAACGTCTCTTTCGAGACAATCCCGCCTTTACCAAGCTGTTGCAAGTTGCTCCCCCTGTCGCGTCGACACCTCCTCCCTCGCAATCTCCACCATCGACGGTTCCCCCATCGGTTTCACCAATCAACAAGGTGACACTCACGTGGATGGCAAACAAGGAGTCGGACCTGGCGGGGTACAAAGTCTACGTGGGAACATCATCTGGTCACTATGACTTCCCTGGCTCGCCGTTTGTCATCAACAAGATCACGACCTATATTGTGACGAATCTTCAACAGAACACGACGTACTTCTTCGCGGTTTCCGCCTATGATCTCGCCGGAAACGAGAGCCCCCTCTCGGCCGAAGTAAGCAAAAGCATTTTTTGACGGCTGTTGAGTCATCTTCGCTTTCATCTATCTCGACAATCACACTGTTATGGCTCAGGGCCGCTTGATTTCTTGAAGCGCGAACTGTTTCGGAAGCAACACCGGAAAAATCACACCGATGGGATCCCCGCGCTTGATCGTCGTGGGTTTGTGCAGCTGCAAAAGAAAGTTGGCGGTGAAGGCTTCGTAGTCCGGCAGCCAATCATACTGATTCGGCGTGCGCTTGTACTCTTGCGTCTTGATGCCTTCCCAGACGGTAAATGTTCGTTCCGGATAGTAGTAGAAGTGGTTGGGAAGATCCTTCATCATCAGGCCGACATGCTTGGGATAGTACAGGCGGATCCCGCAACAGAGCTTGGGATAGCCGCTGTTCAAGATCAAATCAACGTACATGCCTGAAAAGGACTTGTAACCGAGCAACCTCTCTTCCGGCAGGATCGGCGGCGATTGCCACTGAACCCCTGACGTCGTACGGCGCAATTTTATGTCCGCCGGACAGCGGATGAGCCAGCCGTAACTGCCCGCTGTACGGACCGGTCCGCAGTCGTCCGGCAACACCTTATAGCCGCCGGCCGCCAATGTCCGCTGCTCATCCAACGTCATGTTGCTCAACATCGGTCGGTGCGGTTGAAAATCGAGTTTCACCCGTTCCGGCGGGAACGCAGTCGAATATTCCCGTTCCCAATAGATGACGATCTGGTCTGCTTCATCGCTCGATATCACTGATTCAACAGATTCGTTTTCCATGGGGAATGACAGTAATCGAAGGAGAGGGTTTGAGACAAGGGCAACGGTAGATGGAAGAATACCGATCGAAGGAATAGTCTTTCATCATCTGAATGGTCTGAGAAGGCAGAGCCATCACAAACAGATTGAAGAGGGGCAAATCCCCGCTTCGGTTTGAATGAGGGGTTCGCCGGCTTCCGCTTACGATTCTTCTAGTTGTATCACCTCCACGTGGACCAGGACGACTCCTTTATCGACAAATCCAAGCTGTTCCGCTGCTCCTTCGCTCAAGTCGATGATTCTCTTCCCCGAATCTGGATTGTGCTGACTGGGGAAGGGGCCTCGGTCATTCACTCTCACAATGATCGATCTTCCATTTTCCAGGTTTGTCACCTGCGCATGAGTCGGAAGCGGCAGATATTTATGGGCTGCCGTCAACGCTCGTGGATTAAACAGTTCACCGTTGGCCGTCATGGAGCCACTGTTCTGGCGTATTGTTTCTTCCCCATACCAAGATGCCAGGCCCGTCTCTTCATAGGTCCGGGCATTCGAGACGCTCATCGGCACATAATACCGGCCCTTGACGGTATAGGGGGCGTTTTTCACGCGCCCAAGGCGAATCGCTTCTTTGACCGGGAGTCCATCAATGGTCTGGACGTCGTCCCTCACCAAGGGATACTCCAATGGAGCACGGACGACTTCAAAGGTAAACTTGCCGATGCGGTAAACGAGTTTCGTCGTCCCTTTGGTAAATTGATAAGCGCCTCGCACGACCCATACGGTCCCTTTCACCGTTCCCTTAATGACACGATAGCCCGTCTTGATCGTCGAGAAGGTCGCATCGATCACCGAACAGGAGACAAGGTTCAGAATGGCAAGAAATAGAAGCAGTGGAAGAAAAGTAACCGGCCTAAAGCTTTCACAAACACGCCGTACGGACAGAGGGTGAGATTTCATTGCCCAACACGTGGCATCGACACAGTTCCTGCTTGCCAGTGAACATTCGAGAGCAACCTGTATCTATCACCTCATAGGAAAAATGGAAAGGTTGAGCGCCTCCCTGATACAGATCGGAAAGCACATCGGCATGCAGACTTTGGATGATAAGATTCAGGATCTCCTCACGAAGAAATGGATCTCGCCGGAAGAGGCGTGTGACAAAGCCATCGACAAGAACCGATTCGCCAAGCTCCTCAAAACCCCGCCGGATGGGTTGCAGTAGCCAGGCGCCGTGATGCAGTAAGGCATGCCTGAAAATTCGACACGCGGGGACCTGCCTGGCACTCTCGCTTAGCACAGTGCAGGAGCAGAACAAGACGTGCCCCAGTTCTGTTACTTGGAAGCCGTTGTTAGCCCGGCACGCCTTTACGTATGAATTTCTCATCGATCTTGGCATGGACAACAAACAGTATTTCGCTGATGTACTTTTCAAGCCGCTCAAGACTCCCTGGTGATATATCCCATTCAAGATCCGAGTGAACATACTTCCCATTAGAAGAGAAACCGGCAAAGACACGATGCGGGCCTGCCTGAGGATCGGGCTGAATTTCCTTAACTCGATGAGCATCGGCCTGCCCAGGTAGGCGGTCGTGGAAGTGTTCGAAACTATTTCGCCCGGCGACGTAATGCTCGAACTCGCTCCGATAGCTATCGAAGACCTTCTTGGCCTCAAGAAATTCGGGTTGCCCGACCAGTATTCTGAGCATGTTACGGCATCCCGCCCACGATACAAAATACAAATGAATCTCAGCCATTACCTGCTGCATTCGCCGGGTACCGTCGCGTATGTAGTTCCGCATCTCCTGCTGCGTGGCACCAGCTCTTGGCTCTGGGATAGTTGATTTCGAACCGGCTATTGCCTGGCTTATGCGGGTCATTTGAGCCTGGGCTGCCAAGCGATGCATC
>DATIGP010000118.1:0-7980 GCA_035454625.1 Nitrospira sp.
TTGATGGTGCGTGAATTGAAACGAGCCGGGTTCGATCCGGACTGGGATCGCATCGACACGGAGGAGGAATTAATCGCCCGTCTCGACGGATCCTACGACTTGATCCTATCCGATAATACGATGCCTTCCTTCGATGCGCTCGGGGCGCTCAAATGTCTCAGGGAGCACCAGGTCGATATCCCCTTCATCATCGTGTCGGGCTCCATTGGAGAAGAGCAAGCCGTCTCACTGTTGCATCACGGCGCGGCGGACTATTTGATGAAGGACCGCACCGACCGCCTCGGCCCGGCGGTGGAGCGGGTGCTGGAGCAGAAGCGACTCCGCGACGACAATCGCAAGGCTCATCAGGCGCTACAGGCTCGTACGGAGCAGTTGGTTGAGTCGCAGGAACGGTTGCGCGCCTTAGCGACCGACTTGACGCTGACCGAGCAGCGGGAGCGCCGCAAGCTGGCGAGCGATCTCCACGACTATCTCGCGCAAATGTTGGTCGCGGGCCGGATGAAATTGAGACGAGCCGCCGGGCTTATGACCGATCCATCGGGATCTCAACTGCTCCAGGAATTGGACCACATCTTTCAAGACTCCTTGCAGTATACGAGGACGCTCATTACGGATCTCGCCCCTCCCGCTCTGCAGGAATTCGGATTGACGCACGCGTTGCAATGGCTGTCCGAGCACATGCGCGCCCATGGCTTGTCCGTGCGGGTGCAGATCGAGGCGGACGGCATAGATCTTCCGGACGATCAAGCGATTCTCGTGTTCCAGTCGGTGCGGGAACTGCTGTTTAACGTCGTCAAGCATGCTCAAGTCAAGACCGCCACGGTCATCTGGTCGATGCACTCCAACAACCAATTGCATATCACGGTGGCGGACGACGGAAAAGGCTTCGATCGCGAGGCGGCGGTCGTTAGAAATGCCGACTCCGGACGATTCGGACTATTCAGTATCGGCGAGCGCATGCAAGCCATGGGAGGGCGATTCGAGGTGGAGTCTGCCTGTGGACAGGGCACCAGAGCGACGATGATCGTCCCGTACTGGCCCCAAACGGAAAGATCCTCATTGCTCGCGGAGGATGCCGCTCCCGACGGGCAAGCGCCGAAAGCCCTGTCGGCGGGGAGTGCTCAGCAACCAGGATCTCCGAACGCCACGGAGAACGCCCTTTCGCAAGGGGGGCGGATGGTGCGGGAGACTCGTGTTCTGTTGGTCGATGACCACGTCATGGTGCGCCAGGGCATCAAGAGTCTGCTCGACAGCCATGAAAATCTTCGAGTCGTCGGCGAAGCGTCGGACGGTCAACGGGCGATCGATCTCACCAAAGAACTCCAGCCCGACGTCGTGATTATGGACGTGAATCTCCCTGTTCTCGACGGCATGACCGCGACCGTTCACATCACGCGTGATTGTCCGGAGACGGTGGTGATCGCGCTGTCGGTTCATGACGATCGCCATATCATGGAGACCATGCATGAGGCAGGAGCGGTGGCGTTCGTATCCAAAGGATCGTTGACGGAAGAGTTGTATAAAGCGATCGAGCAGGCCATGCGACAACGTGAGGCCGAACAAGAGACCGCCTCCTGATCTTGCTCAGGAGGCGGATGATCTGAAGCTATCTTGGCCCTGGTGAGGCTGTCCGCAAAGGTTCTGTTCCGTGAACACTCATTCCATCAAGCCGCGGATCTAGGCCGCTGCAGAAAGAATATCCGCTTTTCGCTCTTGCATCTGCCGGCCGAGAGCTTTGGTGTCGAGACTGATCCGGGCTTGGTTGAACAGTTCGTCTTCTTCTACGGAGACATGGTCGGTCACCATGTCCTGCAGTTCGACCATAGCCTGTCGAAATTCAGGAGAGGACGCGTCCATTTCCCGCAGCCGCGTGATGTGATCCCGCACCATACGATGATCGTCATAGGCGGACGTGACGGTGTCTTCGGCCAATTGGTCGTCATCGATTTCCTCCACGGTCTCTTCCTCCTCGTCGCCTTCCGCCTCGATGTCTTCGTCGTCTATCGCTGAATCCAGTTCTTCGGTCGTCAGATCGTCGGTCTCTTCTTGCTTTTTCAATGCCGGATAGAACAGCTCTTCTTCCAGTGTGGCGTGGACTTCGAGTTCACGAAAAATCTCCTGTGCGACCTGCTGCTGACGGCCGGCGTCCACGTTTAGAAACTCATCGAACAATTGTTCGACCTTGCGATGATCGGCCTCCAACATTTGAATGGCATCCGTGGGTTGCTTCTTTTGGGATCCCGTGCGTGACGTGCCGGTACCCGTGGTGCGTTTAGCCATATCCAACCTCCTTTGTGTAGTGAAGAATTTTTCGAAGCTGCGGTCATCCGTTCATCCATTGACCACTGTGCCGCCGTTCGGATGGAGAACCTGCCCGGTCATATATGAGGCGTCGTCCGAAGCAAGGAAGACGTAACTCGGTGCGACCTCCTCAGGCTCTCCGGCGCGCTTCAACGGAACATCGGACCCGAATGTCGCCACTTTGTCCGGAGGAAACGTGGATGGAATCAACGGCGTCCATATGGGCCCGGGAGCTACCGCGTTGACGCGGATTTTCTTTTCGGCCAACGCCAGTGAAAGCGAGCGGGTGAACGACACGATCGCTCCCTTGGTGGACGAGTAGTCGAGCAGCTGAGGACTGCCTTTATAGGCGGTCACCGATGTGGTGTTGATGATACTCGCCCCTTCCGTAAGATGGGGCAGCGCCGCCTGAGCCATGAAGAAATAGGAAAAGATATTGGTGCGGAACGTGCGTTCGAGCTGATCGGGTGAAATCTTGTCCAGGCTGTCTTGAGGCTGTTGTTCAGCGGCATTGTTGATCAAGACGTCAAGTCGCCCAAGTTCCTGAAGGACCTTGCCGACCGCCTCCCTGCAGTGTTCATGGCTGCCCACATCCCCGGGGATGAGGAGACAGCGCCGGCCCTCCTGTTCGACCAAACGTTTGGTGTCCTCCGCGTCTTTGTGTTCATCGAGATATGCGATGGCGAGGTCGGCTCCTTCACGCGCGAAGGCAATCGCGATCGCGCGCCCGATGCCGCTGTCGCCTCCCGTGATGAGGGCGACCTTCCGATTGAGTTTGCCTCTGCCGTGGTGCTTCTGATCTTCGGATTTCGGCTTCGGAGTCATCTCGGATTCCAAGCCGGGCTGTCGATGCTGTTGTTGAGCAGGGCGTTGTTGTTCCGGCATGCGGTATCTCCCTATTAAGAGGCTAACTTCGTTGTGTGTGTCATCGGGGAAGGGACTTCGAAGGAATAGCTGTCGCCGTGATCGAGGTAATAAACC
Source organism: Nitrospira sp. (assembly GCA_035454625.1). Classification (GTDB taxonomy): domain Bacteria; phylum Nitrospirota; class Nitrospiria; order Nitrospirales; family Nitrospiraceae; genus Nitrospira_D. Next base: position 3,283 of record DATIGP010000118.1, read on the forward strand.
TCGGTTTCGAGCTCTGCCCGGCGAACCTCGGCTTGAAAGTCCGATAGGGGCGATTTAAATACGGTGTAATCATTGAAGTGAATCGGAATGGCGACTTTCGGTCGCAATAGTTTCAGCAGCCCCACGCCTTGTGTCCCGTCCATGGTGACGAGCAGCCCAAGCACGCTCGTGCCTCCCAAATGGATCAGCGCCTGATCAATAGACTGATAGCGTCGTTTGATCTCCCCGAGCTTGTCATAGAGCAACGTGTCTCCGCTGATGTATAGCCGCAACAAGACTCTGTCGGCTTCTCTGAATTCCAGCATGCTTCCCATGACCGGCGGTAACAGGTGGGACACCAGCCACGGTCCATGGCGTCCGGGCATGCTCGTAATCGTGAGCCGCGCGGCGTCGCGAACGAAGCTCGATTCACCCCACGTATCCAGTCCGATGGAACGGCTGAATCCCTTTTCTGCGAGGGCGGCCGCGGCCCGGCTTGTCGTCACGATCGGCAGGGCGCGGTCGAGATCGCGTTCGACGCGCCGATCGAAATGATCCTCGTGTAAATGGGACAACAGGACGAAATCAACGGGCGGCAGGTCTTTCAAATCCATCGCCGGTTCGGTGACCCGCCGGGAGCGAAGTCCATAACCTAAATGAACGTATTCACCGCGGTGCAGGAAATTTGGATCTGTCAGAATAGTGAACCCTGCACACCGGATCAAGACGGTCGCAGTTCCGATGAACGTAATGGATCCTCGGTCCGATCGGCGGAATCCATCCAGTGAGGGAAGCTCGATGTCGGGTGCGGATGCTTTCGTCATAATCCGATCTCTCCGAGGCGGGAATGTCTGTGACTTCCGCCTCGGTGTGAGACAAACTTTGCCTGGAAGTGAAGTTAACGACTCGCTTATTTGCTGCCCCCTCCTCCACCGGACGATCCCATGCCGCCGGAGGAGCCCATACCGCCGGAACCGGATCTTCTCGATCCGCTGCCGCCGGAAGAGCCGGATACGCCGGGAGAGTCGTGAAGAGCTTCACTAACCAACATTCAAGTAAACCGTGCAAAAGGCAGACCCCTTTTCGTAGGAGCACGTCTTCCACCAAAAACTGTAGAGGTCTCTACGATTGCTTGGTCAGGGGGCAAGACGACTGACCTAAAGACCGCGTTGGCGCAAGACAGGATGTCTTGACATGGACAAGGCATCCTCGGTCTAGGGCAATTCCACGAAAAGAGGGCGACGGGCGCAAAAGGTTCGTGAGACATCAGGTGGAAAACAGACGGCAGGGCGAAAGGCATTCGGTATGCATGCGCCTCGTGATTCATCTTCGTGAGATCACCTCCTCTCTCTTGATATGAGACATTCAACCGACCATCTGATGAGAGAATGAGCGAATCAGCATCACCTCGGCTCCGCGATTTATCCCGGCTTCCCAGTCAGCCGATGCACCGCGCTGTCGGTTCGATCTTTGAACCGGGACGCAATTGCTGGCGGGTGGAGGCGGCGGGTCGCGCCGCTTGTCTGGTCGATGGGCAAGAGTACTTTACTGCTTTTCGAGAAGCCGCGCTCGCGGCTGAGCGCTCTATCTACATCCTAGGATGGGACTTCGATACGCGTATCCGCACGCTGATCGGTCGCGCGCCGGATGGGTATCCGGATCGCCTGGGTCCGTTCCTGGACAAGCTTCTCCTGCGGCGAAAGAGACTGCATATCTACGTTCTAGTTTGGGACTTCCACATCATTTATTTCAAGGAACGGCAATGGTGGCTTCCCTCTCATCTCCTCTCGCACCGGCGTCTCCATTTCTGGAAGGACGGTACACATCCGGTCGGCGCCTCACACCATCAAAAAGTCGTCGTCGTGGACGATGCCGTGGCATTCGTAGGCGGATTCGACTTTGCCCAATGTCGCTGGGATACGTCCGAGCACCGTATGGATCATCCGGACCGAAAAATGCTGTCCGACGATGCGCCGTGCCGCCCGTTTCATGATGTGCAGATGATGGTCGACGGCGACGCCGCCGCGGCGTTGGGCGAATTGGCGCGGGCGCGCTGGGAAGCCGCCACCGGCGAACGATTGGGACCGCCTGTGTCCGCAACAGCCGGCGATCCTTGGCCCGGCTCGGTCATGCCCCAGTTTCAGGCCGTGCATGTCGCCATTGCGCGCACCATGCCGCCTGCCGCAGGTCAACCGCCCGTGCAGGAGGTGGAGCGGCTGCTGGTCGATCTGTTGCGAGCCGCCCGCCGATGGGTCTACATCGAAACGCAGTATTTTACCTCCAACATCTTGACCGACGTGTTGGCGGACCTATTACGGCGGGAAGACGGGCCGGATATCGTCATGATTCTGCATCCCAGCAGCGACGGATGGCTGGAGCAACATACGATGGATGTCTTGCGCGGGAGAGTGCTCAAACACCTCCGTGCCGTCGATGGCCGCCGGCGACTCGCCCTGTACTATCCCCGCGTGCCTGATGCGGAGGGACGGTGCATCAGCGTGCACAGCAAGGTCTGCCTCATCGATGATACGTACGTGCGCGTCGGCTCGGCGAATCTCAGCAATCGCAGCTTGAGATTCGATTCGGAATGCGATCTGGCTGTTGAGGCGTCGGGCGATCCGAGGGTCGAGGCGCGCATCGCAGCGTTTCGCAATCGTCTCCTTGGGGAACATTTGGACGTGGATCCGGAGGAAGTGGCCCAAGCGCTACGACACCGTTCGAGACTGATCGACGCCGTGGAGGCGCTTCGCGGAAAAGATCGGACGCTTGAGGTGTTCGACAAGAATATTCCGGAAGAGCTCGACGAGATGGTTCCAGACGACGAGTTTATCGATCCGAGCCATCCCTACGAGATCCAGTTGCTTCCTCCCGAGAATCGGTCGTCGGCGCACCGACAAATGATGCTCGGAGTAGGCGTATTGCTCGTGGTTGCCGCGCTTGCGGCGGCATGGCAATGGTCGCCGTTGGGAGAGTGGATGGAACTGTCGCGTCTCATGGCCTATGCGCAAGAATTCGAGCGCAGTCCGGCGGCGCCGTTCATCATCGTGAGCTCTTTTGTGATCGGCGGACTGGTGATCGCACCGGTGACGGTGCTGGTTACGGCGACGGTATTGGCGTTCGGTCCGCTGCACGGCTTTATCTATAGCTTTATCGGAATGACGCTCAGTGCGCTGGTGACGTTCGTAGTCGGCCGGTTGGTGGGACGCCAATTGGTGGAGCGTTGGTCCGCCCGCTTGTATCGTCTGAGTCGCAATTTGGCCACTAAAGGTATTCTGGCCGTCGTGGCGGTACGGGTCATTCCGGTGGCCCCCTTTTCCGTGGTCAATATGATCGCGGGGGCCACGCATATTCGGACAAGTGATTTCCTTATCGGAACCGTTCTTGGAGAGTTGCCGGGTCTGATCGCCATCGCCATATTTGTGGATCAAGTGACCACGACATTGCGCAACCCTGGTCTCTGGAGCTATCTGATTCTAGCCGGCTCTGCCATCGTGATCGTCAGCGCCGTATGGGCCTTGAGACGCTGGCTTACGAAGCATACCGATCAAATCAATAAGGCATAATTCGTCTGAGCGTGGTCGTCCTAAGGTTCAGCACCTGGTACAGGGAGCTTCGAGCAGTTGCAGGAGGCCCTCAATCTGTAAAGAAATCAGGCACCGCCTTATTCACGATGTCCGGAGAGTGATGTGACGACTATAACGATCGCGGCCTACTGTTTTGACGCCTCGCCGGCCTTCATTACATCGGTGAGTGCATCAAGCGGTACGCAGAGAACTCTATACGTCACCCGCCAGAGGTGGGAGCTTGAATGGATCAATCGTACTCATCATTCGGCGCCCCTTGGTCCGTCGTCTTGTGAACGCGGTCGTTCGTCGGCGCAATGAGATCGGTATTTGTGATGAGTCTCGCTGCTTCTAATACCTCGTCGGCAATGAAGTCAGGCCACCGTGCGGGTGTGAGATTCCATTCGGTCTCATTGCCGTTGGTGAGTAGGATGGTACGGCAGCCGGCGGCGCGGCCGGCCTCAACATCGTGCAGAATATCGCCGATCATCCATGACTGCGTGAGATCGACATTGAGATCATGGGCGGCTTGGATCAGCAGACCTGGGTTGGGCTTTCGACAAGTGCAATCGCCGCTGAATGGCGGTACGCTGCCTTGTGGGTGATGGGGGCAATAGTAATAGCCTGTAAGCGGCACTCCGAACTGGGCAAGCTTGGCGCGCAACCCCAGTTCCTCGCGCAGCAGGTCCTCCACCGTGAACCGCCCGTATGCGACGCCGCCCTGATTGGACACGACGATGAGGGCATAGCCCAAGGCGTGTAGACGGCGTAAGCCGTCGATCGTCCCGGGCATCCATTCGATATGCTCAGGGATGCGATCGAAGGGACGGTCTTCGATCAACGTGCCGTCCTTGTCCAAAAACACGGCTTTTCGTTTCATGGCCAGGAGGTTTCCCGCATCGGATGATGACGGCGGCGACTTTCACGCCTTTCGATCGAGCCTCCCCGTGAAGGGCGTGGCTGAGATCGTCATTTGTTCTTGAGAACGCCGGATCAATGGAATTCCAGGTCTTTTACGAAAAAGACGGCGTCGTGCTTGCTAAGAGTAAGACCCGACACCCGCAGGGTCCAGCCGTCTAGTCCACCCCGTCCAATAGGAGTGAGAGTACTGCTTAATGGATGGGAGAAGTACTGGATAAAGCCCCTAGTCGATGCC
>DATIGP010000119.1:0-4713 GCA_035454625.1 Nitrospira sp.
GGATATAGGAACACTGATTTTCATATTAGAAGACTCGACTATAAACGTTTTTTTGATTTTCCGATTCTCTCGGCCGATTGAATGGTTCAGCTGCACACGAAGATATTGTGTTCTGTTTCACATGGCCATCCGTCAGGAGCATGAGTTGGATCAAGCAATCACACAGACCGGTCTTATAGGTCTCCGAGCGAGGCTTCGGCAAATACCACTGCATGGTCTTGTTCGCCATTGTCGGACGATCAAGCGTCGGGTGCGTCGCCGTGTCGAAGGTGAGGCCATCCTGTTGCGCCGCTATGCGCGCATCCATGGCAAACCACTCAATCTGACGAGTCCTCAGACCTACACGGAGAAGCTGTTCTGGCGGATGATTACCTGGAATCGAGGCGACATGCCCCCTCGGTTCACAGAGCTTACGGATAAGTATGCGGTGCGCGCGCACGTCGCCCGCGTGGTCGGTGAGCAGTATTTGCCCCAGCTCTTATGGCACGGGACCGATCCTCAAGCGATCCCGTTTGATCGGCTGCCGGCCCAATACGTCATCAAGTCGAACCACGCCGCGGGACAGGTACTCGTGGTCAACGGACCGGCGGACCGAGCGGCGATCATCCGGACCGCCTCAGGCTGGTTGGCGAGCAATTATTATTGGCACGACCGCGAGTTTCAATATTACGGCATTCCTCCGCGGATCCTCGTGGAGGCATACCTGCACGATCACGATGGCACGCCCCCCTTCGACTATAAAATCCACTGTTTCAACGGCGTGCCGGAGCACATCCTGGTGCGCAATCATACTCACGACATCTGCCCCTATTTCGACACGACGTGGCATCAGCTGGCCTTCTCCGATAAGGTCGATGCCATCCAACCCTGGGTGCCGAAGCCGGCGAACCTGGACGAGATGCTGGCCCTGGCGGCGACACTGTCTACCGGATTCGGCTACGTCCGGGTGGATCTCTACAACGTGCAGGGCCGCGTCTATTTTGGCGAATTCACCTTTACGCCAGCCGCCGGCTTCCTCAAATACAGCCCGGAAAGTTGGGATCTGAAGCATGGCGAGAAATGGGATTTGTCATTGGATGCCAGAGCAAGAATGTGATCCGACAGAGCAGCAAGCGAGCCGGTTGAGGCATGTACTAGGAGGGGCTGATGCGCGTTCGGGTAGCATATCTTATTGGGCTCGGTCTTGCCGGTCTATTGGCCTGCACTGCCGAACAGGCAACCGACAATCTATCGACGGACAATACCCCGCCTGTGCCCGCGCCGACCGCTCCTCCCCCAACGACTCCTCCTCCAACCACGCCGCCACCGCCGCCGCCTCCGCCACCGCCTCCACCTCCGCCACCAGCAGCTGCTGAAAACGTCTACAGCCGTATGTTTCCAGGGTTGCTGCCGTTTGCCCCGGCAACCGATGAAGTGCGTGACCGGGCGAAAGCGCTTGGCGTGCCGGGAGGCCTTCTCGATGCCCGTGATAATCAGAGTGGCCAGAACAATCCCGATAATCCCAATATGACCAAAGGCGTCACCTTCTTCGGTCAGTTTCTAGATCATGATCTCACGCTTGCTTTGAGGGCGCCGCTGCTCGCGCAAACGGATCCCAGACAGACGACGAATGTTCGCACCGCCAAGTTTGACCTAGATAGCATGTACGGAGAGGGACCAGACGGGTCGCCTGAATTGTACGAAACCACTTCGGGCGACATCAAATTCCGTATCGACGCCATCCCTGGTTCGGAACAAGTCTCCAAGAATGGCGTGATACGATTTGATCTCCCGCGCGATCCCAATAACCACGCAATCATCCCAGACGGCCGGAACGACGAAAACGTCGTCATCAGCCAATTCCACCTGGCGATGCTACGGTTTCACAACGCCGTGGTCGATCGGTTGCGCTCGGATCCGGCACAAGCCGGTCGTTCGCCTCGAGAGCTGTTCAACGAGGCGCGCCGTCAAGTGACATGGCACTACCAATGGATCATTCTCCATGAATATTTGCCGTTGACGATCGGACAAGAGCGGGTGGATGACATCCTCGAGAACGGGCCGCGATTCTATCGGCCCCTCGACCGGACCCAAGATGCTCTCTTCCGGAATTCGAATGGCGATCTGCTGATCCCGGTGGAGTTTGCCGTGGCCGCATTCCGGTTCGGCCATTCGCAAGTTCGCCCGAGTTATCTGTTGAATTTTGGTCCTGATGCAGGGCCGCCACTCATTCTATCTGTCTTCGATGACTCAGCCGATCCAAACGATCCCGATCCTAATGACTTGCGCGGCGGCAAACGCGCTCCACGTCGGTTTGTCGACTGGCAGAGTTTCTTCAAATTCGACACCGTCAACTTCGGCCCCAATAAGAAGATCGACACCAAACTCTCTAGTCCCCTCATGCAGCTCCCCGGATCACGCGGACCGGCGCCGGGCCTCCCATCGGATGGCATTCAGTCGCTGGCCTCCCGCAATCTCATGCGGCATGTCAATTTTGGGATCCCGTCAGGGCAGGCCATTGCCCGAGTGATGGGCGTTCCAGTACTGAGTGCCGAACAACTGTCCGAACTGGCACCGTTCAACATGGACCGCAGCACCCCGCTCTGGTATTACATCCTGAAGGAGGCCGAAGTACTCGAGAACGGCTTACGCCTGGGGCCGGTCGGAAGCCGAATCGTGGGGGAGGTGTTCATCGGATTACTGCAAGCCGATACGGGCTCATTTTTGGTTGTCGAGAGTAACTTTCAGCCGACTTTGCCGTCGGCGACACCTGGAAGATTCGAGATCACCGATCTGCTGAATTTTGCGGGTGTGGTCCATCCGCTGAACTAGATTGCCAAGGGCCTCGGTGCTCTTGCCACCGATGCCGACCAACAGAATGAATTACCGAATCGAAAGCAACCAGAGCTTTGGAATTCGGACACTACCTCGTCGGCACGGTGATTTCCGCGCGATGCCGCATAGGCCAACTACCACGAAGGGAGAATACCGCGGTCTGCAGAGGAACTGTCAGAAGGGGGTTGTTTTTTCTCTTTCAGGCGTACAAAATATCGCCGCTTTCGTCCGTACTGACTCAACTCGTCAACCACCATTCATAGAGAGGCTAAACCGTGAGTCTTCAAAATGTTCTGCGGCTTGCTCTTACAGTAAGTATCTGCGGCACCGTCGGCCAAGCCTGGGCCTATGACGCCAGTCCCAATACCGGCGGCAGCTTGGACGCCTGCACCCAGGTGAACTTTGAGGCCTTCACGCCTCCGCCGTTCTCTCAGGATAAGAATAATGTGGCAGTGGCTCCCAAATCGGAATTTTCATTCCTTGCCTCCAAGACGACCAATCCCCAACGAATTACCGTGAAGATCAAGGACGAAAAAGTCCCCCTCACCGTGACACCCATCAATAATGGTTTCCTCGTCAAAGGAAAGATTCCCGCTACAGTCAAAGGAACCTTTATTCGGGTCGACATTTACGCGAAGGGGCCCAATGACTGTGACAAGGCCGATGGCTGGCTGCTGAAAGTAGGCGAGTGACGGCACACAAGGCGATCTGGACGGGGACTTGGCTCCCTGCGTGACCCCGATTGTCGCGTCAATTATTCACGACTCTTCTTCTTCAACGGATTCAACCGCATCCCGCAGCCCTGCCACAAAGGCCTCCGGCTGAGTCAGGGCGTTCTCCGTCAGTTGGAATTCACTAATCAGCACGCCGTCTTTATCGACCAGTAGGAGACGATAACCCTCTTTCACAAAACTCCCTCCGCTCTTTACAGGTCTGCAAGCAAACAGAGTTGATCTCGCTCACGGAACGGTTCGTGATAGAAGCGCGCTAGAAGGGAAATCGGATCCCCAGCTGGACTTCATTTGGGATCAGCTGTGGACCGAACAGATTCTTGGGTCCGGCATTGAGGGAGCCCAGGGAGGCCGATTGCGCATTGAGCGAACGATCAAGCTCCGTGGCGTAGCCACCACTAAACCCTGCGCCAATATAGGGTAGGAGCGTCGTCCCTCCCACGGAAATCGGTTTCGACACAGTCGGAAGGGTCCGGAGCACGAACCCGTTCTCACCAGGCACGGTGAACGGCATCGGCGCGGCCGGTTCCATTGGGACGGCAACCGTAGACATCGTCATGCGGGACGGAACGGGCTCGATGGTAGAACGTCCGTCAGCGGCATGAGAGAGCGACCAGCACAAACTTACGCTCATCGCAATGCCGATCCTTACAGGCCACTTGATGAGGCGGGTCTGATGCATGGCCATTACCATACAACTGATCCGCCGTCGATTCAAGTGGCGACGGGTCAGGTCGTCTGCTCGATGTAGTCGACTGAAAGATGGATACGGTGTCCCTGCATAAAGCCTCGTTTCATACTTCTTCTATTTTCTTGGTAGGTCGGACTCATCACGATATCGTAGGCGCTACGCCCCAACGAGATTGCTATCGAGATCCTCTATGCGATCCTATGACATGGCGGTGGTCGGCAGTGGACCGGCCGGCCAGAAAGCCGCAGTTCAAGCGGCAAAACTGTCCAAACGCGTGGCCATCATCGAGAAGGCCCCGCAGTTGGGCGGAACGTCGCTCAATACCGGTACCCTACCCAGCAAAACCCTGAAAGACACGATCGAATATCTTCATGGATTGGGGCGGCGGGGATTGCATCAACTCGGCGCGGAGCTCACCAAACGATTGACGCTTCCCGACCTGATGATGCGCAAAGACCAGGTCATCGAGACCGAAGT
>DATIGP010000120.1:0-8125 GCA_035454625.1 Nitrospira sp.
TATTTTGTGGTCGCGAGCCAGTGGCTTTGTCCGGGAGTCCATTTCATGTACACATTCTGGCACCGACGAACCGCCTCCTTCGTACTGTTGATCGCAATTCTTTCGGTTTCTCTTCCGGGTTGGGCAACCCCACCCACCAAAGAACGACTTCCCCTGACGCTCAGCGGACCCGGGTGTAGCAGCAAGGAGGCCGAGATGAACACCGTCTTGCAGGCCATTCCAGGCGTGACCGGCGTGTACTTCAACCGCGTCCCCAACCATGTGCTCGTCGATATTACCACCGGCACCGTGAACGCAGCGGATGTCATCAAACACGTTAACGCTGCAGCCGCCTCATGGGAATGCAAGGTTGAGTTCATAGAGGGATGTATTTCGGCCTCAATGCCGTCGGCATCGGCAACCCCGCACCATAGTGAATAGGCGCGCATAGACATGCCAGCAATACACATTCATGGAAGTTTCAGACTGTACTCCATTCTCTGAACGAAGCCAGACGAAGCCGCAACATGTTCAACATACCGTCAGATCTGCTGCCACATCGCCGTCCGCCAAGCCGGGCCCCTCATATGCTGAAACCTTCCTCACTCGTCATTGAATATGAGCGCTTGGAAACTTGGCCGGAAATTGCTTTTCCAGTGCTGTCGTCAGCGTATCAGCAATCGCATAAACATGTTGCTGCATTACCCGCCACGTCTCGGCCTCGTGGCCATAATCTTCTTCGTGCAATTCGTTGATGAGCTCAACATGGTCAGCCCCATGAGCAGCGAACAGACCTCGCACAGTGTCCTCCGGGAGATAGCGATTGACCCTATTGAAGAATGCGGCGATTTCGTCGGTATTCAAAGCATAGTCGGCGAGTGCCGCCTCCTGCCGGCTCTTACTTTCGGCAACGGTGGCCTCGGAATAAGCTTTGATCGCGCCATACTGCTTGACCAGTAAAGTATAGAGCTGCTCAGTCGCCGCTTCGCCGTAGAATGGCGTAAACACGTTCGCGATCTGTTTGGCGTTGGCCAGCACTGCCTTCTCGGCAAAATCCAGCGCTTTGCGATTGTTCGTCGTATGGTCCAAGACGACGTTCCTTATCCAAAAGTTGCGTCCTGACCACAGGTCACGCATGACGGCCTTCGTGTCTGCCGCACTGAGAGTACTTACGCCAGCCCCTGAGCGCTCTTCGTGTGCACAACCTCCGAGCCCAACGACCGCGAGTACGAGAACCGCCATAAAACGATATAGTCGACTCATATAAAACCTCCATTTGTGTGCAATGAGCGGGAGGGTTGCTCCCTGCCGGTGCATCAGCACCGCTTCACTGACCGGGACCCGGCATTTTGAATACATGCAATTGTTTCGGATGCACAAAGACCACATCGCCTTGTTGAATCTTCAACTCGCGATAGCGTTCTTTCGTCAGCTCCACCGCGATCGGTTCAGGCGACTCATTGGACTCTAATTCAAGATACACTCGTGCACCCGCAGCATTGACGAACTGCACGGTGGCTTCGAGCTGTGTCGGTATGGTACGAGTCATACTCAGCTCTAGATCATGAGGCCGCACAAACGTCACTTCCTTATGATCGGACGTATTTGGGTTGGAATACCGTTGCTCACCGGCTTCTTTGTTCACAAATCGATCCTGGGACATGCGTCCGTGAAACACATTGACATCGCCGAGGAACTGATACACGAACGGAGTCGCCGGATGTTCATAGACTTCATCAGGCGTACCGACCTGTTCGATATTTCCTTGGTGCATCACGACGATACGATGGGCCGCTTCGAGAGCTTCTTCTTGGTCATGCGTGACTAAGATGCTCGTAATGTGCAAGTCGTCATGAAGCCGCCGGAGCCAGCGGCGGAGCTCTTTACGGACTTTTGCATCCAACGCTCCAAATGGTTCATCCAACAAGAGTAACTTGGGCTCCACCGCCAACGCTCTAGCCAGCGCAACACGCTGTCGCTGGCCTCCCGATAATTGGCTGGGGTACCGGTCGGCCATCGCCTGCAACTGGACGAGTCCAAGCAGTTCTCTGACTTTCTCCTCTATGCGGGTTGCTGAAGGCCGTTGCGCCCGGGGCAGCACGTTGAGCCCAAAGGCGACGTTATCCGCGACGGTCATGTGGCGGAATAGCGCGTAATGCTGGAAGACGAATCCCACGCGGCGTTCGGTGATTCGCTGGTCGGTCACTTCCGTGCCGTGTAGAAAGATGCGTCCCTGATCGGGTCTTTCTAATCCAGCCAGAATTCTCAGCAACGTCGTCTTGCCGCAACCGGATGGGCCAAGGAGGGCCACCAGCTCACCCTCCTGCACATGAAGGTTGACATCATTCAACACCGTAAATGCCCCAAAACGCTTCGTGACATGGTCTACCTGAATGCTCATCGAATACTCCCTGCGTGAACAACTGATATCGGATCGGCGACGGGAGTTGGGGAATGGGTTTTCCGTTCAACCATCGCTTTGGCCGCGAGGGTGACAATGGCCAGTACTGTCAGGAGCGAAGCCACGCCGAATGCCGCCGCCGCGTTATACTCGTTGTATAAAATCTCGACATGCAGCGGCATCGTATTGGTCAGTCCTCGAATATGACCGGAGACGACGGACACGGCACCAAACTCACCCATCGCGCGTGCATTGCAGAGAATCACTCCATAAAGAAGGCTCCATTTGATATTGGGCAGCGTGACACGCGTAAACATCTGCCAGCCGGAAGCTCCCAGCGTGATGGCCGCTTCCTCTTCCTCTCGCCCCTGCGATTGCATCAGCGGAATCAGCTCGCGCGCGACAAATGGCACGGTCACGAAAATCGTTGCGAGCACGATGCCCGGTAACGCAAAAATGACCTTGATCTCATGCTCGGCCAACCACGGACCGAACCAACCTTGCCCTCCGAAGAGCAGCACGTAGATCAATCCCGAGATCACGGGAGAGACGGCCAACGGCATATCAATCAGGGTAATAAGAGCCTGCTTGCCGACAAACTCGAACTTAGCGATGGCCCAGGCTGCGGCTACCCCGAACACAGCATTTAGCGGAACAGCCACAGCCGCAACCAAGAGAGTCAAACGAATGGCCGCAAGCGCGTCCTCGTTGAGAAACGAATCGATATAACTGGATAGCCCGTTTTTCAACGCCTCGGTAAATATGGCCACCAGAGGAACGAAGAGGAAGAGCGTTAAGTACAAGAACGCGGCGGCAATCAACAGCCGGCGGACAAGAGGGCTCTCGGTAGTCAGCGAATCCTTCCACTGCAGATCTTTGTCAGCGGCAATCGTGACGGAATTCATAGTTCCTACTGATTTATGTGGCGAGTGCTGCTCCACCACTGAAGGAAGTTGATCGCCAAGGCAAGCAGGAACGAGGTCACCAACATGACAACCCCCAGCGCAGTAGCCCCAGCATAGTCGTACTGTTCCAATTTCGTCATAATCAGCAACGGGGTGATCTCGGATTTGAACGGCATATTGCCGGCGATGAAAATGACCGAGCCATATTCTCCGACGGCGCGAGCGAATGCCATTGCGATTCCGGTCAGGAGCGCTGGCCACAGTTCAGGCACGATGACGGCGCGAAAGGTTTGCCATCGATTGGCCCCCAGCGTGGTAGCGGCCTCTTCTACTTCTTTATCCAAATCCTGCAGCACCGGCTGTACCGTGCGGACGACGAACGGCAATCCGATGAAGGTCAATGCGACCAGCACGCCCAGTGGAGTAAAGGCCACCTTGATACCCAGGGGTTCGAGATAACGTCCGATCCATCCGTTCGACGCATAAATCGAGGTAAGTGTAATGCCGGCGACAGCAGTCGGCAGCGCGAACGGAAGATCGACGAGCGCATCTACAAGGGACCGGCCAGGGAAATGATATCGCACCAACACCCACGCAATGATCGACCCGAAAACCCCGTTGAAGAGCGCTCCGACCAGCGAGGCCCCGAACGTCAACTGGTAGGAAGCGATCGCTCGTGGGTTGGTGATGATGTTCCAGAATTGTGCCCACGACAATGTACTGGTTTTGACAAACAGTCCGCTGAGCGGGATGAGCACGATAAGACTGAAATAGAAAAGGGTAAACCCTAACGTAAGACCGAACCCCGGGAGCACGCTGGGTTGTTTCAAGATCAGATTCATCGGACTTTATCCATGTGAGACCGTCGGATTGTCGCTAAGACCTTGGGACAACTTGACGACGAACTTGATGTTTCCCGGAGTACCTTCCAGGTGTGGTCGATAACGTAGCGCGGCTCGTGCCAGCAAACGAGTTGAATCCAGCAACGGAACGGCAGTTTGGTGGCCAGACAGGAGCAGAGGCAGTTCTGTACAGGCGAGGATCACCGCCTCTGCTCCCTCGAGAGCCATGTCTTTGACAACGTTCTGCATAAATACTCTCGACGTATTTGTATACAATCCTGCGACTAGCTCGTTTTGAATGATTTGCTGAATTCGAATTTGGCTCTTTCCGTCAGGAACCATCGTGGTGATGCTGGAGTGTTGCAGCTTCTCAGCATACACTGCGCCTTCCATGATCGTCTGAGTGCCGAGAATTCCGATTCGATGCCACTGATGATCTGCCACCTCTTCGACCACCGGGTCGGCTATATGAATCCACGGAACCGGCGATTCAACCAGGGCAAAGGCCTTGTGCAAAGTATTGTTTGGACAAATAATGAAATCTGCACCGACTTGCGCCAGCTTAGATGCCGACTGAGACATCAGTGAGGCCACCCCCACCCAATCGTCCTGATAGATCGCATCGAGATACCGGTGAAGTGACAGTGAATGGAGCGTCACTTCGGGATGGGCATATCGACGTCCCATTACGTTCTCAGCCTCATGACACAAGGTTCGGTAGCAGAGTGCCGCCCCCTCTGCCGTTCCCGCAACAATGCCGACGTGGTAGATCCTCTCAGACTGGTTATCCATTCGCAGATAGTAAAACGTTCTCGATATTGATAGCATCGAAACAGGAATTGGAGCGAGAACACACATCTTTCTGTTGACGCCGTTTCAAGAAGTACACCGGAAGACCCCGGCGCGACGCTTCTCGCCGCACCCGGTCGGCCAGCCGATGGCTTACTCGGTCCAACACCACGACGACGGCGTCGGTAGCTTTGGGAATTGACCGAACAAGATCACGGCGCTTACGCCCGGTCCAATGTTCCACACAGCGTGCGCCATTTGTCGATCGTTGCCGGAACGCCTCAATAGAGTCACCACCAACTACGAGAATATTCATGAGGGCCTCTCCTGACTAGCCCACAACCGATGCGGCAACTGCCCTTTGAGGTTTCAGTACGGACACCCCCGCTTACCTTCTTCATTCACGTCCCACTTACCCTGCTACTTCGGCCTGTAAATTTCATCGAATACCCCGCCGTCGGCAAAATGGGTCTGCTGAGCTTTTTGCCAACCTCCAAAGACTTCGTCGATGGTAAACAAGCTTACTTTGGAAAACTGACCGGCATACTTGCTCAAAGCCGCTTCAGAACGTGGACGGTAAAAATGTTTGCCGGCAATATCCTGGCCTTCATCTGAATAGAGGTATTGCAAATAGGCCTGCGCGACGGCCTCGGTCTTTCTTCGCTTGACCACCGAGTCAACGATCGAAACGGTAGGTTCTGCCAGAATACTGATTGATGGAGTCACGATCTCGAATTTCCCTGCGCCAAGTTCCTTCAGTGCGAGGTACGCCTCATTCTCCCAGCCCACCAGCACGTCCCCGATCCCCCGCTCGACAAAGGTGGTGGTTGCGCCTCGCGCACCGGTATCAAACACCGGCACATTAGCGTAGAACTTCGCGATAAACTCCTTGGCTTTCGATTCATCGTTGCCGTATTTCTTTAATGCATAGCCCCAGGCCGACAAGTATGCCCATCGGGCCGCCCCTGAGGTTTTGGGGTTCGCGGGAATGATCGCCACTCCCGGCTTCACGAGGTCATCCCAATCCTTGATACCCTTGGGATTCCCCTTGCGGACCAGAAATACGATGGTCGAGGTATAGGGAGCGCTGTTGTGGGGAAGGCGACTCGGCCAGTTGCGGGGAATCAGCTTGGCTTTTTCGGCGATGGCGTCGATATCATAGGCCAAGGCCAGCGTGACGACGTCCGCATCGAGGCCATCGATCACGGCCCGAGCCTGCTTGCCCGAACCTCCATGTGACTGTTTGACGACAACGGTTTGGCCTTTTTCCTTCTGCCAATACCTGGCAAAGGCCGCATTGTATTCCTGATACAGTTCACGCGTCGGATCGTACGATACATTCAGCAGCGTAATTTCTTCAGCATGTGGGGCAAGCGGGTTTGCCGCGATGAGAAACGCCCCTACCACCATAAACATTTTTTGCAAGGCCTTCATCGTTCTAATCCTTTCTTACCTGTCTGGATTGCGTCATTACTCCGGTTGTCAGAATGCAAGCTGTAAACGGGTGAACAAGGCTCGTTCGTCGGGACGATCTTGGACATTGGTTCCGGCTGCATTAATCGGAAGAATGCCGTCCCCTGCGCCGCCGGTGAATTTGGTTTCCGTATAATTCAATGCGATTCGCGCGTTGGGATTCAGGTACCAGTTCACACCCACCGCCCAGGAGCGGGCGCGCCGTGCGCTTTCGGAAAGATTCGCGTACGAGCCGGTGAAGGTTGTGCCGGTGGGATCCTTGAAGGTGTCTTCATCGAGCAGAATTTCGCTATACCGTCCAACCACTTCCCAGGCTCCCCACCCTTTTCCAAAATCGAAATTTTGCCTCGGTTTCACGCCCCTAAACGAGGCTCTCTCACCCGTCAAGAGATAAGACGCGGTGACGTGCCATGCCTGATGATGTAACGTCTTGCCGGTATTCGGCCTGATCACAGTATTTGAACCTGGCCCGCCCGCGGGAGGAGAGCCACCGGTAGAGAGACTGACGTCTTGAATGACCTGAGCGTATTCGCTGATGATTCCCAATGGCCCGATGAAATAATACGCCTGCGGTGACACACGTATACGGTTTCCATCAGCGACTGTCGCACCGCTATACCGAAAGAACGTATTCTGGCTGTCCGAAAGATAGCTTGGGAGGCCGTTTCTTGTGGCATCTGCCGGAGAGGTATCTGTGAAGTTCAGGTTTCTCTCACCACTCACTTCAGTGTATGTCGCCGCAGCTCCGATGCCGAGACCGTTCAACACCGAATCATCATTCACAAACGGCGTGGAGAACAGCCGCCCACTGAATTCCTTGCGTCCATCGAACTCGGGACCCGTACTGATATTGCCTCCATCAGTGACCCCGTTCATCACGCCAAAGGCATAGTTCAAGCGGTCTTGAAGCACATCGCCATGCACTGCGATGCCCACATCACGATTCGGCAAAATGGCATTGGAGACGTAACTCCGTTCGATAAGCTTGATATCCGCAGCGCTCTGTAAGCGCTCCAACGAGACAAAAGGTTTGAATTTACCGAGACGAACCTTCAACGCAGGATCGAATCTGGCATCAATGTAGGCATCGAATATCTGAACGTTGCCAAGGGCAAAGTCAGGCATGAAGCGGAAATCGTATTTTCCAAACAAGGTGCCTTCGATAGTTGGACGAACGCGGCGTAGATACCAGGAGTCGCTGGCGTCATGGAATCCGTTGGCATCGAGGTCACCGGCACGTTGATCCGTGCGATTCCGTATATCGTTCGCCCCTTCAAACATAAGTCGATGGTCGAGTTGAATGATGCCGCGGAACCGAATGCTGTTGTTGCCGTCGGCGGACTCCAGCGAAAATCCTGAATTACTAAACTTCACAACCGGCGTGGCTTTCTTTGCCGTGTCTGCGGCTTCCAACTCCAATTCTCGTTTCCGCTTTAGAATCTTGATTTCTTGATCCAATTCCTCAAACCGCTGTTCGATCGACTTTTGACTCGGTCCCGCTTCCTCTTGCGCGTTCGCCGGTATCGCCAATCCAAGAACGAGGCTGGTGACTACGACGCGCTTGAACAACCATGTCATCCGCATCTGAGAATCTCCTTCTCACGACGGGAATCTCCGGTTGTCCGGTCAATCCACCGATATATGTCTTCACTGTCGCGGCATCGATTTCCATTGTTTGGATGGCCGATGCCGTTACTTCTGCCATGAGGCTAGGAGCGATCCATGCGTATCTTTTC
>DATIGP010000121.1:0-7556 GCA_035454625.1 Nitrospira sp.
GACTTCGGATTCCCCATCGCCGTCCATGCCCATGAGCCGAACACCATCTACGTGGTGCCGATCAAGAGCGACTCCGAACATTATCCGCCGGAGGGTCGACTGCGTATCTATCGAAGCCGGTCAGGCGGTCACGAATGGGAAGCCTTGACGAAGGGGCTGCCGCAGGAGCATTGCTATGTGAATATTTTGCGTGACGCGATGGCCATTGATCAGCTCGATCCTTGCGGCATCTATTTCGGAACGACGGGGGGCCAGGTCTATGGCTCGCCCGACGGCGGCGATAGCTGGGCGCCGATCGTGAGGGACTTGCCGGCGGTCCTATCGGTGGAAGTGCAAACGCTGTAGCGGTTGCCGCAAATGGCCGTCAGCTTTGTTCTCAGTCGCGACCATCGCTGCGACGTACCCCAGGAGGGTACGCCTCACTCGGCTCGCTCCCTGCGGCCTCGCTGTCGACCATTTTGTGCAACCGCGAAACGAACAGACACGGTAATAGTTAATGATTAGGATCATCCTGCCCCAACATTTGCGAACACTGGCGAGGGTCAGCGGCGAAGTAACGCTGGAAGTCGCCGGTCCCCTGACGGTGAATTGCGTTCTCGACTCACTGGAGATCCGGTATCCGATGTTACGAGGCACGATTCGCGACCACAGGACATTGAAACGCCGTCCTTTCATTCGATTTTTCGCCTGCGAGCAGGACCTCTCTCACGAGCCTCCCGACAAGCCCCTACCGCCCATGGTTGCCGACGGAACCGAGCCGCTGCTGATCGTCGGGGCCATGGCTGGAGGATAGTCACGTGAGGAGCCTTCCCATCGATTGCCGATGAGATAGCGCTAAGCCTGTATCAAAACCATACACTCGGTGAATTACGGGTAGCCTCGCTTGGGCTCACGTGGTACCGTGACAATGAACCCGACAACAGAGCCTGGAACCGATCGCTTTCCTCATGCATCTTCCCGCGACCCGTTCCGGTCTACATCGTGAATCAATTCTCACAGGAGGGACCTATGAGACGCTCGTATATATTTGAAGGACTTTGTGGTTGGAGCGCGATTTTATTGTTCTCAGCTGTTGTCGCATGTGCCGGAGATCTCAAGAAAGGAGCATCACCGATGACCGTCTCGAACGGAAAACAGGTTACGCTGGAGTACACCATGAAGCTCGATGATCAGTCTGTCGTGGATTCCAACGTCGGTGGAGAACCGTTGAAAGTGACACAGGGCAGTCACCAACTCATTCCGGGGGTTGAGAAGGCGCTGGAGGGCATGGCGGCAGGAGAGAAAAAGAAAGTCACGCTTGCGCCGGCGGAAGCCTATGGGACCGTCGATCCGAAAGCGTTTCAGGAAGTGGACAAGAAGATGGTGCCGGCGGAGGCACTTAAGGTGGGGACGCAGTTGGAAGGAAAAACCTCCGATGGCCGGACGGTCTTTCCCAGGATTTCCGAGGTGAAGAACGACACGATCGTCCTCGACTTCAACCATCCGCTTGCCGGCAAGACCCTCCACTTCGACGTCAAAGTGTTGGATGTTGCGCACGCATCGTCGAAGTGACTCGGTCTGCTTCGTGCGGGGTGACAGCACCCCGCACGAACTGCGGGCCTGCGAATCCACGGCTTGGCCGGCACGTCATCGCGAGATGGTTCCAAACCTCTTTCCGTATTGTCGAGCTTACAGGTCGCCGGCGAAATTCTTCGTCGAGTGGGTCATCAGTTTCGCCGTCGCTTGACCATAATGTTGATACGCGCCCCACGTGGATCCGCTGGTAAGGATGGCTTCTCTGGCCTTCGATAGAGAGCTCCCAAGATCATTGCCGGACAGCGCTTCTGCATAAAAGACCCTTGCGAACTCTAGGGCTGCAAGATCATCCACCGGCCAGCCGGTTCCAATATAATTCTGAACGCCCCGCTCAAAGAACGCTTGGGCCAACCCGGCAAGGTTACGGTTCGATTCCTGCAACGTGAACGGCTTCCCCGATCGAACGACCCCGGAAAAGCAGGCGTTGGCAAAAACCAGGCGTGGCACATGTCGTGCGCGGAAGATATCTCTGGCTGAAACCACATTCTCCTTACCGAAGATCCATCCACTCTTGGAGGGATTCTTCTCGTCGAACTCCCCATGCCCCGAATAGTGAATCAGGTCGAACTCCTCGCTCAGGATCAGCGCAAGCAGCTCGACCGGGTCGCACTCATCCGCCCCGATCCGTTGTTCGATCGCGATATCAAGGTCCTGCCGTTCCCTCATGCTTTCCAGGATCTGTACGACGGCGCGACCCTCTTCCCTCGCTCCCCGCAATTGCAGATCGGCTTCCGGAGCCGGATCGGCAATGACCAGCGCGCGAAGGCGGTTCGGAATGGGTGGGGCAATGAGCCCCGGGGCGCCGGACAAAATAGTTCGGAATTGGCGAGTCAATTGCCGCCCGGGTCCGTAGAAAACAGCCTTTCCATGCTGCTCGAACGCCGCCATTTCCCAGGGAAAGGCCGCAGTGGAACGATCGACCATGAGCGTGAGGGGGGTGACGTCTATCATGTCTTGAAAGTCCTCCGGCATGAGGTAGCTGTGTAAGAGCTTTCCGTATTTTCGCTGATCCTCAGGAGTTTTCGATTCCTTCAACAGTTCGGCCGCTCCTTCCGCATAGGACGACTGAATCGTGATCTCTCGAACAGGAATCACCGCCTGTTCCCTAATGGCGGAGAACCGGAATACGTCACGGTCCCGTTCAATCGTAATGCGACTCCCCTTCATCGTCTCCACATGCTCCGGTTTCGATGATGTCTTGCGATGGGTTCGTTTCGGTAGTTCACTCGTCGTGAAGCGTACCGTCATCGACCCGTCGCTCTCGTTCATGATCCTCTGCAAGACCTTCAGAATGGCCTTGAAGCGATCCCTGTCGTGTTCCACGACGCGCAGAACATCGAGGCGTCCCTGTCCGTTCAGCCGTCTAAGCGCCGACCCCACCCCCTCCAGCATGCCTTCGATCGCTTGATCCAACGACAAACTGCCTTCTCCAGATCCGACTACGACCGTGGCGAATTCACGCCAGCCAAGCGCGGTGACGCCATAGGTCACATTGGCGAACAAGAGGTCCAAGTCTTCCCGATTGAAATGCCCGTAGTCACCCATCCCGGCGAGGATCACGGCGTTTGCCGCGAGCGACTTACGTGCATTGGGAATGAGGAACACCTCGCCCAGTCCGCCGCCGATCATGCCGCGCTTGACGGCCCTCGAAATCCAGAATTTCAACGCCTGGTCCAGCGCCCCGACGGCCCGCACCGGTGGCAACCCTTTGTAGTGCCCCACCACCACGGCCGGCGTCTTGATATCCCGAATGTCGCCATGGACCAACTCGACCTTCAGCGAGACAGGCGCGTGTTTCGGCCGGTACTTCTTCCGATCTCCATACGTCTTCGCCCGTACAGAATCCGTCAATTCCCGGGATGCCGGAGGAGCCTGCGTCATGATGGCTTGCCTCAGTAAGTCTTCGGCCAGACGCCGCTCGGCGGGAGTGCTTCGGTTGGCCTCCGTCTCTTCCGCGATCCGACGGATTTGCCCGGCATCTTGGCGATCTTGAACCGCGCGGACTCGCGCCGAGGCTACCGAGCGGACTGCACGGGCGGCAATGGGTTCCGTCGCCAGCATGCCGGTTTTACCCGTTCGCAGAATCTCATCGATGCCTTCGAGGACCTGCTCGTTCTTTTGAAGATCTCCGTGGATTTCATCGACGTAATACGTCGACACTCCGGGCAGCAGACCGAGAGCATGAGTGACCCGTCCATCGCCTTTCAAGGTCACGTCGAATTCGAACATGCCGGGAGCGTCGATCGCCACCGCGTTCAGAGTTTCTCGATTATATCCGGCGATGTAAGTCATCCGTTCCGGATCGGTGGTAGCTGCCACATCGAGATCGGCATGGAACCGCCGTGCGCGATTGAGGTGAGCCGCCACAATGGGATAACTGCCCCACGCAGTCGAATCATATAATTTATGTTCCGCGGTCGGGAGCTTCGCGGGAGAGGGAAGCAATTGATAACTCCCTACGAATCCATTCAGGACTTCGAGCACTTCCTCCAAGTCGTGTCGCAGGTCCGCCGCCGCCAACCACTTCACCAGTTTGTCCTTCGCCACCATTGCCTGCGCGATGGCATGGGAACCGTAGTTCGGCGTCCCGAGCATGATGAGCCGACCACCCTGCACTTTCTTCGGCTCCGACATGGCCTTCCACACCTTGGGATAGAGTCGAATAAAATTGCGGGACACGAGGCCCCCCATGGAATGGGCGACCAGGTGAACCGGTCGATCTTCAAACTTGGCTTGCACAAAATCTTTCAAGCCCTTCGCGGCCTGATCCAGGTCTTTCCGCCAGTCATAAGCAAAAGGTTCGACGTTCCAGTACGCTTTCAACCAGAGAATCGTCTCGGCATAGCTGTCCTTGTCGAGCCCGCTCGGTCGGACCCGCATTGTTGAATCCGCTTCCTGCGCGCCATCGGCGGCCAGTTGCAGTTTCTTAATCCCGCCTTTAATGAGCCGCCAAAAACTGATCCATACAACGTCGTCATCGCCGTCTTCAGTCACGGTCAACTCGGACCCCATGATGCCGGGGATGAATATGATATTGCCCCGCATCGGCTCACGCTTGCGTCGAGCAGAGCGAACGCGTTCCGCCAGCTGTTGAAGCCGCTCGAGCTTCTTAGGCCCGAAGTGATCCCTCAACTCCTGATAGGAGGCCGCGCGTGATTTCCCTCCGCGCGAGGATCGGGACAGCCGAGCCTCGAATTCCTCCCAATTCATGTCGCGGACACGACTGTCCGGGTCGCTCATGTTCCTTTTTTGCCTCCTGCTCATCGGCGAATCCTTCCTTCAGACGGACAGGCTGACAATTACACAAAGACAACGGACTCTGTGACCGCAGTGGTACCAGCTCTAACCCAGAAACAGCCGGTCGAACGAGGTGCGTCTTCCTTCCAACTGAGGAATTTGATCGAAATCCTCCTGCTTCAGTTTTGCGGTGGTTCGCTGATGCAGCTCTCGGTAGGTCAGCTTGCCCTCGGCCTCTTTGATCGACTCGACCAAATAATAGGTCAGGGCCCCATTGTACGAACCGCCGATATGCGCGTCGGCGGAGGTTTGCGTATCGCGGCAGCCGGTGAGCAGCATCTCCGGAATGTCCGCATGGACGATGTCCTTCTTGCGCCTGCGTCCCCGAGGAGCCTTGCCCAGTTGTCCGCGAACCGTCCCGCGCAGCTTCCGTCCGGACTCAGTCGCCATGAAATCCAAGGGACACGGGAGGTACCGTTGCCTTCTGGGAGCATCGAGCGGATTCATTACGCGGGTGATGGTGCCGGAGTGGCAACAGTCCATGATGACGGTAAGGTTCACCCCCGACCGCAGCTTCCCAATCGTCTTCCGCAGCCAGTCGTCGCGGAAGGGATTCTTCCAATCGAGATCGGTCGGACATAAGATCTCATCGCGCTTGTCCGCTTCGTCCCCATTATCATCCGGCACATTTGATCCATGCCCCGAATAGTGGAGAAGCAGCACATCGCCTTTCTTCCCGCTCCTGATCAATTTCTTAATGGCCCGTTCCATGGCTTTTTTCGTCGCCTGCGCATCCGTGAGGGTCGTGATGTCCTTGTCGGTAAAGCCGTAATAGGTCGTCAGCACTCCGCTCAAATTCTTCACGTCATTGACACACCCTTGGAGATCAGCGCCGGGTACTTGATACTTGTTGATGCCGATGAGCACCGCTCGTTTACCCATAACTCACCCCTTTCTATGCCTGATAGTTCCGGGCATACCGTCCCGGGAATCCAGGATACATGGTTGGCTGAGCAAGCCTCTTGCCGGTACGCATCCGCAGCAAGGGACTCGGCTCGGTTAGACTCCTATGTACTCTTTCTACGTATTTTTTTCACTATGGTTTCTTCAACCACGGCGAAGAAGCCATAGAACTGTTGCGTGATGGGTTGCAAGTTGATGGAGAATTTCAATCGATACGGTACCGTATCGGAAATAGGTACGGCGGGTTACGGAGTTCGGCTATCTCGTTGCTCAGCGGCAGCTTCACGGCAGAGCAGTTGTCTTGTCATTGGTATCCTTTTTCCCTGTGAACACCTGCGTGATGTAGGACTCAACCTCTTCGCGGCTCAGCTCTTCAACCCGTGCGGCGAAGGCCGGGTACGCTGTAATATGGGCTTGGTTCGCATAGGCTCCGCTCAGCTGCAAAAACTGCCACCCTTCGCTTTTTAGCGACTCGGTCATCTGCCGGTAGTGGCGCCACCGCTCGCCGTAGCGAAAGAACTCCTCGACGGCAGCGCTCAACGCCACCACAAGACTGACGATGAACGTGAGCGCTTGAACTAATCCTTGCATGTCGCTGCCGATGTTCAAACTGACCAACGCCGGCACGATCACGCCGCCGATGATCGTCGCCAAGCGTAGCCTGCGATACCACCACACGGATTCTTTAGCCTTTCCATCCATCCAAATGACCAGCTCCAGCCATCGCGCCCGCATGAACTCCTTGTTCAGTTCGGGCAAATCCAGGGATGCGATGAGCTTGTCCATCTCGGTTCGCATGTGCTCCTGGTCGGTCGTCTTGTTCATATTATTCATAGGATCCTCCACCGTATCGTTTTACGCGTGAGATAGGCCGCGATGTTTCACGACGATCTTTGCTTGTAAGCATGCCCATTCTTCCCTGTACCGAGCCATACCAGTGCGCATCTGTACGGGTACCCTGCATACTGAATTTCGATGAATCCATGAATCGGCAGAAAAAAGCTACGCTGGGTGAGTATGACGAGAGGCGGAGTGAGTGTGTCGCCATAACGGGCATCGAGCTAGAGATTCAGCATATCGGTACAGATACCATAAGTCGGAGAGGTAACGTAACCTCTAGCTACGGTGTTCTAGGTGGCTCTTCTTACCACCAGAATCCCATCACGGATGGTGACCAGGACGGCCGTCACATGCGGATCGGCTGCGACAGTACGATTCAGTTCCTGAATGGCAGCGGTCGACTCGTCCGGTGGCGGCTGTTTCAGAACTTCGCCGCTCCACAGCACATTGTCGATCAAGATGACGCCGTTCGGCGCAAGTAGATCGAGCGAACGGCGGTAATAGTTTAAATAGTTCGCCTTATCGGCATCGATGAAGATGAGATCGAACGGACCGGTCAGTATCCGCATCGTCTCCAGCGCAGGCCCCATGCGAATATGGATTTTACTCCCAACGGGCGTCTGCGCCGCGTAGCGCCGCGCCACCGCTGCCGATTTCTCATCGACTTCACAAGTGATCACGCTTCCGTCACCCGGCAGGGCCTCGGCAAAACAAAGGGCGCTGTAGCCCGTAAATGTCCCGATTTCGAGCACCTGCTTTGCGCCGGCCAGCCGCGTCATCATTTTCAGGAATGCGCCTTCCAAGGGACCGACCAGCATCTGGGGGTGTTCCATCGTCCGATGGGTTTCTTCGCGCAGCGCGCGGCAAACGGGCGACTCCGACATGGAATGGGCTTCGGCATACGCTTCGATGTCGGACGGGACCAAGCGGTTCATGCCATT
>DATIGP010000122.1:0-2076 GCA_035454625.1 Nitrospira sp.
TGCAGATCAAGCCCAGCAGCGTGCAATTAACCGCCAGAGCGAGCTGACCCCGTATCCAGAAGGTTCCTTTCAGTTCTTCGAGCTTCTGCTTGACTTCCGCCTCTTTCATCGGTTCCTTTCGAGTCTTGTCGTTTCTGTCAAGGGGTTGGTCACGCTCACCTTCCGTTCACGTGGCAAGGGGTGAGGCGGCCCATGGCATCTGATGCAGCTAATACGGTCGGTTGAGAACTCGTCGGCAAGGGCCTGGTGGCTTTTGACCTGTTCCCATTTCGTTGTTTGCCCATGACAAGCCAAACAGCTCGAGTTTTCATAACTCCCCGAATATTTGATCGGATCCGAGTAAGTATTCGAGATGTAGTACACCCAATGTCGGAAGCCATCGCGCTTTCCCGCCAGAGTGCCAGTTGCTCCGTACGTGACGTGGCAGGCATAGCACTGGTCTCGTGCAATCCAGTTGTATCGGTAATGTCGAGCAGCCAAAGTCGGACTGTTCGGATTTTTCAGATCATTGACGAAAGGGTGCATCACATGACAAGAAGCACAAGCCTGCACTGACTTCGTGCCTTCCATCACGGTCGCCGTGGTACTTAACGTTGCCGTAAGTGGAAGAACGAACAATCCGACTAACAGCAGCCAGTGGTACGTGCCGCGCGTGATCCTGTTGCGGTAGACGTAATGCGTGAGGAGCAAAACAATGATGCCGACCACCGCTGATGCGATTCCCAGGCTGCGTAAGAGTCCAACTTCCTGGATGGCTTCAAGTCCTGCTTCCGCTCGGACGAGAGATGGTTGCAGTGAGAGAATGCCGATCAGAGCGACCACCGAAGAGGCCCCTGCGATCCCTTGTCGTTGGTTGAACGGCATGCTCAGCCTCAGGTGTTTTGGGAACGCACAAACACCGCACAGCGTTTGTACGCCGGTTGTTTCGAGAAGGGATCGAACACGTCGTGTGTCGCCCTGTTGATCAAGTGACGTGCCGAATGCATGGTGGCGAAGACCATCCCCGGTCGCACCACGTCGGTGAGACGAGCGCGCAACTTGACTTCCCCACGACGGCTCCGGACGATGACATGATCACCTTCATCAATCCCAAGCTTATGCGCGTCGTAGGGGTGAATCTCCAGATAGTCTGGATGAATGCTCCGAAGCTCGGGGACGGATCCAGTAATCGTCATGGTGTGCCAGTGCTCGAGAATCCGCCCCGTATTCAAAATGAGCGGGTACTCCTTGGTGTATGGATCCAATGGCTCTTCCTGAGAGTCTAGCCAGATGGTCGCCCGCCCATCGGGTTTTCCATAGAAATCGAAACGGCCGGTGCCTTTCGCCATAGGATCCTGATCAGGAATGTAACGCCGCTTCGTGCCAGGATGGGTCTCCGCAGGACATGGCCAGAGGACCCCACGTTCTTTTTGCAAGCGTTCATACGTAATTCCTTCGAAGTTGTAGGCGGAGTGCGCAGAGACCTTGCGCCATTCGTCCCACACGTCCCTCGGGGTCCGCGCTGAAATAAGATCGCTATGGCCAAGCCGATCCGCGAGATCCACCAGGATTTCCAAGTCGCTACGGGCCTCTCCAGGGGGATCGACCAGTTTCGGATAGAGATGATAACGGCGTTCGGCGTTCCCTTTGACCCCTTCTTTTTCGACCCACATGGCGGTCGGAAGAAATACATCGGCAAGCTTGGCTGTTTCCGTTGGGTAGAAGGCATCGGCGACGACAAGGAAGGTGTCCTCCATTCCTTTTCGATAAGGGAGGACGTTTGGCAGCGTGTGCGCCGGGTTAGTGCACATGACCAGGCAGCACTTGACATCGCCGCGAGCCATCGCCTGAAAGAGCGCCATGGTGTGGTAACCAGGTTTTGGACTAATGCGGTTGCGAGGTATCTTCCACAAATCCTCCATCTCCTCGCGGTGCTTGGCGTTGGCGACCATTCTTCCGTTCGGCAACGCATGGGAGAGTGCTCCGGTGTCGCGTACTCCGCCGCACGCGTTAGGCTGACCGGTGAGCGAGAACGGGGTAGCGCCTGGGCGGCCGAAATGGCCTGTCTGCAAGTGCATGGCGATCACGCCCCGATTC
>DATIGP010000123.1:0-4474 GCA_035454625.1 Nitrospira sp.
TAATAGGCGAGACCTATGGCAAGCGGTGGCGTCATCACGAGTGGGGTCGACTGGTGTAGCAACAACCGCTAAAACGGAAAAGGTAGGAGTTGATATGAGCATACCTGGATTTACTGCAGAAGCATCACTCGGTCAGACAAGTAAGCGCTATCAGACTATGGCTGCGAGAGGACACCATGGTGGAGAGGAAATAGTTATCTTTCAGCTTTCCATTGATAGGTTTGATGGAACGCGCGGTGTTGGGATTCTTGGTGATATCAGCGGCTGGCTTTGTAGATTTTGGTGCAATAGTGCGTACTCAGTGTGTTTGGATGGTTGCGAAGGTACGTGGGACAATCCGAAGCCATCCTTGAACTGTGTGATTTGCGATCAACAACATACGGAATGTCTGAAAGCATGCGGTTGAATTGGGAGGCGCATAGTAGCCATTTACAGTCCGTCTTTGTGACAGTGACGAGTTGTCGCTGTATGGACAACCGATAATTACGGTTCAACGAGGAGGCAGTATGAACGTACCGGGATTTACAGCCCACGCGTCGCTATACAGGACGAACGGGCGCTACCGTTACTCAGCGTCAGAACTTAGTGACTCACCAAACAGTGAGACGATCGCTCCAGCATATTTGCCGGGGCCAGATACCCAATCGAGATGTAGAAACTGCATGGAAGACTGTGTAACTGCTGATGCGTACTGCACGGCATCCGCAACGGCGTTACTTGCCGGATGCGTGTTCCCTCCCGCTTGCCCGTTGGCTGCGGCGGCTGCAGGTAAGGCATTGATAGCGTGCCAGGCCGCATTTCTGAGTTGCAGCGCAATATGCTCGCTACCCCGGCCGGAGTTATTTGGTACGAAGCCATTAGGGGAAAGTCCATGCTGCCCTAAAGTTTGTGGCTTTACCCACCCATTGGCAATGGGTGAAGGTTGTTGTGATGAGGGCGAGCACTGCGTAGATAGATTTGATCCCAATGCGCGTCTGGGTTGTTGTCCAAGCGACCAAAGTGTCTGCGGCGGTAAATGCTGTGCCAAGGGAGACACTTGTTGTGGTAACGAATGTTGCCCGCCAGGCTGGTTCTGTAGCGACGGGATCTGTAGTCAGTCCGTGCCTTTCCCGGGGGATACTCCGCCGAAGTCGCAGAAACCTTCGCCGGGTTCGGGTTTGTTCGACTGTCTTCCGGGGTGGACGCACTGCAAGGACAAGTGTTGCAGACCTGGTCTGCACTGTTGTGTCAAGGCGGGCGGGGCGACGGCATGTCAAGCCGATTGCTTAATGTTGAAATGATTATGACTGATTTTCGCGATGTCGGATGTTGGACAGTGGCTCTCTGCATAGCAGAGAACTCACTAACAGAAAGGAGCGGTAAAATGAATGGGATCCCAGGGTTTACTGCAGAACAATCACTTCACAAGCCCAGCAACTTCTTTTCCATAAACCAATTTGAGGGAACAGGTTCGATGGCAATAGTTGCCAGCATGACTCCGCAAGAGTGCTACAGGAGAGACTCGCAGTGCACACAGTTTTGTGGCCGGGTGCAAGATCCGGACTGGCGACACGAGTGTTTTATGCGATGTAACATTTATCTCGATAATTGCTTGTCGAGAGGCATATGGACGGATCGAAGTGCAGCATTGACTGTCCGATGGGGATCACAGTAACAATAGCAGAGCCAATAAGCTTAAAGGGAAGGGTTGCGAAATGTTTGGCGTGGGTTGAATGTTTCCTGCAATGAAGCACCTACAGCACCCGCCACGTACGGCCGTCGTTTTGGATCAACCGGTCCGCTTCCACCGGCCCCCAAGTGCCGGCTTGGTATTCCGGCAGCCATCGTTGTCCCGACTTGTCCCAAGCTTCAAGGATCTGGGTAATCCAAGCCCAGGAAGCTTCTACCGCGTCGCGCCGCATGAAACGAGAGGCGTCTCCCGCCATCACGTCGAGCAGCAGCCGTTCGTAGGCTTCCGGGGATGGTCGGCCGAATACCTCTCCATACCTAAAGTCCATTTCAACCGGATGAGTTTCCGCGCGAGTGCCTGGTACTCGTGACACAATGCGAAGGGAGAGTCCTTCTTCAGGCTGAATTTTCAGCGCCAAGACGTTCGGGGCTTGAGGCGTCTGTCCGCCGGCATTGAAGAGAATCTGCGGAATTTCTTTGAATTGCACTGCGACTTCGCTGGCTCGCAGAGGCAAGGCTTTCCCTGTCCGCAAGTAAAAGGGGACCCCGGACCATCGCCAGTTTTCCACGAAACATTTCACGGCTACGTAGGTCTCGGTGGTGGAGTTCGGCTTCACGCCTTTTTCGCGGCGATAGCCGGGAACGGGTGCGCCGTGCGCCGTCCCTTCCGTATATTGGGCCCGCACGGTGAATTTTTCCGCATCCTTGGCGGTGATGGGGCGTAAGCAGCGGAGGACTTCCATCTTAGAATTTCGAACCACGTCCGGATCGAGCGAGTACGGCGGCTCCATGGCGACCAGGCAGAGTAACTGGAGCAAATGATTTTGGATCATGTCCCGCAGAGCGCCGGCTTCTTCATAATAAGTGGCTCGCGTCCCCACCCCTTCAGCTTCACTCACCGTGATTTGAACGTGATCGACGTATTTGTGATTCCAAATTGGTTCGAAAATGCTGTTGGCAAAACGTACGACCATGAGATTCTGGACGGTCTCTTTGCCCAAATAGTGATCGATACGAAAAATCTGGGATTCGTCGAAAACCCGGCCTGTCACTTCGTTGATGGCCTGTGCGGTGGCCAGATCGCGCCCGACGGGTTTTTCCACGATGATGCGGGTATAGGGCGAACGAGCCCCCGGAATTCCTGCGAGGCCTGAACGGGACAAGCCTTCGCAGGCAGAGGTGAACGAGCTGGGAGGAATGCTCAGATAAAATATGCGATTGCCGGGCAGTTGGAATTGTCGTTCAAGTTCCTCGACTCGCTCTTTCAAACGAACGTAGGTCGTAGGATCGTCATTTCCGCCTGCCAGATAAAACAGGTGTTGGGAGAAGGCGTTCCAGGTCTCTTCGATTAATTCCTGTCGGGAATGTTTGACGACGCCGTCGCGAACGGTGGTTCTGAACTCTTCATCGCTCATGGGCGTGCGGCCCAGGCCGAGCACGACGTAGTTCGACGGCAGCAACCCGTCGAGAAGGAGATTGTACAGCGCGGGAATCAGTCGACGGCGCGCCAAGTCTCCCGAGCCGCCGAAAATAACCAAGGTACAAGGCTCGACCGGCGGGAGCGGCTCCTGCGCAGGGCTGATATCGATCCGTTGACTGTTCATAGAAGACATCGAGGTCTCCTTAGCAGGCTATAGAAAAAGTCCACCAGCGTCGAGATGTTTTCAACGCCATGTGGGGATGCCAACTGCTATCGCCGGACAGCGTGACCTCCGAAAGCATTTCGCAGAGCCGCCAGCATTTTTTCGGCAAACGATTCTTCCTGCCGTGAGCGAAACCGTGTGAAGAGCGCCGTCGTCAAGGTCGGAACCGGTACGTCCTTCTCAATGGCATCGGCGATCATCCAGCGGCCTTCACCGGAGTCTTGAACGTACCCCTTCAGTTTTTCCAGCTTTTGATCGTCCTTGAGGGCACCCGCGGCCAGCTCTAAGAGCCAGGATCGGACGACGCTCCCGTGCATCCACAAGTCGGCCACGCGCGCAAGGTCGAGCTTATATTCGCTCTTCGACATCAATTCAAATCCTTCGGCATAGCCCTGCATCATACTGTACTCGATGCCGTTATGAACCATCTTCACATAGTGTCCGGCGCCGACTGCCCCGACATGGGCCCATCCGTTCTCTGGCGCCAGAGTCTTGAATACCGGCGCCAGCCGTTTGACGGCCGTATCTTCTCCGCCGATCATGAGACAGTAGCCGACTTTCAAGCCCCAGATCCCTCCGCTGGTTCCTGCATCCACATAGTGAATGCCGTTCTTTTTCAGCTCGGCAGCGCGCCGCACGTCGTCGTGAAATCTGGTGTTGCCGCCGTCCACGATCGTGTCGCCTGCTTGTAAGAGCGCAGCCACGGCCTGGATCGTTTCTTCGGTAGGGGTGCCGGACGGAACCATGATCCAGACGGCGCGTGGAGCACTTAGCTTCCCGACAAGGTCAGCGAGAGAGGAAGAACCGATGCAGCCCAGCCCCTCAGCCTGTTTAATGAGCTCTTGGGATCGGTCATACACCACCACCCGATGCTGATCGCGCCGGAGCCGCGTCACCATGTTCATCCCCATTTTACCCAATCCGATGAATCCCAGTTCCATATGAATGCTCCTTGGTTTGTCGCCTGTCACGGCCTATACGGTGTCTGTCGATCGAAGTACAGGTAGGTGCGGCTCCTCTCACCTCATGTGAACACGTCCTTTACAGAGGACATAGAGGCAGCCGGTTGAATGCACGGCTCCAGTCAGTCGATGCGAGCAGGATTCGGGACATCTTTAAAGAGGAGATCGGCAAATTGCCGGCCAAAGTTGAGTCGATCGCTG
>DATIGP010000124.1:0-9023 GCA_035454625.1 Nitrospira sp.
GAAGAAGCCTACATCCTCAAAACGTCGCCCCTCCCTTGCCCGGACCGTGGCGACGAAAGGTAAAGTCACAAAAGAGTTCACGCGCCAAATTACGGAATTCATCGAACGCTATCGTCCCGCCCTTGAAGCCCTCTCAAGGAAGTGAAGTATCTTACGGCTGAGCAAGTTCTCTTTCTGCACGATCGCCTGATAGAAGAGACCAGTGGGGAGCACGGAGTTCGTGATCTAGGCCTGCTCGAATCGGCATTGGCTCGGCCGAAGGCGGGCTTTGGGCAGACGGAGTTCTTTCCGGATGTGATGAGGAAAACCGCTGTTCTTATCGATAGCCTCGTACGCAATCACCCGTTCATTGATGGGAACAAGAGAGCAGGCATTGCAGTTGCAGCTTTGTTCTTGCAACTGAATGGATACCAGCTCACGGCAAGCAATGAGGAACTCGAAGCCTTTACGCTCAACGTGACAACTCAAAAGCCTGATCTCGAAGAGATTACTGAATGGTTCAGTCGCCGCAGCATCCGAATGGCTTCCCATACCAACTGATCGCGCGGAATAAGTCCCGGCAAACACGCAACTACCCATCATGTCTCGCCCCGCATCATCACGGTTGATAGACGCACAGGCCGTGCCTGTTTTATCTACCACCATCAAGCCGGAATAGTTCCTCGCGGATGGGGGGCGGCGCCAAAACGAGGCCTACGCGCCAGTCATCACGAAGTCATAGCTCAGCGTCTTGTACGGCTTGCTCACTTCGCGGCCGTCCGGCCCCTTGCCGGCCTTGTTCGGCTTGAAGTCGGCGACCAGGCCGTCTCGCACCGCGAACGCCGTATCTTCCTTGAGATACTTGCTGCCGCGCACAAAGATCTCAGTGATAAGCGGCGCCAGCCCTTTGCCGGTGACCATGAAATGCATGTGGGCGGGCCGCCATTCGTGGTTCGACGTGTGCTTGAAGATGGCGCCCATCCCGCCGTCCAGCGGCGCCGGATACGGAACAGGAGTTACCGACCAGAATGAGTAGCGGCCTTCCGAGTCCGTTTTGAGCTGACCACGGCACCACATGCCATCCTTAGTGATATCGCCGCACTGGACGTCGTACAGGCCACGGCCATCTGAATGCCAAGCTTCGACACTGGCGTTGGCGACCGGCTTTCCCTTCATGTCGAGAACTCGCCCCGAAACGAAGAGCAGCTCGCCGGCGGCGCCATTCGAGAGATCCCCGCCATGCGGAAAGTTAGGCGAGTTCGGCACGTAGAACGGCCCGAGGACGGTCGGCAGCGTGGCGCCCTTGGGCTTGGGCACCGACATCTCGTGAATGAGAGTTTCGAGTCCAAGGAGCGCCGACATGCCCAAAAACTCCTGGCGTCCGCCTTTGCAGAATTCGCCGGCCATCGCGAGATAGTTACATGCTCCGATCCATTCGCCGGTCGTCAAACGAACGTCCCGCGCAAAGCTATGGAGATGCTTGATGAGCGCGGTCATCAGCTCTCGCATGCGCTGATCGCTCGTCTTGGAGTAGCGAGCGATGACTTCGTTGGTGATCGCCTGTTCGCGCGCAGCAGAAGACGATGCGCCTTTGCGCGCAGACGGCCCGGTTTTTTTCTTCGTAGCGACCGCCATAGCAGTATCCTCCTCTGGCAAAACTCTTTTTTAATTAAGGCCCACAACTCACGAAATGTGTGGGCGCTTGTACGCCGAATGTGCGGAGGGGTCAAGACAAATAAAGCGGATGAACTGCACCCGTGGCAGCAGACGGAGGTGCGGCTTGAGAGAAATTAAAGGGGTCGGGAGTCTTTATTTGAGCGCCGGCAAAGAATTAAGACTCCCGACCCCTTTCTTTAGCCCGGTGCTCTGCTCTTCAAAGGCTTCCTTAAGAGTACGAAGAGCACTCGCCGTCTTATCATCCATAATCTGCTGTTTTTTGCGTTCTAGGCTGTAGTCTCGAAGGGCTTGATTAGCCTTGGTGATAGCCTCGCGGGCGCGTGGTCGTCCGCCCCGAGCCGGACGGGCCCGGCTGCTTTACTTTGGCTACGCGCTTTCGAGGGTTTTGACATATGACTACGCGACTTCTTCTCGTCCCGCCGGATGCTGACCTTCTCATAGCCCTTGCGCCTTCCATAGATAGTCAAATTGAAGGGACATGAACATGGGGAAACCCACGTACTTCCTGTGGGGGCCTTGAACACGTCGTCAAAGGCCAAGTTGTGAGACACGGATCGGCTTGCAGGTTGGTCTGATCCAGTGCGTTATTACGCATGCTTGAAAGCCGATATCGATAAGCTCTCGTCGCAACAGCCCGCGTGCAGATCAGAGCAGAAGGACAGGATGCTCTACCCGTTGAATGACCTATTAATTGGTGGGTTTATGCCCTAGCTCCACTCCTTCCATGCATCAAAGCGAACTTGACAAGGTCGGAACTCGTGCGCACGCCGAGCTTCCGCGACAGATTGCCCTTGTGAGCTTCCACTGCTTTCACGGAAATATCGAGTTGATGTGCAATATCTCGCATCGTTCGGCCCTTCGTCAGTAGCACCAACACTTCCCGTTGCCGGTTCGTAAGCTCGCTCGAATAGCTTCTAGGTCTAAACCACTCGTACTCTAGAGGCAAGGGGGCCAGATCTGTTTAAACGAGAGCCGATGAGGGTATAGAGGAACTCCGGGGGGGTCCAATTGCATCAAGGTGCAAGATTTGGACTGTCGGCTGGCAGTAAATAACCAAATAGACTTACATCAAACGCTCCACTGCTGGGCCTGTCCAGATCTATCGAGTACTGCACCAATCCATCGGTTGCATAGGCCCTGATATGTGCTAATCCAACATAATTAACGAAGTTGCCTGCCGGATCGGTAGCCATACGAGTGATTGGAACGTCTATCAATGGGGGACCCGTGTTAGGAGGAAATGCAGATCCGGTGACTATCGCTAATCTGGCAACTTGAGGGAGTGGCATAGTCTCGGGTATGCGAATATTGGCGCTAATGGTTTCGATGACGAGTACTTTGTTTGCTGGTACGGTTGTAATTACCTCACTCGATCTTGAGGCTCCGGCGTTTAGCGTGCCGCTAGATCGAATCCTGACCATTTTCCTTTGGTAAGTTTTGGCTATTCTCCTAAGTACCTTTCTCGGCATAGCTACCACCTTTCTCGATAGTGATCGCGACAAGCTCCGATGAGGATAAGGGAAGGCACGGGTTAAAAGGCTCGACTCCAAGGGCATGAAGTCGAGCCTTACTTAGATTGGCGCACCGGCAAAGGTGCGAGCAGTGCACCGCTCAAAGATGTGTCTCTGAATACGCCAGATGGTTGCGGGGTTGGACTCGGAAAGTCCCGAGTTTGGCGGAGAGGGCAGGATTCGAACCTACGACCCATTTGGTTTGCAGCTTAAAAAGAAAGCCGCTTCGAATAGACCCACTTCGCACCTCTCCGTTTTATCCGATTACTTTAAGGCACGGAGAGTGGCCGACACGACTTTCGAAAGACCAGCTCCCTGAGGTCGATCGACCAAATTGATGTTTGGGACGTTGGAGCGTATTAAACAAAGCAGATGCTACTTTAGCGACAGCCCTGCAACCTTGTTATCTATGATCCGCTGACCGAAGGTAATCCCATGGATATCAGCCTCTTTTTCGGACGGAAAAGGCGAATCGGCTGAATACTCTTTGACTGTCGTGAGACCATCGGATTGCCAGGAAATGGATATTTTGATCGTCCACTCCCCGCGCTTGGTAAGTCGTCGAGGATAGGAGCGAATAGTGTATCCCTGATATCGAAGGGCCTTCATTTGGTAAGTAGTTGGCACTTGCGTCCGAGAATACGCTGAATGTTGAGACGTTGCGCTTCGTACCGCTCTCGATTCGAGACGATGAGGATGAATACGCTGTCATGGCGCTCGTTCGGTTGTCTTAAGAACATCGTGCCGTCAGGGAATTCACACGTCTGGACAAGAACGACCCTATAAGGGCCTGTGCGTGTCTCTCCGTTGCCGATTATCTCCTCAACCATCGACCGAGCCTCCGCAGGAAAAGCGGCGAGAAGTTGTGCTAGTGACAGAAAGGAGAAGACAGCGCCGTCCATAAACGCTCGGTTGATGTCCGCCTCCAAGTGGTCGTATTCGTCTTTCGTCATGAGTCCCTCTTTTCTATGGTTTTGGAAAGTCTTGTCGCTGCACCGTCAGATTCTGGGAGGTCCCTTGTGCAGACGAAGCGTTGTGCGCCGAGGTTCCTCTATTCCAATACAGGAACGTGCGCCATGACCACATGGTCTGGGGTGGGAGGAGAAGATATTGAAGACCGCACAACCATTCGTGAGACAGGGAATCGACTTTATTCCGGTGATACCAGACAGCGCTGTCATGCAGCTTGCTACAACCTTCACAGAAGCGCTCGAGGCTCATGGGACTCCTTTCGCAGAGGTTGGTGAGTTCCTGGAGCTAGAGAATGAAATTGCGGAGCATGAGGAGCTTTGGGGGAAGTCGTAGGAGACGAGGTCTCTCCTTGGAAACGCCGATACGTCAAGCATCTCCCTTGCTGCCATTGAAAATGGTTGTCCGTGCTTTAGAACCGGGGACAGGAAGGACGGTGACTGTTTGGTGATGGACGATGAGAGAGTCGATCCAATTACCGCAGATTACGCAATGCCAGGCTTGAAATGACGTTCCAAGTTCATCGAGAACATCGCTCAGCAGGATTCCGCCGCAACGCGAACACCTCTGCATGGACTGCTCTTACCATACTGATCGCTTCTGCACCAGATGAAAAATTGGCGATAAGGTTAAACTTACGTTAAGTGTGCGTTTGAGTCTCTCGCGGGGTACGGAAATTAAAGGGGTCGGGAGTCTTTATTTGAGCGCCGGCAAAGAATTAAGACTCCCGACCCCTTTCTTTAGCCAACGACGAGCGAGAAAGTTATTCTGACCGGACAATTCTTTCCCAAAAGGTCGAGACGGTTAAGGCTGAGCACCCGGCCAGTGCCGCAGCAATATCAAAAAGGTGATGTAGTGCGTCACCAGCAGAGCGGGAACCCAGAACGACGGGATCCAGTAAGCAGGTCCCATGTAGGCCGAGGCGTGATACACGGTCGCCAGCGTAATGGCCGTGAGCAAATCCAGTGATCCTTCCACGTTAAACGCCCACACGAGCAGACGGCTGCTCCGATGCCCCACGGCCACAGCCCGCATCGAGACCAGCGCAAGAACGGCGGCGAGCAGGTCGCCGTACGCGGCGGGATAGGCAAACTGTGGAGGGATGCCGGCATAGGTGGCGCCTGGTTCCAGGAACATCAGGCCGAGGTGACGGAAGGAGTGCAGGAGCAGTATGGGAAGGAGAACGGCTTGGGGGCGCGTCGCATTCAGACGAGGCAGGAGATAGAGCCTGGCGGCGATCCAGAAGATCAACGTGCTCAAGAGCAAGTTAACCGCGAGAATAGGCATCGCACGCAAGAAAAGACTCTGGACCCCTTTTCTTTGTCCCTTCGAGCAGCACAACGCACGAAATGTCTGTGCGGGCTTGTACGCCGAATGTGCGATTAGGTCAAGGCAAAGAAAGACGAAGCGTACTCGGGCCAGGCCGTGCCTATTTGATCTCCATCAAGTCAGGAAATCGTTCCTGACCCTTTTGTGCTTTTAGGCGGGTTTCGTTTTAAGTAGCGATGATGCCAGGCAGCTTTGCTGCTCAGCGGCCGGAACGGCGTTCGCGGTTCGAGTGGAAGCCTTGGAGCGTACGAAGCACCACGAACGCCGCCGCGGCCGGCAACCAAATCCACTGGGCTTCGCTCGCGAGCACACGGAACGTGCCTTCGTGAACAAATCCACGAATCCCGATCGGCGACACGGGGATCGGACGAACGCTAAAGAAGTACCGGGTCGTATCAAGCGGCGAGAAGAACGCCACACCCAAGCCGCCATCGGTCATGGCGTCTAGCACCCCGTGTGACGCCGTGCAAAACAGTAGATAGAAAAACACGGCCGTCTTCACTCGCGCCGAGTGCTGCCGGTAGAGCAGCCCGACGAACAGCGCGCTCAAGACCCCCGCAAACGGAAGCGAGTGGGTCAACCCGCGATGTCCCCACAGATCTCCGTAGGGAATGCCAAAGTAAAAGCCAATGACATCCAGATCCGGAACGACCGAGCACACCATTCCCAGGCACACCGTGGGCTACGGGAACGAGCTCTCTCGGGAAACCTTCCCTAAGGCAAGCGCAACAAACGCATGAGAAAACGCCGATGCCATTCGGTGGAATTGCCCAGTGGTTAGCGGCGGCCACGGCTTCAGACGTCGACCAACACCTGGAAGCCTCCGTAGACCATGCGCTTCACATCGAAAGGCATCTTGTTTGGACCACCCATGCTCTGAAGGCGCGGATCTTTCATGACCTTGGCATTCACACGATCGCGATGCGCGCGCGACTTGAACACGATATAGGCAAAGACGACTTTCTCGCCCGGCTTGATCTTCATCTGGCGCGGAAACGGCACTCCGCATTTCACATTCAGGTCGTCGCCGGCGCACTCCTTGTAATCGAGCGCCCCATGCTCCCGCCACACCTTGCCCGCCTTCTGAGCCATGCGCGCATAGGCCTTGAGATTCTTTTTCGGCACCGGCAAGACATATCCATCGACGTATTTCATCCCCACTCTCCTCTCCCTTCATGCCTTCCGGCAGGCGCTGGTTTCGGACTGACTTCTCCCCCAGCCGCATCACCAGATGCCAATGATTCGGTAACAGAAGGTGTCAGCCCCGCAATGAGCTGCATGTTGTGACGGGCGCTTCTACGCGGAACGAGGCAGAGTGGTCAAGGGGGAAACGTCGGATGCGATGAAATACCAACATTAAACCAAAATGAATCCGGCGGTCTGGCTACGGTGAGTGGCGCAGAAACCCAGAACGTCGCCTGGACTTCAGTCTTGTTTGGTTCTATCATTCGCCTTCGCAATTCCATACGTCTGTTCGCCAGCATAATTAGCTCTTTGAATGCTGAACTGGAGACATGTATGCCCAGGTTAAAGCGGTCCAAAAAAGCGGGGCGTCCACCGTCCCCTGCTCGTGGGTCAAAACAGCCAAAGGTTGCGAAGAAGACCGAATCGCCCGCAGACGTGCGGGCG
Source organism: Nitrospira sp. (assembly GCA_035454625.1). Taxonomy (GTDB): domain Bacteria; phylum Nitrospirota; class Nitrospiria; order Nitrospirales; family Nitrospiraceae; genus Nitrospira_D. The sequence continues at coordinate 7,095 of DATIGP010000124.1, forward strand.
AATCTTCGATTGTCTCAGGGAGGTGCGAAAAGCATCGCCGGTCACATTCGCGCAACTGCCAAGCGTCGTCAGGCTAAGCGCGATACTCGCTGATTTAAGAAAGGTGTCAGGAACCATTGTTGCCTAGCACTTTCGGCGGCCGTCCCCTTTCTCGCAGCGTCATGCCGAGATTCCATCTCGTCACCATCTGCTTCGTCCATGACTCACTTCCAAACGGTAAGCCCTTCACGACACTGCGGCGAAGGGCTTCGACCTGCTCGTGGTGCTCATCGGCGTTCACCCATTCCGCCCAGGCCTGGGGGCGAGGTATCGGCCACTGATGCAGCGCGGCACCCTTGGAGGAGGCCGCACTGCTCCACGGCCACTGCTCCGCGCGCGTGACGAGACCGGCGCGCACGGGATTGCGTTCCACATACCGACATACGGTCAACAGGTATTCACTCGTTTCAATGGGAAACGATTTGAATCGGCCTTGATAGACGTGACCATTCCCCACACTGTTTCGATGCCGATGCCAGCGCTGAGTGTGCGTCAGCGTGAGCCAATTCATGAACCGAGAAAGATCGCCATCCCCTCGCGGCCACACCACTAGATGCCAGTGATTCGGCATGACACAATACGCCAAGAGCCGCATCCCCACTCGGTCACAGGCTTGGGCGAGCACGCGCTGAAACGCGAGATAGTCACCGTCGTCCTCGAATAACGTCATGCGAGCGTTCGCTCGGTTGAGCACGTGATAGACGGTGCCTCCCGGAGCCGCCCGTAACGGCCGTCCCATTCTGCCTCTCTTTCGAGCAGCACAACGCACTAAATGTGTGGGCGCTTGTACGCCGAATGTGCGGTGGGGTCAAGGCAAATGACGAGGATGACCCGTAGAACGTCTTGAGAATGCCAGCATTATGCTGGCACGCGAACGCCCGAGTTTCATCGATGCTCTCAGGCCGTGCCTGTTCTTATCTTCCACCATCAAGTCAGGAATGGTTCCTGACACCTTTTCTTCGCTCCGTATTTTTCGGAGAACCCTGGTTCAGCTGAAGCCGGAGCCGCGAAAAGTAGAACAACCAAGTCGCTTGGCGAGTAGATGTGTTGACCGGAGGGACTTTTTTTCATTGTTGCTTTATTCGCGTCACGAAGGGTTCATTCCAATACTCACTTCTCAAAGAGATTGCAATCATTTTTAAGCTGGGTCTGGTTGCTAGTGTTTTTCGAGCCTGTCGTGTATGCGATCGCCGTGATCCATCCGGTCACTCTTATCGCGGCCGTACCCATAGCGCGGTCTATCCGGCCAGTCGGGCTCGCCGTATCGAAGCATGTCTCTCAGTCGTTGACCGGGATATTTCTGATCGAACTGCTGGCGGTCGTACGTGGTGCAGGAGTACCAGCGGTCGCTGCACAGTGTGTCGTCCTTGCCGGTTACGCCTAGCTCGTCCATCGGACGATTCATCGGATCTATCGATCTGGTAGGACGGTTGCCAGCGGCGCTGTTGCTCTGCGCAAAGGCTGTAGAAATGGGCACACATAGAAGACCTAACAAAACGACTACCATGGGTGCCGAGACTACACGTGATTCATCCACAAAACATCCCGACTTAGGAGGGACTGCGGCAGCTTTGCCGCCTGCAGACGTGTTGTCTGCTTACAAATTGCGCACGTAATTGATTTGCACTTCATACGATGGCCACATGGCCAGTACTTGTTTCTCACCATAGGCGCGTACCATGTTGGAAAGCCAAATTCTCTCATCAAATGTCAGATGCTGCTCAATGAAATCGAGCGTCAGATTCTCTTTCGGGAGGTTCAATTCTGAGGTATCCGGTTTGTTCGAGCCTTCCATATGGTCTCTTCTCCAAGTTTGAAGTGTGTGGATCTCTACACAAACGTCATGACGAACTTTCGCTGTTCCGGCGACTCAACCGCACCCGCAATGTA
>DATIGP010000125.1:0-6134 GCA_035454625.1 Nitrospira sp.
TGCCGATCAACCCGTCACCCATGCCGATCTCCGATCCGACGCCGTTCTCTGGATAGCCGCGGCTGGCAATGGTCAGCAGCTTGGCGTTCCGGTCATCCGTTACAAGGATCATCGAATGGCGAAAACCAAGGAGGTCATCGAGCAGCTGGAGCGCTGCCTGCAACGCCTCATCCAACGTCTGCATCTCGTTCAGCCGCTCGGCGATCAAGCGAAGCGACACCAGGTCGGGCTCAATGAAGAGTTCGGAGGGACGTTCGGACGGCTGTGGAACAGGCAGCCGCGTGAAACCGGATAAGCGTTCGGCGCTGAGCACCTCGTACACGTCGGCGGCGAGCAGGCGAAATACCTGCGTCATGCCCGAGTAGGAGGCGATCACCTGGAGTTGAAGTGACATGGAGTCGAACAAAGATCCGGTCTCTTCAGAATGGTCATACCGGAGTCGAAGTCGATACGCGTGCAATGTTCGTGGGTCCAACACGACGACAGTAGCGAACGGATTCTCGCGGATGTTGCGATGAGTCTTGTTGAAGAATTGAAACGAGATGGCGACGTGCCCGGCATCCACATAATGGACTTGACTGATAAAGGTAATGTTGGGCGTGCCGTCGTTCGCGCACGTGCTCAAGGCCGCGGGGACCATGCCCTGAAAACACGCCCACAGATCTTCGAGGGGCACCAGGCTCACAGTCCGACCCTCCGGCCTGCGCCGGGTCCGGGTGTTTGATCAAAGACGTCAGTGACGGCGATTTCCACGGCCACGGTCGGTTCGACAATCCACGCTTCGGCCGATGCGGAGGATACGCCGACGGCGACCAGTTCGGCCGTGAAGCCCTGATGCCAGAGCCGGCTCAGCTCTCGCTGGGCCGGCGTTACCGGCTTGATGCTTCGGACCAGGCCCTTCAATTGATACGTGATATGGTCGGTCGGTCTGGTGCAGGTAACCGCGATCATGCCGTTGCTCCGGAGGTTGTCGAGCGTTTTACCGGCGAATGTCTCGGAGAGGAATAGCGTTAGGCCGACGCGGTCCGCTGCGACATGAATCCCCCATGCGCGCGAGCATTCCGGTATGAGCGCCCCATCCCGCGTGCCGACCATGACGGAGACGCCCGTTCTAAGAAGAGTGACGATCGAGTCCGGGATCATGCAAAGATGAAACTGTTAGGAAAGATTTAGGCGAAGATTAGCATAGTTTTAGGAACCGTGTCGCGAACCGGCGTGATAGTGTTTCGCTCGCCAGGTACGCAATCAATACGCTCGAAACGAGCGACACACACAGGAGGGGATCATGCGATACGCGTTATACGGTTCGATGGCGTTCTTATACATGGTGGTCGGAGCACTGTCGGCTTTGGCAGGCGACCATCAGAGTGCCGCAGCGCTGCGCGGAGGGGATGGATCAGTGGTCTTCGTAGCCCACGACTACAGCTTCAGCGGCCCTGACCGTCTTACTGCCGGTCTCACGACCATCCGGATCGTGAACGAAGGGCGAGACCTTCACCACATTCAGTTTTTGAAGCTGCTGCAGGGAAAATCGGCGGCTGATTTTCGGGCGGCCATCGCAGCCGACCCGCATCATCTGCCCGATTGGGTGCACTATGCTGGTGGACCGAACGCGCACCGGGCAAGCCCTGCGGCATCCGCCACGGTGAACCTGACAGAAGGAGACTACGTGCTCATCTGCTGGATTCCGGATAAAAACGGTGTGCCTCATGTGGCGCTGGGGATGCAGAAGGCGTTGTCCGTGCGGGGAGGAAAGCCGGTGAGAGTTTCACAGCCGAAACCGTCGATAACCGTCACGCAAGTGGATTATCAATTCATCCTCTCACAGCGAGTGGAGTCCGGTCTTCGCACCATCGAAGTCGTGAATCACGGGACCCAACCTCATGAGGTCGTGGTGGTGAGGCTGGCGACCGGCGCCACGATTCAGGATGCGATCGCTTCGTTCGAGCCGGGCACGTCGGGTCCGCCTCGTGGCGAATTAGTGAGTGGAGTGACGGCGATAAAAAAGGGAGCCCGCACGTACTTTACCGGAGAATTCGAGCCCGGGAAGTACGGACTCATCTGCTTTGTGCCGGATATGGTCACCGGACGACCGCATTTTCTTCAGGGCATGACGACTGAATTCACCGTGGATTAAGGGACAAAGCGGGTTCGAAGGTCAGAAGCGCAAAATGCCGGCCAGACTAGGGAATCTGACCGGCTTTTGCCGGTTTGCTCCCGTTCATACCATAGACAGCGTCGACAGAGCGCCGTAGCGCGACATCTATCGCATTTCCCACTGATTGCCCATCAAGCCCACTCGGACGCGGCGCCTGGTGGGATCGTCGTGCGGCTTTCCATCGATGCTCATGCGGATATCGGCATTGATATTCCCCATCAGATAGTAACTGTGCTCCACGAGACCCTTGACGATCGGCGTGCAGTCAATCGCATGTACTTTGTTGTGCACATGAGTCGGTCGCGCCGGCCCATCTGATCCGAGACGATCGGGATTGCCTTTGGTGTAATCCGACACGACCAAGGCGGCATCACCGCGATTATGGTAAACATCGACGCTTCTGGCCAATTCGTTCAGCCGCCACAAGGGTTGCCCTTCTTCCAGCACTGTGTCGTCGACGTCGGGCGCGCACATGAATATATGTTCGAACAGCCGGGGTAAGGCGTTCCCCGGGGTGAAGGCGTCGCACCGCTCGAGCGCGTTCTGCAACAAATAATTGCCCATGGAATGGCACAGGAGATGAAGGTCTTGTTTGCAGAGTTGCTCATCCGCGCGGCGCATGCTCGCGAGAAAATCTCGTACCTTGAGAATGCCGCGACCGACGGCGTTTCCGGATCCGGCCGCTTCCGAACGATCCGATTTATAGGAGACGAACGGTAGTCCCATGCCGTCCGACGGCCAGGTGAAGAGCACCACCTGCACACCCTGTTCGGTGTCCCTCTCGGGACTGTGGTTCAGCATTTCTTGAAGCGACAGGGCCGTGCCGACCGCATCGGTCCATGAGACATTGAACCCATGGATAAAAATTACGACATCCGTGCTCTTGCGCATGATCGTTTGCAAATCTGAGAATGCCGCTTGCGAGCCAAGCTTGACGTTGTCCTGCTGGTCTTCGGCGACCGATCGATTGATCTTTTCCCTATAGGCCACGATGTCGGCGGACTCAGCGCATCTGGATAGGTACTTGATCAAACCCTCGCCGTCCCCCCGTCCCATCGGTTCACAATCCGTCTGGAGATGCTTGGTGACTTTGGCGTCATCGACCTTGACGGTCAGTCGGCCGAAACGGAGATTCTCGATCCCATCGTCGCTGAATTTCTTCCCGTAACCCTTGGGGCGCCATCGATCATCGCCGAGGTGGTTGCGATTGGTCGCGTAGAAGAGTCGTAGTTCAGCCATCTTCCTGGCTCCTTGTCTGATATGTGAGGTGCAATCACCGCCATCAGGCGGCGTCGGGCGTGCTGTGCATAACCGCTTCGAAAGATAATGTCAATAATTGGAGAAATGAGGACCTATTTCTTTATCCTGCTGGACGGTCGCGCTGAGTTCTTGCAGGAGAAATTGTCGAACCCTTTCCCGCGCGTTTCTCGAAGCCTGCCCGGACGGATCATGTTTTCTCCAAGATCCGATCAGCGTGCTGTGCGCCTTGACCTGTTTCCCGTCGATGTGGTAGGCACTCGCCGGTATTTCGCCGTCGATAAATCGGGCGCCGAATGTATCGTAGAGGGTCTTGTGTTTCTCGTGATGAGCCATGCAGTCGGTTTCGAAGCGTAAGCCATAGATTTTAGCCGTGCTCTCTCTGGCTTTCTGTACGTCCTCCAGAGCAAGACCGAGAGATTTCTTGTCTTCATCCGCGTACCACCAAAAGCGCAGGGGGAGTGCAGGTTGTGCCACGACGGCCGCACCGACCTGGGGATTGTCCAGCAACGCCACAGGAATCGGACCGGTCATGCAGTTGCCGATAATGCCGATTAACTGTTGAGCATGCCGTTCTGCGACCTTCTGCACCATGCTTCGCAGCCAGTTCACAATGGGAGCGCTTCCCTGAGAGGGTATGCCCCATTCTCCGCCGGGGAAAAACTCCCAAAATCCTTCGAACCAGTAGGCCCACAAACCCTTCGTGACGGAAAATTTGCCTTTTTCGCCGAATAGCAGCGGCACGTATACGGTGAAGTCCTCCGACAGCTCTTCGGCATAGGCTAGGGTCCCGGGAGACAGCCCGGTCAACTCATGGAGCAACACTACGGGAGGCTTGCCGGTTCCGTCATTCAGGCAGAACACCGAATGGGTTATGCCTCCGTGTGAAAATGGTCGGCCGAAACACTCGATCCACGCCTGAGTAGGCGCACCTTCTTCCTTCGTATGCGGCGCGCACATTCCAAGCTGTGCAGCCCCACAGCCGAACTGGGAGACAACCAAGAGCATGGCAGCAAGTTGAACGACAGCGCGATGAATTCTCGGCATCTGAGTCCGTGGTCTCCTGTCCACTACATGCATATAGTGAGAGAAGCAAAAGCAGCTTGCCAGCGTTTACAGACCTGTGCAAGCATTGCTGTATAGATAGGCAGCCCACGCCCAATGTGGGGACTGCTTAAGAGTGATGCCATTTTAAGGAACGGGTCTTGGGAGTAGGCGAGAAACGTGATTCAGCGACGCCGCAGTCGCTTGATAAGCAGGAGAAAACTCCAGGGTGACGGCGCCGGTTCAGCGAATCGAGGCGAGAGCCTCCCTTGTCGCCGAGTTGCGCAGTTTGCGAAGCGCGTGGGCTTCGATCTGTCGAACCCGCTCCCGGCTCAACCCCAGCTGTTCGCCGATCTCCGCCAACGTCTTCACTTTGTCGCAACCGAGGCCGAAGCGCATGCGAATAACCGCGTTTTCGCGCGGAGAAAGAGGTCTCAGCATGTGCTCTATTTGTTTCTCGCGTTCGAGCCGGTGGACGAAGCTGTCCGGAGGCGCCGTATGTTCATCGGGGATGAGTGCACCGAGAAGGGTGTGACCGTCACCGACCGGCGTTTCGAGTCCCACCGGCATCTGGAATGCCGCCACTGTGTCTCGCACGCGATCCGGGCGAAGCCGGAGCGCACGTGCAATGTCCTCCAGCTGCGGGGGGTGTCCGAGTTGCAGCTCCAATCGTCGGCCGGTGCGGGCGATACGACCGGCTGCTTCGGATTGGTGAACCGGAACGCGAATGACACGAGACTGTTCGGCAAGCGCTCGCGTGATGCCTTGGCGGATCCACCAGGTCGCGTACGTGCTGAATCTGAACCCCTTGCGGTACTGATAACGCTCCGCCGCCTTCATCAGACCGATGTTTCCTTCCTGTACCAGGTCGAGCAGTGTGAGACCCTGCGTGGTGTATCTCTTTGCGATATCCACGACGAGGCGTAGATTACGCTGCACGAGCTCTTCTTTTGCGTCCTCCAAGCGGCGGCGAGCCTCGCGGATATCCCCGAGCACCGCGAGAAATTCCCGATGCGCTTCCGGCGGCAAGAGACTCACTCCAGAGGAAGGTTCTGTGTGGAGACGGATGAGCGTTTCAGCTCGATCTAACACGGCCGCAGAGAGACCGCTCAGTCGACGGATGGCGCTTAGTTCGTGGAGTGTCTCCTTGAGCGGGCCCACCTGGTTCAGGACTGCAGAGACGTTTTTCAGAGAGGTCTTGATGCGCCGAGTTGCGTGGTCAATGCTCTTGGCGAGATCCAGTTCTTCCTTCCTGCTCAACAGGGGCAGGCCCCGAAAGGAACGAAAATAGAGCGACTCCAGAGCGAAAGGATTCTGCGGGACTCGACCGCTGGCATGAGACAGCAGGGATAGGGGCGGCGATGCATCGGATCGTCGGTGACTGACGATGCGGTTCAAGAGGGCCCCGGACGGCGCCTCGTCCTTGTCCTTATCCTCCGGGTCGGATAGTTCTGGAGCGTGAAGATCCTGATCGGCCGTTTCAAGTCTGTCACCACGCATCGGGCTCCCCTTTCGTCATAGCGGTTGTCGCCCTAGCTGTTTGGGGCAATCCAGCTCTCGAAGAAATGATCACCAAGCCTTATATATCCTAATGTCCAATGTTTGTCAATATAACAATAGACATACACTAGACATGATGATATTATCGATGTATGTTTTCAGCGAACTTCAACCA
>DATIGP010000126.1:0-4620 GCA_035454625.1 Nitrospira sp.
TCATCAAGGTAAATGGGAGGCAGCAGCTTCCAAGGAGTGGTGAAATATGAGTGGGCAATGATGGTGCGGTGCTGGGATTTGGCATACTCAAGCCTGAGCTCACCGACCCGTCCGATGGATTCAGTGAAGCACCTTGGAACTGCATCGGCCTTCTGCGGTGAGCCGCTCTTCGTTGTAGCCTTCCGTGTTGGAGACATACTTGGTACCCGAGCAGGCTGGTTCCGCTGCGTCGCACGAGCCGTCGTGATCATGAATGCTTGGTGCGTTGGGGTATGCGTTGTTCCACCCAGGTGACAACGGCATCCAGCCCTTCGCCGGACAGGATATTCGTGAACGCGAACGGAAGCTCGCCGCGCATCCGGCGGGTATCCCGATCCATGACCGACAAGTCCGCACGTACGTGCGGCGCCAAGTCCATCTTATTGATGATGAGGAAATCTGATCGCGTGATACCGGGGCCACCTTTGCGCGGGATCTTGTCACCCCCCGCCACATCAATCACATAGATGACGTAATCGACGAGCTCAGGGCTAAACGTAGCGGCCAAGTTGTCACCTCCGCTTTCCAGAAAGATCAACTCAACGTCCGGATGGCGACGAAGCAGATTGTCAATCGCCTCTTGATTGTGCGAGGCATCTTCCCGAATCGCCGTATGAGGACACCCCCCGGTCTCGACTCCCACGATCCGATCGACCGGAAGAGCCGCGCGTTTGGTGAGAATTTCCGCGTCAATTTTGGTAAAGATGTCGTTGGTCACGGCGGCCAGACTGTACCGATCACGGAGCCTCTGACATAGGGCCTCGACGAGCGCCGTCTTACCCGAGCCAACAGGTCCGCCGATACCGATGACCGGAATGCCTTGTTTCCGTGCCTGAGTAGGAACCCACCCATGACTGTGCTGTCTGTTCACATCATGCATGTCAATCCCGGAGCGGCAAGCTCATACAAAACTTACAAGTCGCCACTCCATCGCTCCATACATCATCAAGTTCTGATTGCTACGACCGAAACAGTCTCCACTCCAGTGAGCCATGGCGCATCGAATAAATATCTTGGATCGGCGACCACGAAGACATACGCTCATCCCTGTCGGCCTCTCGGCTGATTCGATCAATCAAAGGAAGCCATTCGCCCAGTATGCGCTGCCCCTCTTGTTGACCAATAGGATTTAGGCGCATGGCCGCGGACACGAAACCTATTGCGGTGTGATACAGGAAGGCAGCGGCTGTCTCTTCAGGACTCCAACCGCTCGCTCCCAGCGTGAGCCCGAACGTCACCGCGAGATGGCCCGGCGCTCGCTCAGATTCGACTTCATCACGATAATCAGTCAGGATCGGCCTCGTTCGGAGCTGATCCGCCGCGACCCTGATCACTTGCCGTCCCATCTGACGGCTTGCGAATCTTGACTCTCGGCTCAACTTCGTCGCTTCGAGTTTTCGATCGATGTCAAGCGCCGCGGAAACGTTTCCGGCAGTTGCTGCTTGATTGGCTCTTTTCGTTGCCAAGACTTCTCGACGGCTCATACCCCCACGGAACAGATCTTCAACGTATCGTGCGAACTGATCTGAATTCTTGATGGCACCGCCTTGCACAGCCGCTTCCAATCCCGAAGAAAACGCATATCCGCCCGAGGGGAAAAATGTATCGATAAACCGTAACCCTTCAAGTAATACGGTCGTATTCATGAGATGTGTAGATAAAAGCCGCTTGCCTATCTGAAACTGAGCCGGTCGTTTTGTTCTTCAGAACAAGAAATATCGTTGTGCCATAGGGAGTACAGCGGCCGGCTCGCAGGTGAGCCGCACGCCGTCGGCCGTTACAACATACGTCTCCGAATCGACTTCGATCTTAGGCAGATAGTCGTTGAGCTTGAGGTCGCGTTTTGTGATGCTCCGGCAATGCTTCACCGCGGCCACGCGCTTCTGTAGTCCGAGTTTTTTCGGGATTTCACGGTCCAGACCAGCCTGCGACACGAAGGTCAAACTCGTGCTGGACAGGGCTCGTCCGAACGAGCCGAACATAGGGCGGCTAATTATTGGTTCCGGCGTCGGGATGGAGGCGTTGGGATCCCCCATCTGAGCTTGGGCAATAAATCCACCCTTGAGCACCATCTCCGGTTTGACGCCAAAGAACGCCGGTTTCCAGAGCACAAGATCGGCGAACTTCCCGACCTCCACAGATCCGACCTCATGAGCAATCCCATGAGTAATGGCTGGATTGATGGTGTATTTAGCCACATAGCGCTTGGCACGGAAGTTGTCGTTCTGGGACGATTCCTTGCCTCCGCTCGGCGACAAATGGCCCCGCTGGACCTTCATCTTGTGTGCGTTTTGCCAGGTCCGGATGATGACTTCACCGATACGGCCCATGGCCTGCGAGTCAGAGGACATGATGCTGATAGCACCTAGATCGTGGAGAATGTCCTCGGCCGCGATGGTTTCGCGCCGAATCCGGGACTCGGCAAAGGCCACATCCTCTGGAATTCTCGGGTTGAGATGATGGCATACCATCAACATGTCAAGGTGTTCATCCATTGTATTGGCGGTAAACGGCATGGTCGGGTTGGTCGATGAAGGGAGTACATTCGGCTCGCCGCAGACCTTGATGATATCCGGTGCGTGCCCTCCCCCAGCACCTTCCGTATGGAAGGAGTGAATCGTCCTCCCCTTGAACGCTTTGATGGTGTCCTCTACAAAACCCGCCTCATTCAGCGTGTCGGTATGAATCGCGACCTGCACGTCATAGCGTTCCGCCACGCTCAGACAGGTATCGATGGCCGCCGGTGTCGTCCCCCAATCCTCATGCAGTTTAAGGCCGATGGCACCGGCCTCTACCTGTTCGTTCAACCCATCGGGATGGGACGAATTACCTTTGCCCAAAAAGCCCAGATTGATGGGAATGCCATCCGAGGCTTCCAGCATGCGATGAATGTTCCACGGTCCCGGCGTACAGGTCGTCGCGTTGGTCCCAGTCGCGGGACCAGTGCCACCGCCGATCATTGTCGTAATACCCGCCGACAACGCGTCCCAATACTGCTGCGGACAAATGAAATGGATATGGGTATCGATTCCACCGGCCGTCACGATATGGCCTTCCCCGGCGATAACTTCAGTCCCGGCACCGATTTCCATTCCCGCGGTCACATTCGGCATCAGATCGGAATTCCCCGCCTTCCCGATACCGACGATCCGCCCATCTTTGATCCCAATATCCGCCTTGACGATTCCGGTGTAATCCAAGATGAGAGCGTTCGTGATGACGGTATCGAGCGCACCGTTGGCGCTCGTCACCCGCGTCGACTGACCCATCCCATCTCTAATCACCTTACCGCCCCCGAATACGGCTTCTTCGCCATAAGTGGTGAAATCCTTCTCAACCTCAATGATCAAGTCCGTATCGGCCAGCCGGACACGGTCACCCGTGGTGGGGCCGTAGAGTGAAGCATATTGCTTTCTTGGAATCTTCACCGTGCTCCTCCTTTTTCGGAAAATTCGAGCTTTCCAGCGAGCGACAGCGCTCGGGCCTTGATTCCTTTGTCATCCAGCGATCCTTCCGTCCATCCGTTGATCCCATAGGCGACCCGTTTCCCGGCCAGAGCCACGACCGTCACCCGCTTTTCTTCTCCCGGCTCAAATCGGACCGCCGTGCCGGCCGGAATAGCGAGCCGGAACCCAAACGCTTGCTCACGGTCAAACTTGAGTGCATGATTGGATTCGAAAAAATGGCAATGGGAACCGACCTGGATGGGTCGATCGGCCACGTTCGTGACGGTCAATTCTTTTGTTTCGCGGCCCTTAAACGCTTCCACTTCGCCGGAAGCTGCCATGATCTCTCCCGGAACGACCGGCTTAGCCAACTCAGTCTTGATCGTGGCGGCAAGCGATCCCCTCGTATGCTTCGGCGACTTCCGACTGCTCGCGGGACTGCGCTTCATCTTCCTGGCCATAGTTCGCCTCCTACTCGGGATGCGGATGATGTGATCGACTTCACACTAACGAATGGGATTGTGTACGGTCACCAGCTTGGTCCCATCCGGAAATGTCCCTTCAACCTGAAACTCATGAATCATCTCCGGGACCCCGGGCATGACGTCCTTACGCGTGAGGAGCGTGGTGCCGTAGCTCATCAGCTCAGCGACGGTTTTTCCGTCACGTATACCTTCCAAGACGGCTGAAGTCAGGTAGGCGACGGCTTCAGGATGATTCAGCTTCAGACCTCGCTGCTTCCGATCGGCGGCCAGTTGCCCGGCAACATAAATCAACAGTTTTTCCTGCTCTCGTGGCGTCAGATGCATGAGTTCTCCTCCTATGGCTGTAGCTCTGCCACTGATCTGAAAACTGATGCGGTGAGGGTATTGACCCTTCGCATAACCCAAGATTTCTTGTGGTAGTGATGGGAGGCCGAATTGTCCGTAGATTAGGAGAATCCATCGAGGTATCTCAAAGCGCGAGCAGGAAGGGATGACGACTTGCTTACCTTACACCGTCAGGTGGTGGCGGACCATCTCGGCATTCAACTCCGTGCTTTTGCCTTGGGCTTTCACCGCGCCTTTGGCCATGACGACGTATTTTTCCGCCAGTCGGGCGGCAAAATGGAGGCCCTGCTCCACCAGCAGAATCG
>DATIGP010000127.1:0-2978 GCA_035454625.1 Nitrospira sp.
GAAGCGGGTATTTTGTAGGTGGGCCGTTGTCGAAAGAGTGATCACGCCGTAAGCCTCAAAGGGCTGTGATCCAGCCTGTATGTTTTAGTCGTACCCGTTTCTGACTTGACGAAAATCATTGAAGCTCTTGATAATAAAGGGCGAAGTCGTAGTCGAATTGAAACACGGGTTCGAATCCCGTTGGGACCACAACCTTTCCCGTGATCCTGTCGTGAGTTAGCCACTGTCTATTCTGCGGTTTCCTCCTCGGTCGGAATTCCATAGCACATCAATAGGAAAAAAAGGTGTTGTGAAGCAGAGCAAGGGCAACGCGTAGGGCTGCGTAGGCGGGTAGCGCTTTGACTACATAAGACGGGTAGGCTATCGTTAGGCCTGATGGGACTATTAAGTAAAGAATCTGAGCGAACCTGTGCAGCGGCCGAATGGACCGCGCCTTAATGGTGCAGCTTCAGCACCGGCAATGGATCGAGACAATATGTTATCGAACTATTGAACAAAGGCGGCAGATACGCCGAAGAAATACCGAGAGAAGTGGAATAGCCGAAGCTGATTCGTTCGAAAACCTCTAGACGCGGAGTTTGTAGGCAGACAATGGCTTTCAGGAGAGCTCTTTTGAAGAATTCCAAGGTACGTGGAGAAAGTCGGCAACGACTCAGGACGCATCGCACGAGGAACACGGCGCCACAAACCGAACCCAGCCTAAACGTCATCATCGATTATTTGGTGCCTACGGAGATTCCGGCCGATATCGGGATCTTTGAACTTTCGACTCTCATGTCTCTTGAGATGGGCTTGAATCACATCGCTCTGACAGTATGGCAAAAAGAAGCGCGATTGCGCAGCAAGGACGAAATAGCGAGGCGTACCGCCGACCTCGGCACCGATCCCCGGGAGGCGCGCTTGCTGGAATTTCAGTTCCACTGGTTCGGCGTCTCGTTATGCAACTATGTCGGTCTTGTGGGCTTTCTGGCGTCTTTAAACACAGGTATCGTTGGTCGCGAGGATTTGCAAAACACGCGTGGGCGGAAGCGTATCGTATCGGCCTGCCAGGCCTATATAGATCGGGTTCCTGAGATCCGAGATGTCCTGCGGTGGCGGAACGCATCTGCAGATTATTTCGCAATTCCCAATTTTAGAGATGAAGACAGAGTGGTCGCGTTGGACATGGCTCCCCTCCATCCGATTTCATTGGTGGGAGGCAGGTACCACGTAAGGCCGTGGGATCAAGGGAAGGGCGCACCTGGTGCCCGTCGGTACGGGTTTCCCCAGTGGTCAATTACGGAACTCTATCAGCGCCTGGCGCGGAGATATTGGCCATCGTTTCGATGGCCAGAAGCCGCGCTGTCTTACCACAGTGATACTCAGTGAGAGCCCGCCGTATACCGACTGGCATCTCGTCAAACAAAAAACTCTGAGTTAGCCCGTAGATCTTGCCGCCCGAGGCTGACCCGGTGACTGCTGCAGCTGTGGTTTCGGAGTGGCTTCACATCGCTCTCGTTACTGGGGGAGCCTCCACGATCCCGACCTCGGACCGAGCCTCTGAGCGTGGGGGATCGTGATGCTGTTTGGCTCATCGGCGATGTGCAATCCGTTACGTACCATGGTTACTAAGCTGTCCGAACTCCGTCTTTATCTCTCCTTGAGCACCCCTTGGATTACGTCACGGAAAGGAATATGATTTAGCCTTGGCGAAGCTCAAGCCCCCATCCGGCGGCAGCATAAAATATACAGGAGTTGAAGTTGGCGTAAGTAACCGTGACCGAGTACTTTTCGGAAGGTTCCAAATCTGGCTACCCGTGGGGACGGGGGGATTGAATTATGAACCTGGTGACCTTTCGCTTCCGCCAGTCCCAAGCCGTGGACTTTTATTGGAGCCTTGAGTTGGCCAAGCGGGGCTCCCTACGCGAATTCAAGGTAGATCCCAACATCACCATTTATGAGTCGGCGTTTGACCTCCTGAACCCGATTCAAGTAGGACACGCCTTGTCCTTGGCCAAGGCCTTGGTATTGGACAAGCGAGCCGAGGTCTTCTCGGGAAACACGTCGTTGACCATGGTGACCGTCCGTGATGTGTTGCAGTGCTATCAGCAGTCGATGCAGGTCGACGACCATCATGCTCATTGTTGGTTCAAGATCCGACTCACGTTTGACCTGACCGTGACACGATTGGAGGTGGAATCCGACGACTCGACAAAGTCGTTCGTGTTCCCGTGCCGGTGCGCGGCCGCACACGCCTACGGCATTCACTATGAGCACCCAGGGACGATCTATCAGCAACTGGACTCGGCCTTATGGCGTGCCGGCACGCGTTGGTGTCCACGGCTTACGGATCTCTCAGAAATTAAACTCGTGAACGTGGAGTTGCAGACTAAAAGATGACGGTTGGATGCAACTTAGAAATTGGCGAAACCGGCGATATAAGTAGCGAGGTCGTCGTCAAATCTACACACCGGTTCGCATCCCGTTGAGACCATACCAACCAATTTCTTGCCGTTGCAATGAAGTAGCGATTCTTTAGGTCAGGAGTCGCCTTCTCAGTCTGGAACCTCGTCGGACTTCAGCGACGCTCCAAGATTCAAGATTGCCAATCTCCAAAATCTTCTCAGCCAGCGGTTTGACCAACCGCGCCGTGTGGGTGGGCTTCGACGGCCGGTAGCGCAGGGGTTGCATATCGCGCGCACCCGAACATGATGCCCGCAACACCCAGATAGGAAAGGGCGACGACCGGCGATTGAGCGAAGCCTATCGCCTCGCCATGCATGAAACCGAAGAACGTGAACGCGGCACCGACCACGGCAAACACGCCAGCCTTGGAAAACGATCGATCGATCACGAATACGGCAATCGATGTCAGTACCAGTCCCCCGAGGATCGCGCCGCCGCCGATGATCTGTAGCCCGTGATAGAGAACGCCGACCTGACCGAGTTTGTCGAGTCCGATGGTCGCGACAGTGGTGCCGGCGGCACTCAGCGCTCCT
>DATIGP010000128.1:0-7509 GCA_035454625.1 Nitrospira sp.
ATGAAGCTTCCAAACGACACCGCCATGCTGCAAGAAGCACGTCACGCCGCACGACGAACATTAACGGTTAAACGAACTGTCGCGTCGAGGCGAGCGAGCAGATCGATAAGTGAGTCGGTGCTACCCTATGCTGCGTGGGCCGCTGCTTTTTCCAACAATTCATGAATGAGCGTTTGGTAGGGCTTGCCACGTTTGGCCGCCATTTTCCGCAACTGACTCAAGAGTCGTGGCGAGAGACGGATGGCAATCAGCTGTTTCGCCATTCCGCTCGACAGTCTTCCCACCCGACGCGCACGCCGAAGTTCTTCGTCCGTCGATTCCGGAATATCCGAGAAATCAATCTGCGAGTCGGGTATAGGCTTGGCGTTCCCGACGACTCGCCGGCTGCGCGCTGATGATCCTGAATGTTTCTTTTTCATGCCCCATCTCCCGTGATCGCCTTCGCAACATCCTAAGTAAACACCCGTCTGTATGTACAAAATTGGCGTCTGATAACAATCTGCCTCGCGTCGGTTACCCTATGAACCCGAATAATCTATTCCTCCACCTCCGTCGTCCGCCACGCAACCACGGCTGCGCCGAGGAGCATGAGCGAGGCTAAGATGAACGGCGCGCCTGGGAATTCGACGGGCATACTGGAAGCAGAATCTGACTGGATAGAGTGAGCGAAGGTCTGCGTGAAGAGAATCGGTCCGATCAGGCCGGTCACGCCGTTGATGCTTGCGATGGCGCCCTGCAGCCGGCCCTGTTCCGCACTGTCGACGCGGCGCGTCATGATGGATTGCGTCGCCGGACCGGCCAGTCCCCAGAAGGCCATCACGGGAATGCCGAGACAAAAGATCCACCCCTCCGATGCCATCCCATAGACGAAAAAGCCGGCCGCCCCACACAGTAGGCCAATCAGAACTGTCTTACGGTCCCCGAACCGATTGGTGATCGGGCGGATCAGTCCGCCCTGCACTATCGTCGCGGACACACCGACTCCCGCCATCATCAGTCCCACGCCGGCCGTTCCCCATCCGTAGCGATAGCTCATGTACAGAACCGACACACCCGGAAGTGCGGTATGGGCGAGATAGCCGAGGAACGAGACTGTGGCGAGGCCCAAAAGCTCGCGGTGTGAGCCCAACAGCAGGAGGGAACCGACGGGGTTCGCTCGAGCCCACAGGAAGGGCGTTCGTTTGTCACGCGGCAGGGATTCGGGCAGCACGAAGAATCCGTAGCAGGTGTTCATGAGACTGAGTGCCGCCGCGCCCCAGAACGGAAGCCGGGGATCGATTGCACCCAGCCAGCCACCCAAGGCAGGACCGAAGATGAAGCCCAGTCCGAAAACCATACCGATCTTACCGAACGCGGCCGCGCGCTGTTCCGGCGGGGTCACGTCGGCGATATAAGCACCTGCCGTGCTGAAGCTGGAGGACGCCATTCCGGAGATGACACGGCCCGCCACAAGCCAGGCCACGTTTGGCGCGAGCGCCATCACGATGTAGTCGAGACCCAAGCCCAGATTAGACAGCAGCACGACCGGACGACGGCCGAATCGATCGGACAGCGCGCCCTGAATCGGCGAGCAGAAGAACTGCATGAGCGCCCAGGCCGTCCCCATCAGCCCATACAGCTCGGCGGCCTGCGCCGTATTCCCGAAGAAAAATCCCTCGACGAGTTTCGGCAGCACCGGAATGATGATGCCGAACGACAACATGTCGAGCAGGACGGTGACGAGAATGAAGAGGACGGCGGCTTGGCGCGGTGCAGTCGTGGCCGGTGGCTGGCTCATCATCGAGGCATCCTACCAGACTTGTCCCGCGCACCGTTTTCACATGGCCCACCCGTCCGCTCATGCCTACCGGTTTCCGATCCGATGGGACACGATCCAAGAGGCCGATGTCTCCTCGCAATGTCCACTTGAATGGCCCGGATGGGAACAGGCACCCGTCGTTGTAACGTCGCGAGGAACCGGTAGCGCGGCGATAAGCCACGGACGGGTGCTTACTGGTGCCGAGCTGAAGGAAGGAGTCGCGACTCACCCGAAAGGTGTTCTTCCGCCACACGTCGCCGGAACCACAGGCTGGACATCGCGAGGGCAAGCAGGACTGCACCGATGCCGATCAGGCTCATGGATTCTCCGGATACTTCGATGAGCCATCCGAAGAAGGTCATGCCGGCCATTGATGTTGCCGTGGCAATAGCCGTATAGAGCGCCATGACCCGCCCCACCATGTGGGAGGGCGAGATCTCCTGAATAATCCCCCAGGCGATCGGTGTCCAAGTGCCCAACCCCATGCCGATCACCATCACGAGCAGGGTGGCTACCGTGATGTTCGCAGTCCAGACCAGCCCGCACAACGCCAACCCGCCGACGGCGCTCGACCACGCGATAACCGAAACCCGACGCCGAAGATCCCATTCGGTGAACCGCACGAGACAGAGCGATACGAGAAGCAGGCCCACACCGAGCCAAGACCAGAGGTATCCCACCTCTGCCGGACCAAGTGAGAGAAGATTCTTTCCGAACACGGGAAAGAGCGTGGTAAAGGCTCCGCTGCCGAACGTATAGAGCGAGGCCAATATGATCAACAGTAGGATTGTGCGCCGAGATATCAGCGTATAGCGAATACCGTCGAATAGATCCTCAATCGCGGTTGTCCGACGGTTCTCCCGCGGAGACGTGGTCATCCCGGACGATAGACGGAGCGGGAACAAGAATGCCGCGGACGCCAGATAGGTCACCGCATTGATACAGAGCACGTCCTGTGAACCGGAAAAGGCGATCCCCAGTCCGCTGATGAGCGGGCCGATGATGATACCGAGGCTCGTTGTGCTTTGGAGGAGTGCATTGGCGGCAGTCAACTGTTTTTGGCCGACCATGAGCGGCACCGAAGATGACAGCGTCGGGATGAACATGGCGGTTGCAATCCCGTAGAGAAACGTCAGCACGTAGAGCGATTGGACGGTAAACGATTCAGCGGATACCCAGCAGGGGATTAAGCCGATTAATAGGGCCCTGGCCACGTCGCTGCAGATCAGGATGGCCTTCTTTGGCAATCGATCAACCACCACGCCGATCATGGGTCCGAGGACAATGGGCGGCAATGTTTGCAACAGGCCGATGATCGTGGTCTTCAGTGCCGAACCGGTGATGGAATAGACAAACCATAAGAGAGCCAGCTTGCTGACACCGTCGGCTACCTGCGACAGCACTTGACTCCACCATACCAGGCTGAAATCGCGGGTAAGGAGCCATTGTCTGCGACGGAGGATCGGGCGGTCCGCCATACCAGACATCTCCTCTTCCTGATGCAGCCGGAGGGACCGGCCTGAGAGGATGTGCATGTCGGTTGTCTCCCGCATAGATAACCCTCAACCTACCACGCTCTATCGGAATGGGGCCGACAAGAAAGACGGACCGGCGGGCAGAACGATTGGTGCGCCGCGCAACCTGACGCGAGGTCAGCGCTCATTATTCACCACGGTTCGCCGCGACATCGCGCAGTCGTCAAGCGAGGCTGGGGTTCAGAGCGATGGAACTGAGATTGCAGCGAAGCCTTCTTCCAATGCGCGCTAAGCCGTACCCCGTTGGGTCATGACTGCTTGACGCATGAAACGGATCGCGACGGCCGCCGTCAATAACAAAACAAGACCGAGTCCGATGAGGCTTTGCGCCGGACCGATAGCGTCCGCAATCCATCCAAATCCGGTCATGCCGGCCATGGCGGTCGCCATCGATCCCGTGCTGAACGTCGTGAGCACGCGTCCCATCAAGTGTTCTGGGGTGACCTCCTGCAGCAACGCCCACACGATGGGATTCATGACCGCCGTGCTGCCGCCGACCACAATGACCACCGCAGCAGCGACCAGCGGTGTTTTGAGTAGGCTGAGGCTGCAGACCGCCAATCCTCCCACCGTCATCCCTCGGACGATCAGGCGCAAGCGGCTATGCAGATCTCCCTGGTGCCTCCAGGCGAGCCAGGTGGACACCGCCAGCATGCCGACCCCAAGCCCGGACCAGAGCCAGCCGAGTTGAACCGGACCAACCTGGAGAAATTCTTTCGCATACACCGGCAGAATGAATACAAAGGCGCCTACACCCAGGTTGTACAAGGCCGAGATAATGACCAGAAGGAAAACCGACGATTGCGTGCCGAAGACGAATCGAAATCCTACTTTTAGGTCGTCGAGCACCGAGGCGGAAGCCTTGCCGGCTTCTGAAGCCGTCCTGAGCTGCTCCTGGAACCGCATGGGGATGAGACAGAAAGCCGACATGAGGAACGTCGCAGAATTCACATACAACACATTCTCCGCGCCTATCATCGCGATGAGCACGCCGCTGATTGCTGGTCCCAGCAACAACCCAATATTATTCGTGCCTTGGATCAAAGCGTTCGCCGTCACCAATTCACATGGACGGACCAATCGCGGGACAGCCGAAACCAGCGCCGGCCCAAAGATGGTCGAGACGATCGATGTCAAGAAGATCAGGACATACAAGCCTTCAAGGGACAGGAGGTCGAGAGCAAATAACGCCGGAATGAGAAAGGTCATGACGGTGCGAATTAAATCCACCCACACCATCACCGTCTTCTTCGGCAGGCGATCAAGAAAAACTCCGATCACGGGACCGAGCAACAAAGGCGGAACGGTTTGGAGCAGTCCGACAACCGCCATTTTTAGGGCTGAACCAGTGAGAGTATACACGAACCAGAGTAGGGCGACTTTGTTGAGACCTTCTCCGATTTGAGAAATCATCTGTCCCCACCAGAGCAACCCAAAATCCCTGGTGCGGATCAAGTACCACCCTCGACTGTCACGTTCGTGGTCGTTTTCCATGTCTTTGCTCCGGATAGGGTGTTCGCTGAGCTGCATAGACTCAGGTTTCTCTATGTCCTTTATAGTGACGATAAAACATTACAATGAGAAAGGGAGACTCGGAACGATCCTAGTCGGGCTTGGACAAATATGCGTTTCAATAGATAATTTTTGTCCAGTTAGACAATGGCGCTGGAAGGGCACAGGAGTCGGAGACTAGGGCGTGATATCGCTGAAAGGCCTACAAACATCTGCGAAGTTTTTTGTCGATGCCGATATAAGTCATCCGTCGGTCGTGAATGAAAAATTAGACCTTTCTTACTTACCGCCATGCATGCCGCCTAAAGCGAGACGCGACGCCTCTACGCCTCACACTCAGAACAGCTTGACGGAGATTCCGACGAATGGAAACACATAATTGAGCCCGCTGTTGGGGCTATCGGTGCCGCCGTTGGAGATGTGGCTGAAGCGGGCCCCGGCGTTAAGCGCCCATCGTGCAGTCAGATCATAGCTCGCGCCTGCGCCGCCCCAGACCAGAAAATTGAAATCCGATCCCTGTTCGGGAATGCGGCCGTCGAAATTCGTCCAGAGTGGGCCGCCGCCGCCTTCCAGATAGGGTGTCAACCGGCCAAAAGAGGTGATCGTATAGATCAGTTTTGGTGTGAAACCTATACCATAGGCCCCGGTCGGTTCCACGATCCCTAAGAACGCCGCTTCGACCCCCAGCGCGATCGTGCCGCCCCACCAGGCGTCGCTGATGCGATCGGTCAATGCGATCTGCCAAGAAGGGTGCAAGGCCACCCCGTTCAACTTGGAGGACTGCGGATCCATCAGCCGAACAGGGAGCATCCCGCCGA
The DNA here is from genome assembly GCA_035454625.1 of Nitrospira sp. Classification (GTDB taxonomy): domain Bacteria; phylum Nitrospirota; class Nitrospiria; order Nitrospirales; family Nitrospiraceae; genus Nitrospira_D. The sequence continues at coordinate 5,664 of DATIGP010000128.1, forward strand.
GCACGATTCCGACGGTCTGTTCTCCGGCCATCTTGGGAGATGGCTCTTCCGCCATAGCCGGCGACAGCCAGACCAGTCCTGCGCACCACACGACCGCCGCTGCCAGCATATGACGAATGGACATCGATCTTGTCAGGTCAATCGTCGTGCGCGCAGCATGGACTGGGTTGATTGACGGCTGCGATGAGGATGGAGTCACTCTCTCGAATCGTCACCCGGCTTCGCGGTAGCCGCAATCTTGGTTGCGGCATTGGATGCTGCGACCGTCCTGCTTGCTGACTTTTTCGACCAGGAATGGGGCCTGGCACGTCGGGCAAGCCTTCGGCACGGGACGATCCCAGATGGCAAATTCGCACTTGGGATAGTTGCTGCAGGCAAAGAATGACCGACCTTTGCGTGTGCGCTTTTGCACGAGATCCCCACCGCAGTCAGGCTGCGGACATTTGACGCCGAGCGCCAGCGGCTTGGTCGTCTTACACTGCGGATAGCCTGAACAGGCGATGAACTTGCCGAAGCGGCCGGTCTTCACCACCATCGGACTTCCGCATTTGTCACAGACCTGATCGGTGGTGAGTTCCTGTTTCGGGACAATCTTGATGGTACCGTCCGGCAGTTTTTCGAAATTCTGCGTGTTTTTGCAGGGCGGATCGTCCTTGTACGCCGGGCAGGCGAGAAACTTGCCGTTCCGGCCCCACTTGATCTCCATCATCCGTCCGCACTTCTCACAAGGAATGTCGGTCGGCGGCTCAACCGTGTCTTTAGGTCCGGGAATGGTCTTCGCCCGCTCCATTTCCCGCGTGAACGGCATGTAAAAATCACGCACCGCCGCGACCCATTGTTTATTTCCCTCTTCCACTTCGTCCAACTGTTCTTCCAGCTGAGACGTGAAGTCGACGTTGATAAGGTCGGGAAAACCCTTGAGCAAAAACTCGTTCACGGTTTTCCCGGTTTCCGTCGGGACCAAGCGTCCTTCGATCTTTTCCACGTACTTGCGATCCTGGATCGTGGAGATGATCGCCGCGTAGGTTGACGGTCGCCCGATGCCTTTTTCTTCCAGCTCCTTAATGAGGAGCGCTTCGTTGTATCGCGGGGGCGGCTGCGTAAAATGTTGCTTCGATACCATCCCGGGTACCGTCTGCCCATCCTGCTCGACCAGGCGAAGCCGTTCCCCTTCTGACAGGGGCGGGAGCTGACGCTCATCGTCGTCCGCTTCCTGATCGGCCTTGGGCTTCTGCGAAAGCAGTTCTTTATCGACCCCTTCCATGTACACGATGGTATGGCCTGGGAATTTCACGACCGTTCCGGTCGAGCGGAAGAGGTACCTGTCTTTGGTCTCCACCGGCGTCGAATCGATACGGGTAACGTCCAAAATTGCCGGCACCATCTGTGACGCGATGAACCGATTCCAGATCAGCTTGTAGAGATTGTACTGATCGTGATCTAAGTATTGACGGATTGATTCAGGGTCGCGTCCCGCCGACGTAGGCCTGATCGCTTCGTGCGCTTCCTGCGCCGCCTTGGAGGTTTTGTAGACATTCGGCACGGCAGGAAGATAGTCCGCCCCGAACCGCGACCGGATCACCTCGCGCGCGTCGGCCATCGCCTCGTTCGAAATGCGCGGGGAGTCGGTTCTCATATACGTGATCAGACCGGTCGCGCCCTCGGCACCGATTTCAATCCCTTCATACAACTGCTGCGCCAACGTCATCGTTTTTTTCGGCGAGAAGTGCAGCTTTCGAGAGGCCTCCTGCTGCAACCGACTGGTGATGAAAGGCGCGACGGGATTTCGCCTCTTTTCCCGGCGCTCGATCGACTGGACGACGAAGGTCTTTCCCTGAATCTCGCC
>DATIGP010000129.1:0-2716 GCA_035454625.1 Nitrospira sp.
GACCCGTGTCTCGGCCTCACTGTGAAGCACCAGCTGTTCCTCGGCATGTCTCCGAAATTCCGCCCGATCCCATGGTTCTCTTCCGACTCCCACGATGACCGGTGGGATTGGCAGCTTGTCGGCCTGGATCAAATGCGCGAAGGCGGGCAATAGAAATCGCCCGGTCAGATCGCCGGTCGCCCCGAAGATGACGAAGGACGGCATCATGGCACGTGTCTCTCCCGACACACGCGTGCCAAATTGACCCCGCTTGCGATGACACCGATATGACTGAAAGCCTGGGGATAGTTGCCAAGGAATGCGCCGGTGGATGGATCGATTTGTTCAGGCAGCAGACCGAGCGAATTGGCTCTGGCGCAGAGCGACTTGTACAATTCTAAAGCCTCATCGATCCGACCCTGCTTGGCCCAATTATCGACAAGCCAGAAACTGCACAAAAGAAAGGCGCCTTCATGTCCCGCCAAGCCATCCGGCGAATCTTTTTGTCGATAGCGATATAATAAGCCATTTCCAGCACCCAGACGGCGCACGACGGCTTCCGTTGTCGCGACCATTCTGGGATGGTCTGCGGGAATGACCCTTCGAATGGGTAGCGCGAGCAAACTGGCGTCGAGACCTCCTCCACGTAAATGTTCCGTGAATGAGTTGAGCCGAGGGTCCCAGGCCTCATCGATGATGGCTTGGACGATGGTGTCCGCTTCGGTTTTCCATCGCGACAGATCGCCCGGCAGGCCGAACTGTTCAGCGATACGTATACCACGGTCGAGCGCCACGTGGCAGAGGGCTGTGGAGTACGTAAAGCGCCGGCCGGAGGTCCGTACTTCCCAGATCCCTTGATCCGGTTCTCGCCATTTTTTTCCCGCAGCATCGATCAGTCGACGCAGCCGCTCCCATAGCGTGTCCGTGACTCCCCCGTGATGCCGCGTCCATTGATAGGCACAATCGATGATCTCGCCGTACACATCGTGCTGACGCTGATCAGCTGCTCCATTGCCCCACCGGACGGGCGACGAACGTCGGTACCCTTCAAGCTGAGAGTCCACCCTCTCTGAAGATACAGGGCCACCGTCCAAGTCGTAGAGCACCGACGGGCGGCCCTCTTTCCCAACCGCCCCTTCCACCGCATCCAATACCCATCCCAGGAAACCGGCTGCCTCACGAGGAAGGCCAACCCGAAGAAGCGCATAGACCGATAACGCTGCATCACGCACCCAAGCATACCGGTAATCCCAATTACGGACCCCCCCGATTTCTTCGGGAAGGGACGATGTCGGCGCGGCAATGATCGCGCCGCCGTCGAAATGGTCGAGAAGTTTCAATGTGATGGCGGAACGCCGGACCGCATCCTTCTGCGGCCCGTCATAGTGGATGTGCGCGGCCCAGCCGCGCCATGCGCTGCGTGTGGCGGACAAGAGATCTTCCGCCTCGATGGGATGATGATGGTGATGCCCGGCGCTCCAACGCAAGATGATCGGGACCTGATCCCCTCTCTTCAGATCAAGCGTGGTGTCAAGGCCCTGCAGCGGTACGCCGGCCCGTAGCTGAAGATCGATATCTCCCTGCTCTACGCAGCGGAGCTTCAACCCATCGCCTCGCCGGTCAACATCGGCCCCGCCTCGAGGCTTCAAAAGGATACGTAGTCTCACATGCCCCTTCATCACTCTGACATATCGCAACAGCTCACACCTCGCGGCCGCTACATCTTCCCTGAGATCCGCACCCGACCGGAACAACATGGCGTCGGTGATCCGTACCATCCCTGTCTTGGTGTGTAGCTCCGTGACAAGAATCGCAGTATCCGACTCGTAATAGTGCCTGGACTCCGTCAGTCCTTCCGGTGTAATACTGAACGCACCGCCTCGACGGGAGTCCAGTATTCCACAGAACAGCGGTGCGGAATCGAATCGCGGCACACAGAGCCATGGAATACTGCCGTCACGGCCCACCAATGCAGCGGTGGTACCGTCTCCGATCAGCCCATAATCCTCCAGCGGCAAATATCCATCGCTGTACTCCAAAGGTCTCCAGTGGCTCATGTTTTCTGTGCGAGATTGCGTCATGGGTCCCGATCTCTATACCTGTTGATTCAGGAATGGCGCGAGACGAAACGGCGCCTTCACAATAAAGCCTTAAACTAGTCGGTTCTCGCTTCCCCTTGCTCCGCCATTTCTTTCGTCTGGGGCAGATATCCGTATAGAAGTGTGAAGATGAAGAAACCGAAGAATAGGAAGAAAAGGACTTTGAATGTTCCGGTAAACCGAGATGTCGCTATCCCGAACGCAAAAACGGCAGCGACGTCTGCGATCAACAGGAAGAGAATATCTAGTAAGAAAAGAGTACTCATCTTGCGGATGCTAGTCTCACGAAGAGGTAGCAATGCGATATTCGTACCGACCGGGACCTTTATTCATTCGGCATATCCCCCCCCGGTTGGGAGCATGTACAGAACGTAAAGAAAGGCCGTTGAATACCCCTCGTTCTCAAGAAACAACACCTTCTTCATGGAACGACCTGTCCCTTCGGATGACACTTTGTCGTTTTCGTCTGCATGAGGCTGAGTTGAACTTTTCCTATCCGATCGATGCGGGCACGGCGAACCGCCCAGTCCACAGCAAAGACCCTCGATGAATGGTATGGCCCAAGAGCAAAGCTGCCCCACACCACCGATACCGATACACAAACTCTGTGGCCGACGGCACGATCAATGCGAGCGGGG
>DATIGP010000130.1:0-3528 GCA_035454625.1 Nitrospira sp.
GAGGCGCGCTATGCTTGGCAAACACGCGCCTGGTCCACCATTGCGGCCAGATGAGGACCAGGGCAACAATGATCACGACTAGAATGAGACGCACCATAAATATCCCGATCACTTCCGCTTGTCAGGTGATCCACTAACAAGCTTATTCGCCAGTCCTACTGCAGGAATACCGCCTCTCGTCGTAGGTTACCACAACAACGGGTTTCAGGTGCTCATGAGAATGAAGTCATCTCCGAGATCCTGTATGATTGTCGTCCGCCATGTTCGCCATCACCGCCGGGTATTCGCGCCCTTCGATAATGGAGTAGCACCTTGAACCGCACCTATGACGTCATTGTGGTCGGCAGTGGACCGGCCGGAGCTTGCGCGGCGTGGAAGCTCGCGAACGCTGGTATGGCGGTCGCCGTGATCGAGAAAGCTGCGTTGCCTCGGTACAAGACCTGTGGCGGCGGGATCGTTGGGCGTGCGATGCGGGCCTTGCCGATGGATGTGCGCAATATAGTGGAGCAAGACTGTCGGACCGCGCAGCTCAATATGCTGGATGCCGGATTGTCCTTCATGACTCATCGACCGATTCCCATTGTCTCCATGACCATGCGGGATCAGTTCGATTTCGCTCTGTTGTCGGCCGCGCAAGCAGCCGGAGCCCAGGTTCACCAACGGAGCGCTGTCGAGGACGTTTCGTGTCACGGCCGCTTTGTCAAGGTCGTAACCGACGGGAGTACGATGAACGCCAAGTTTGTCGTCGCAGCCGACGGGGCCCTCAGCACGGTCGCACGAAAAATGGGTTTCGCCGACGGACAGACGCTCATTCCGGCGCTCGAATACGAAGTCAGGGCTCCCCATGACCGATTGAACGCACTCAACGGCGTGGCGAGGTTTGATTTTGGATTGCTTGCCAATGGGTACGCCTGGGCTTTCCCCAAAAAGGATCATCTCTCGATCGGTGTGCTGTCGATGGCACGGCGGGGCAACAATCTTAAACAGGCGATGACACAGTATCTCGACTTGCTCGGCTGTGGTGCCGCGTCGCAGATCGAACGACATGGTTACGTCATTCCCATCGGGCCTCGCAAAGGACCGTTCGTCGATAAACGCACTGTATTGGTCGGTGATGCTGCAGGCTTCGTCGACCCTATCACCGGGGAAGGCATTTCATTCGCTGTTCGCAGCGGCCTGATGGCGGCACAAGCCTTGGTCGACATGGGACTCGAAGAAGAGCCGGTCCGAAACGCCTATATGCATTCATTGGGCGAGATCATACTTCCCGAACTGCGAGCCGGACGTTGGCTGGCCCGATTGCTCTATGACTTTCCTCGCACGAGATCTTGGGCATTTGCGCGATATGGACAGCGGCTCTGTGAGGCAGTGACGGATGTGATGGCGGGGCAGAGACGATATCAGGAACTGACGCTTAAGCCTCGCACTCTGCTCAGGTTGCTGATACCTACATTCTTCAAGACTGTAGGGTACAAGCCTGTTCGGCGGCACAAGGGTCCTGCCTAATGGTGGTTTGAGACAAAAATAAAATCGCTCCGATTTCTAATGTCATCGGGCTGCCGGTTTGATGTGAGTTAAGAATCCCGCCCCATCAACTTGCGCCTCCACGGTCTCTCCCATATTGATCACCGATTGGACCTCGGTGGTGTCCGTTGACTTGAGGGTCACTTCATGGCCTCCAGGCTGCCGCACCACGTAGGTATCCCCGACGATAGACAACACCTGCCCGACGATGGTTCCTGGTCCGGACGGCGCAGACCGCACTTGGCTGGGGTCGATCAACGGTCTGCCTGACTCCCCGGTGCCGCGATTCCCCGGTCCCAACCGAGGATTTTGTTCATCAGGCCGCCCGCCGGTTACCGGACTCTTCCCACCGCCCGGGGCGATGGTCGACGGTTCGGTCGCTGCCTTGCTATCGAGGGTGCCGGCCATTGCCATAACAGCGACGGAGATTCCTATGAGCCCGATCCATAGGCAGCGCATAACGTCTCCTTTCGTCTCCTTGCTGGGTGATGTGCTCAGTGTATTGCGGCCGATCTCAGCCGGGGTCTCGGAAGAAGCCTAGGCGATCGGCTGTCTGTCGAAACGGTACCGAAAGTCTGTGGCAGCGCGTAATCATCAGATTACGCCGTGTCATCCGTGCACATATTGACCGGTGCTTCGAGGATGGTCTTTCCTATCGAAGCCTAGTGCGGTATCCTCCCGGGACCTATGAACCAGAGGTGCAGACTGAACCTCCGGATTCCTTCCTGTTCGTCTCCTGTCCTTGATCGATCTTCGAATCATGCCGCCGTCTGCCTACTTGTGACGTGCTGCAATTTGTGGACGGGGTGCAGCCCTGCTCCAGTGGTCTACCCTGACGGTGACAACGAGGCCCACGCGGTTTTTCATCAGCTGGCCGGGCTGGAAGTCGCGTCGGATGGCTTGTACCAGTTGATCGCGGACCAAGCCGATGTGGCGGGGTTCAGTCATCAACTGGAGATCGAGTCCGACCTCGCCGAGCCCTTCACCCCGTCAGAGATGGAGCGTATCGCGCAGTCGTTCGTACGCTCGCTCAGAGTCATGCTGTTCGATCTGGCGCCGAAAGATTTTTGGGAGCATCATCTCGCGCAATACTATGCCTCAGTGTTGTCGACTGCTGAAGCGCGGCGATTGGTCCGGCAATATAGCACCGAGATTCTCGTTCCAACGTCCAGAGTGCGGGAACTCCGGTGGAATTTTGTGACAGACCGCTTGCCGGACCTGTTGCCGGTGGTGCGAGCACGGTCACATCGGCTTCAGATCTCGAACGAAGCGATGGTACCGACGCTCTTGCCGGGAGACCATGTGCTCGCTCATAAGACCGCGTATCAGGCAGCCGAACCCCAGCGCGGTGATGTCGTCGTCTATCGCTATCCGGACGAAAAGGGGAAACTCTTTCTCCATCGCATCATCGGGATTCCCGGTGATCTGATTCAGGTCCGTGACCAAGTCGTGTCTGTGAACGATGAAGTGTTGTCCGAGCCTTATGTGCAACATACTGATCCATCCAGCATGGCCGGAAACGTCCGTGATAACCTGGGGCCGGTCACCGTGCCTCCGGATTCCTATTTCGTCATGGGGGACAACCGGGAAGAAAGCTTGGACAGCCGCTTCTTGGGACCGATCGACAAGGAGCTGATAATGGGGCGGGCGGTGTATATCTATTGGGCGGTAGACCCCGGCACAAAAACTCCACGCTGGGACCGCCTCGATCTACCGGTACGTTGACGGTCCCGTGAAGCGCCTGGCTTGAGGAACAAGTATGCCGACTCCGCTTGTGGTACTCTCGCGAGCTGTATTGGGGCATGATAGGCGATACATCAACCCGCTCCTAAGGCACCTGCCAGGATAGGTACGATGTCGATTACAGTCACCTAAGTGGGGTTCACGGTGTTCGGAATGTGCGATCCCTTGCTTGCCGTTTCTTCCATGCTGTTGGGTGGCGCAGCCGCCTACGTCATCCTCAGCATTGCCGAGCGGATGCGCGCACCGGATCAAGGCCCGGTT
>DATIGP010000131.1:0-3993 GCA_035454625.1 Nitrospira sp.
TTCCACTGCAGATGGGCGAGGTGCGAATCCGTCGGACAGCGTGAGAGCGTCCGACGGGTCCATGCTCACCTCGGTCTCCAAACGAGTCATGGCTGGTACCAGATCGGGCTCGTATAGGCCCGCTCCTGCAACATCATCGTCGTGCCCGGCAGCGGCTTCGCGCCGAGCCGTTTGGCATCATAGGCCGTCCAGCGCGGCGTGGGGATTTCAAGGACACGGGCGTAATAGAACGCCCGCTGATTCGGATCGAACTCCGGATCTTTCCACACCGTAATCAGCTCCGGATCGCCGATCGTGTTGGTCCAGGTGGCGTTCGCGACGTCCACCGTATTGCCGACCGGCGGCAGCTTGCCGTCCTTCCCGGGCTTGCGCTTCTCCGCATCCCCCCAGACGACATCGTAGATTTTCTCGTGGACCTCGCCCTTGGCATCCAGCCAGCCCTTGATGACCTGAATCCGATCGAGATTCGCGCCGATCGGGTCTTTTAATGCGCCGACCAGGAATGTGGGCGCTTTGCCTTTGGGCGCCTCCAACAGGTCGCCCCCCATCGGTACGCCTTTGCCGGAGCCGATCGCCGCCGGCAGGCGATTGTGCGCATCGGACGACTCGAAATCCCAGCCGCCGAAGAAGCGCACGATCATCCGGGTCCCGGTCGTGGCGTAGGTTTCGCGGCGTTGCATCGCGTCAAAAATCGCCTCGCGGGTATTCTCGGTCGCCCAGACTGCCGCGTAGCCGGACGCGCCCACTTCCCAATCCATGATCTTCACGCCCGTCTTGGGGTGGTTGAAAAACGCTGCGGTCATGCGTTCCGGACTTGGCTCCTGCGGCGCCGTCTTGCCGAAGAAGTTCTCCTCCTCCACCGCAGCCAGGCCGGTATGGGCGTCGCTGCTGCCGATCAACCCGAACTTGTACGGGTTCAAGCCCAGTTTCGATTCCAGTGCGAGGCCATTTTTATAGGCCGAGCGCGCATACTCGAACTCCAGCATGTCTTTTGTCTTAGGGGCGCTGCCGTCCAGGTTCCCCTTGTCCCAGATTTCAAAATTCGCGAATTCATCAGTCGGCGAGAGCACCGGGTGGACCTCACCGGTGCCCTTGGTTTGTGTGACTTCGTAGAGCCGTTCCCGCTTGATGCGTTCTTCCGCATACGCCCGGTCGATCTTCTTCCCAAATGCTTCCAACGTGGGAAACATGCGGCCGTTGCTCAGGTTGCCGTTATGGGCGATGGCGAGCACTTCGCTTCCGGTCTTGTCTTCGGCCATCGCCATCCACTTCCAGAGTTCAACCGGGTTGTCGCTGCCGAGGGGAGGCAACGTCGTGAACGGCTCTACCAAGACTGCCTTGGCGCCGCCTTCGCGGAAGATGACATTCCTGTGTAAATTGTTGGCGCCCGTGTTGGAGGTCCATTCGAAGCCGATGAACGCGGTGAAGCGCCCGGGGTCGTTATAGGCGTCCGCCGCCTTGGTGACCTCCTGCCAGGCCGTGCGATAGGCGCGGGTACCGGGAAGAGGAAATCCTTTCGGCAACTCACCTTTGCCGAAACTCATGATGATATCGAGTGCAGCCTCCGCGCCTCGGCCGGAACGGATCAAGTCATACCACTTCCGTCCTTGCGGCTGCGACAGCAACTCCGGATCGCCGCTCATCAACTGGGGGAAAAAGCCGAACCCGTCGGAGTGGTCAGACACCACAAGGAAATCGAGCGGTCGCGACAGTTTGACTGGCTGGCCGGTATTCGAGGTGAGTTCCTCTCCCCTCGCAAAGCGGTAGGCATCACGAGGGGTGAGCCGCGCGCCGAATGCGCCCGCATCCATAGAAAACGAGGTATGCAGGTGTGTGTCGCCGAACATGGGGCGCGTGGGGAAATTGCGACCCGCGTAGGGCGAGTACGCCGGCTTTGACGCATGCACCTTTTCAAGGGCGGCCTTGTCGACCGCTCCGATGTCGCTCTGGTCGGCCCAAGCAGTCTGCGTCACCAGCGCAACGGCACAACAGGCGACCACCATGAACGACGCTCCCGCTAGCTTGTTGTCCATAAGTCCCTCCAAGTTAGAATATAGTGAGGTTCCATTACAGTTTCGTGTTGACCCGCAATCCGAACGGAAATGCGTTGTCGGCGACGAGGTGAGCCCATTACAACACTTGGTCTTCCAGCCGGCGTCGAATGTAGCGCACGGATGAGAATTGTGAACCGTGACTTTAGATTTCTCAAAGCCTGGCTGAAGCGAGAGCAGCGGTAAAGAGGTGCGTCTGCGGGAGGAGATGCAGAACTTTCAATGCCTGATTCGGGATTGAAGTTATTGCGCATCTCGCATCCTGGAACTCGCATCTCGTTTCTCACACCGCGCACTCGTTCGTCGTTCTTCTCCTCGCGCTCACCATAGGCGAGAGCATTTCAAGACCATGAATATTCGGAGTTCCCTTCCGAATATTCATAGTCCAATCCCCGCCATGATAACCGGAGCTTCATTTCTCAAACAGCTCGCCCGGGCCGTTAAACGTTCTCCAATTACATCGTTCGTCGGCCCTCGCCAGTGTGGTAAAGCAACACTGGCGCGTCTGTTCACGGAAGGTAAACGCTCGACATTCTTTGACCTTGAGTCCCAACCTGACATCAGGCGCTTGCAAAATCCGGAACTCATACTCGGCTCCCTCCGGGGCATCGTCGTTCTCGACGAGATCCAGGAGATGCCCGAACTCTTCAGCGCCCTGCGAGTGATTGCCGATCGCCCGAACAGCACGGCCCGATTTCTTGTCCTCGGCAGCGCATCTCCCGATATTGTCAAAAACGTTTCAGAAACTCTCGCCGGTCGTGTGGAATTCATCGAACTCAGCGGGTTCAACCTCCAGGAGGTCGGCGCCGACCTTCTTGAATCCCTCTGGCTGCGAGGCGGATTCCCCCGTTCTTTCCTCGCTCGATCTGACGAAGACAGTATGGCGTGGCGGGAAGGTTTCATCCGGACCTTTCTTGAGCGCGACATTCCACGCCTCGGCATTTCCATCCCCTCGTCGGCTTTGCGCCGCTTCTGGACCATGCTGGCCCACTATCACGGACAGACCTGGAATGCCTCTGAACTGGCCCGCTCCATGGGACTGTCGGACAAGACCGTGCGCGCGTATCTCGATATTCTGACCGGGACTTTTATGCTCAGGCAACTTCAGCCCTGGCATGAAAATATCGGGAAGCGCCAGGTAAAATCGCCCAAAGTCTACTTTCGGGACTCCGGGATTCTTCATAGCTTGCTCAACCTCTCCGATTTTCACTCTCTGACCGGGCACCCTCGGATTGGTGCATCCTGGGAGGGCTTTGCTCTTGAGCAAACTCTTCAGCGTCTCAAGCTGCCTCAAGTGTTCTTTTGGGCGACGCACAACGGTGCGGAACTGGATCTATTCTTTCTTCATCACGGACGCCGTTACGGCATAGAATTCAAGTTCAGCGAAGCCCCGGAGACCACAAAGTCCATGCACATAGCCCTGCAAACCCTGAAGTTGCATCATCTCTGGATCATCCATCCAGGCAAACACCCGTACCCCATTGACAAGAAAATCTCAGCCTTGCCCCTCGCGGATGTTGGAACGCTGGAGAAATTCGTGAGATAACCCCCCACCGGATCGAGCCTCCTTAACAGAAGTCGGGATGCAGAAACGAGACCCGGGATACGAGAGGCGCGCTGTGAATCCCGGATCACGAATCCCGCATCGCGTCGCCTGAATCTCGCTACTCGCATCTCGAAACTCATATCTCGGAACTCAGATCTCGGAACTCGCATCTGGCATCGTCGAGGGTCTTCCATCACATTACAGTTTCATGTTGACCCGCAAGCCGAAGAGAAATGCGTTGTCGGCGACGCGGTGAGCCCAGGGCCGGACATATTGCAGATCGGGCGTGACATCGAGCCACGGCGTGGCTTGAAATTTGTAGTACAACTCCACGCCGGTCCCGTTCTGGATCCCGAATAACGCCTGCGGAACCGGCCCGAACTCCGTGCTGACGCC
>DATIGP010000132.1:0-12409 GCA_035454625.1 Nitrospira sp.
ACGGGGGCCGGTCAGCACGGGGTCGCAACTGCCACGGCAGCCGCCATGTTCGGGCTGCAGTGCGAAATCTACATGGGCACGGAAGACATGCAGCGGCAGGCGTTGAACGTCTTCCGCATGCGTTTGTTGGGCGCGACCGTGACCGGTGTGGACGCCGGCAGCCGCACCCTGAAGGATGCCATCAGCGAGGCCATGCGCGATTGGACGACCAACGTGCGGACCACGCACTATGTTCTCGGCTCGGTTTTGGGAGCGCATCCCTACCCCATGATGATCCGAGATTTTCAAGCGATCATCGGACGGGAAGCCCGAAAACAAATTCTCTCTGTGGAGAAACGGCTGCCGGATTATCTTGTGGCCTGTGTCGGGGGAGGAAGCAATTCAATCGGGCTGTTCCATGCTTTCCTTCGTGACCGCAAGGTCAAGATGGTCGGTGTGGAGGCAGGGGGACTCGGGATCGAGAGCGGAAAACATGCCGCACGGTTCTCAGGCGGCAAGCCTGGGGTTCTGCAAGGGACCATGACCTATTTGCTTCAGGACGAAATCGGTCAGATTAATCTGACTCATTCCGTGTCAGCCGGCTTGGACTATGCCGCGGTCGGCCCCGAACATAGCCTTTATCGTGATCAGGGCCGCGTCGAATACACCTATGCGACGGATAGTGAGGCGCTCGCGGCCTTTGATCTTCTGGCGCGAGAGGAGGGAATCGTGCCGGCGCTCGAGAGTGCCCATGCCATTGCACATGTCGTCAAACTGGCCCCCACGCTCAAGAAGTCACAGCTGGTTATTGCCAATCTGTCTGGCCGTGGTGACAAGGACGTACAGCAAGTCGCACGGATGCGCGGTGTGTCATTGTGAGCGGACGGCTGGAAACGACGTTTCAACGATTGCGTGACAAAGGAGAGAAAGCACTCATTGCGTATCTCATGGCCGGGGACCCCGGATTGGCCGAAACAGAACAGCTGGTTGTGGCATTAGAGCAAGCGGGCGCCGATGTCATCGAACTGGGCGTGCCGTTTTCTGATCCCATTGCGGACGGACCGGTCATTCAGCAGGCGGCAGAGCGCGCGTTGCGCAGCGGCACGTCTCTTCGAAAAATCCTCGCCTCTGTCACATCACTTAGGCAGCGGACCGATATTCCCATCGTTCTTATGCTGTACTATAATTCCATCCATGCCATGGGCTGCCAGCCTTTTTGTGAGGCGGCCAAGGCCGCCGGAGTAGATGGGTTAATCGTCCCCGATATGCCGCCGGAGGAAGCAGGACCGCTCAAGGCTCCGACGGATGCCGCCGGACTCTCGCTGATCTTCTTGCTTGCGCCGACCAGCACGGCCGATCGACGCAAACTGGTGGCAAAGGAATCACACGGATTCGTGTATTATGTCTCGCTGACCGGTATTACCGGGGCGAAGCTCAGTAACGTTGTGGACGTCCAGCACAATGTCGCCAAGCTGAAGAAAGTCTCTGGTGCCCCCGTCGCCGTGGGGTTCGGCGTGGCGACACCGGAGGATGCGGCGCGGGTGTCGAAGGTGGCGGATGGAGTAATCGTCGGCAGCGCCATCGTCAAACGCATCGCAGCCTACCAGCAGGATCCCGCCATGATCGGCCACGTTGCAGAGTTCGTCCGATCCCTTAAAGCTGCCATGGTGCCGGCCTAGGCAGGCTGTGCAGTGAACGGCATTCCAGTTGATGCCACCGTGTCTCTGTCCCAAGCTTCAAGCGACTGAATAGGTAGTGGTGTGTCCAACGAAAGAACAATGAATGAGAGGATTCTGAACTCTTAGCTACCGCTTCGCTTGCGGCGGCATGTACTTGATCATCTCGTCGGCGAGCTCTTTGGCGATATCTTTGAGGCTGGGCTTGATGAACATGTAGCTGCTGGAACGTTCGTGGCGCGCTTTCCAAACCGTCGTGCCGGTTGTGGAATCGATCAGTCTGAGGCTCAAGCCGACTCGCCCGACGTTATCTCCTTCCTTCCGCACGTACTCCCACGAATTGACCCGGACTACCAGGAAGGAGTCCACGTTGAGCGCTTTTCCAAGCTTGATGGCCGAATCTTTATCGGATTGGCCGGTCATCTCCAGACGGGAGAAGTAAAACACAAGAGAATCAAACGCCTCTTTCGATGCCTGGAAGATGTCGGTCACGTTCTCAGGTGTGACGACCCTTTCGATACTTCCCTGTCTATTCAGGGCTCCGGCCAAGACCTCTTGGATGTCTTCCCGGGCGCTGTCGTATTGGCTCGCCATCGGGGGCAGGACGGCAATACTTTGAGGACGAAACACCCTGGCGCCGGGGCCTTCCCATACTTCCTGCAAGCCGCCGCATCCGCCGAGCAGTGCAACAAGCGCCATCATGGATACAATGTGTGTATATGATCGAGGCAACATCGGCTCAGTATACCATTAGAATGTCAATGAAATAGAGGCCGAAACCAAGGCACCCTTTTCGCGGAAGTCATAACCCCCTCCAGCGTCTGCACGGAAATTAAACCACCGAATGCCTAGACCCGCCGTAGGAACAAAGGGCGTAGATGCATCCTGCATATTCTTGAAGGTGCCGATCCGGAATGAAAGAAATTCCGACAAGATCGTTTGTTCGAGTCCCAAGCTCAGAAGCTGATTTTTTACCCCCGGGACAAAGGTTTTGTTCGAGGTGACATCAACATCGGCCGTCAACGTCAGGGTCGAGTAAGGATTGACCGCGACGCCGACTCGGACCTGAGGGTCCAGTTTCAATTCACCTCCGCCTGCGGCATCGAAGGTAGGCTTGTTGATATCCTTGGCAACAATCCCCAGCCTAAACCATGAAGACGGACGATAGATGGCTCCCACGTCAATGCCATATGTCGTTGAAATGGTTGGTTTGCCGAAGCGATCGGTGGTGCTGACACCGCTTCCAGCCTCGAGAGGCGTTGAGCCATTGTAGGATGCGCCCTGTATAACCTTCGCCGTGATACCTATTGCAAACGTTTTATCTGAAAAGGCGTAAGCATAGGAAAAAGCCAACTGCCTGGCTTCCAGCCCGCGAAGCGCCATCTGACCCGGCACAACGCTGATGGGCGTCCCCGGCCCGCCGGGTTGGGATACTTGCACAGGTATCGAGACGAATCCGCCTCCCGTCGCGACATCAGACGCGTTGAATCCGAAGGCATGTTCACCTAGGTGTCCTTTGATATACAGACCGGCTGACCCATTGACTGAGACCGCGGCTCCAGGTTGATTAATTCTATCGGCGATATCCTGAGCTCTGGTCGGTAGATTGGGGTCAGATGTATTGGTGGTGTCGAGGTTCTCCAAGTCATGGAGGGCTTCTCCCAACCCAAGGCGATCGATTGCCAGCCCTCCTCCCTGGATGCGGATATCCACGGTTTGGGTCATCGCCAGGCCGGCGGGATTCCAATAGGTCGCGAGCGCATTCGTCGTGACGGCTACTCCGGCCCCGCCCATGCCCATGGCGCGAGGACCTACGATGACAAATTCCGCTGCTGATCCATGAGAAGGCAATGCTGAGGCGGCCAGCAACAGGCCTATGCGAAGCAGTGTCGAACAGCGCACTTCAGGCCTTCAGGCGAATGGACATCTCCGCGAGTCTAGTGAAGGAATGGGGGTTCGTCAAGGAAACGCCGCCTGCCTGCACGGCTTGTGGAGGAACCACGCGGCGGAAAGTTGACGCGTCATCTGGAAGGACCGGAGTCGAAGAGCGGAGAGAAGATGCCGCGATGCGGAATCACATCAACTCAGACGATTTGGCCATCCTGCATGTGAACGATACGGTCGGATTGGGCTGAAAGTTTATCGTTATGCGTGACGATCACGAACGTCGTTCCGCGTGTCTTGTTCAAGCTGCGCATCAATCCAAACAACCCTTCTCCGCTGTGCGTGTCGAGGTTCCCCGTCGGTTCGTCAGCCAAGACCAAGTCCGGATTCTGCAGCAACGCGCGCGCCATCGCGACGCGCTGCTGCTCGCCCCCCGAGAGCTCTCCCGGTTTGTGATGAAGACGATGTCCTAATCCAACTTCCGTGAGCAGGGCGGTTGCGTCCGCCTTGACGGACGTGGGCTCGCGACGCTGCACGAGCGCGGGCATACAGACATTTTCCAACGCGGTGAACTCGGCGAGCAGGTGATGGAACTGAAACACGAACCCGATCCGCCGATTCCGGAATTCCGCCTGTTGTGTATCCGTCATCCGGAAGAGGTCCTGTCCATCGAACGTGACAGTTCCGCCCGTCGGTCTATCAAGGGTCCCGATAATGTGGAGCAAAGTGCTCTTGCCGGCTCCGGAGGCTCCCACAATCGCCACTAACTCGCCGCGCTGGATTTCAAGGTTGATCCCCTTGAGAACGGGCAGTTCATAGGATCCCATCGAGAAGGATTTATGGAGATTGGTCACTTTAATCATGGAACCATCGTGTTCCGCTCATCGTCACCATCGGGGTCACGCTTGAAGAACGGCGGTCACTCATACCGCAACGCCGCGACCGGTTCCAGCTTCGCGGCCTGATTGGCCGGATACACGGTCGCCAGAAAGCTGATCAAGATGGCCGACCCGGCCACGAGGAGCACATCCTCGGCCAGCACATGAACCGGAATGGTGGAGATGTAGTAGACGCTCGGGTCAAACGTCCAAAACGTCTGAATCAGCCAGAGGAAGGCGTAACCCAAGGGAATACCGATGCCTGTTCCGGCCAATCCGATGATTAATCCATTCAGCATGAAGATGCGCCGAATGCTGCGTCTCGTCGCGCCCATCGCTTTGAGGATCGCGATTTCCTTCTGCTTCTCCGTGACGATCATCGTCAAGGTGCTCACGATGTTGAACGAGGCCACGATCGTGATCAAGACCAGAAGGAGAAACATCATCGTCTTCTCCAGCTTCAAGGCCGAGAAGAGATTGCGATTCATCTGCATCCAGTCTCTGGCTCCATGGCTGAATCCAAGCTCCTGTTCAATATTGTGAGCAATCTCTCCGGCACGGAACACATCGGCGACCTTGACTTCAATGCCGGTCACGCTCGCGCCCAGGTTGAAAAACTTCTGTGCCTCGCCGAGTTCGATATAGGCGAATGACGAGTCATACTCGAACATTCCTGAATGGAACAGCGCGACGACGGCGAACGTTCGGATCTTTGGCACCATCCCCATCGCACTGATCGGACCGACGGGGGAGACCACATTGACCGTATCCCCGACGAACACGCCCAATCGAAGAGCCAACTCTTTGCCGAGGATGATGCCAGGTTTTTCGACGCTGCGGAGGTGACCTTGAGGGTCATCAGCCGGAGCCTGCATCACCTTCACGGGGGTGAGCAGGTCGAGCAGCTGCCCCGCCGTGATATTTCTGGCGAGTTCCGTGACATTGGCCTCACGTTTGGGATCGATGCCGCGCAAGATGATGCCTTGTACGCCGCTTTGCGTGGTGAGCAACACCTGGCGGAATACAAACGGAGTTGCGGCGACGACCTCGGGTACCGTTTGGATTTTCTCGGTTAGACGGTCATAGTCGGTCATGTGCTCTTTCATTCGCTCTTGAACGACGATATGCGCGGTCGTGCCGAGGATCTTGCTCTGAATGTCTTCTCGAAAGCCGGTCATGATGCCGACCGTACCGATCAGCGCTGCCACTCCCAGCGTAATCCCGGCAACCGACACAAAGGTGTTGAGCGAGATGGTTCGGTTGCGGCGTTTGGCGCGCAGGTAGCGGAGTCCGACGAAAATTTCGTAGGGAAGCGTCACTATTTCTCCGGACGGAGCTGCGGGAAGAGGACGACATCGCGAATCGAGGCCTGATCGGTAAACAACATGACCAGTCGGTCGATCCCGATCCCTTCTCCGGCCGTCGGCGGCATCCCGAATTCGAGCGCGCGGAGAAAGTCTTCGTCGACGAGATGAGCCTCTTCATCACCCGCCTCACGCTGAACCGCCTGACCTTCGAACCGTTCACGTTGGTCCAGCGGATCGTTCAACTCGGAAAAGGCATTCGCGATTTCCCGCCCGGCAATGTAGAGCTCGAATCGATCGGTCAGGCTCGGGTCAGAGTCTTTCCGCCGTGCGAGCGGAGAGATGTCGATCGGATAGTCCGTGATGAAGGTAGGTTGCTGAAGATTGGGCTCGACGGTTTCCTCGAAAATTTCATTCATGATGCCGAACAGGGACGCCTTGGGATCCACCGGTACATTCAACCGTTTAGCCGCCGCCAACGCCTTCTCTCGATCGTGGAGGACCGATGGGTCGAGTTGATTCACCTCAAGGATGGCCTGGTGATAAGACCATCGTCGCCAGGGCGGGGTGAAAACGATCTCCTTCCCTTGGTATTGAATGACCGTCTTGCCTAAAATCTGGTGAGCCAGGCTCGAGATAAGCTCCTCGGTGAGCGCAATCAAGTCCTGATAATCCGCGTAGGATACGTAGAACTCCAGCATCGTGAATTCAGGGTTGTGGATCGTCGAGATGCCTTCATTCCGGAAGTTACGGTTGATCTCGAATACGCGCGGAAATCCGCCGACGATGAGGCGCTTCAGATACAATTCCGGCGCGATGCGCAAGTAGAGATCGACGCCGAGCGCATTATGATGCGTGACGAAGGGCTTGGCCGCCGCGCCCCCGGGAATGGGATGCATCATGGGCGTTTCGACCTCAAGGAACTCTCGTTCGATGAGAAATGCCCGAATGCCGGCGATGATGCGACTCCTTGTCGAAAAGATCTGGTGGACCTGAGGATTGGCGATCAGATCGACATAGCGTTGCCGATACCTGGTTTCAACGTCCGTCAAGCCATGCCACTTTTCGGGGAGCGGGCGAAGGGCTTTACTGAGGAACGTCAATTGATGGACCTCGACCGTGAACTCGTTCGTCTTAGTCCGGAACAACGTTCCGGTCACGCCGATCCAGTCGCCGAGATCGAGTTGTTCCACGACGGCGTAGGCTTGTCCGGAGAGCAGGTCCTTTTTGAGGTACACTTGGAGGCGATCCGAACCGTCCTGCAGCACGGCAAACCCGGCCTTCCCAAAACGCCGCAACGCGACGACCCGTCCTGCCAGCGTGCAGGAGACCTTTTCCAGCTCCAAGGCCTCTTTCGTCTTTTCGCCATGCAACTTGAGTAAGTGTTCGGCACGATCTTTGACCTCAAAGCGGTTGCCGTATGGGGCGACGCCCGCCTCTCGAAGGAGATCGAGTTTTTTGATCCGCTGTTGCCGCTGTTCGTTCAGCTCATCCATCATAGTGCCATCAGAACAGTAAAACTAAGAAATGCCGCACAGAGAATTACGGGAACCAGAGAGATGGTCGAAAAGGTCGTTCGGCAAGGCCGCACCTCGCGAAGAGGCGAAGCGTACCTCGGACTGTACGTAGAGTCTCTAAGCGACGCGAGAGCAAAGCTGACGGCCTTTTTCAACATCCTGTTACAAATCGTCTTCCGGCCCGCTCACCGGTGAGAGTTGCTCACTTCCTTTCCCCAGCTTTTTCTTCAAAAAGGCCTCGATGAATCCATCGAGGTCCCCGTCCATGACGGATGAGACGTTGCTGATTTGGTGACCCGTTCGATGATCTTTGACCAGTTGATAGGGCTGGAACACGTAGGATCGGATTTGACTGCCCCACGCGATATCCTTCTTTTCGCCCACGATGGCGTTGAACTCCGCTTCTTTCTTCTTCTGTTCCAGTTCGAAGAGGCGGGCCTTCAAAATTTTCATGGCGCCGTTTCGATTCTGGAGCTGGGAGCGCTCATTCTGACATTGCACGACGATACCAGTCGGCAAGTGCGTAATGCGGATGGCGGTTTCCACCTTGTTGACATTCTGGCCTCCGGCGCCGCCTGATCGAAAGGTATCGATTCGAAGATCTTTCTCTTCCACTATGACATCAATGTCATCACTCAGCTCCGGGTATACGAAGACGGATGCGAACGACGTGTGCCGCCGCTTGTTGGAATCGAACGGCGAAATGCGTACCAAGCGATGCACCCCGGCCTCTGCCTTGAGATATCCATAGGCATAGGGCCCCGTCATGGACAGTGTCACACTTTTGATGCCCGCTTCGTCGCCTGGCAACAGGTCTAGTGTTTCAACCTTGAATTTCTTGTGTTCCGCCCACCGCACATACATCCGAAGGAGCATCTGCGCCCAGTCCTGCGATTCAGTGCCGCCTGCACCGGGATGAATCGCGACAATGGCATTATTGGGGTCGAGTTCTCCAGAGAGGAGAAGCTCAACACGCAGCGTGGCCATGCGAGGTTCCAATTGATTCAGCTCGCTGGCCAGCTCCGTCTCCAGAGTCGAGTCACCGCTCTCATAGGCCAGCTCCAGTAAGGCGCCCAAATCGCCCATTTTGGTCTCGATGTCGCGCCACTGCTGGATCTCCCGCTCAATCATCGCTTTCTTGCGGCTCACCACAGCGGCGGCGCGCGCATCATTCCAAAAGTGAGGCTGGCCCATCTGCGCTTCCAATTCTTGCAAGTCGGCCGTCATATGGGCGAAGTCAAAGATGCCCCCGTAATTCAGAGATCTGTTCTCCCAGGGCACGAACACGACTTTCCACTTCCTCTAACATGCGACGGTCCTCCTTCTAGGGTCATGCCGGTGTGATTGCCGTCAGGGCTGGTTCCTTCGTGCGGAAGTACCCGAACAGACACAGAAGCGCGCAGATTATAACACAGCCGTGGGCAAACACATCGCCGTAATAGCTGTAGAACGTGCGGGCTTGTCTGGTCGGGACCGTCGTGTATGAAGCCTGCTCCACAAAAAGCGGCGTCGCTTCAATAATCTGTCCGAACGGATCGATGAACCCGGAAATACCCGTGTTGGCAGCCCGCACGAATGTCAAATGATTTTCCACGGACCGAAAGACCACCATGGCAAAGTGCTGGGCGGGAGCCGAGGATGGTCCAAACCATCCGTCATTCGTGATCGTCACAAGAAACTCCGCGCCGTTCGCGGCAAACTGCCGGACCAGATTCGGGAAGATTACCTCATAGCAGATCGCCACACCGAACTTGACTGATCGGGAGCCGGCCGACCGTTCCTTGCTCCAGGACTTAGGACTGAACGAAAGAGTCGTCGGTCCGAGTCCCGGTTCGAAATCGCCGATTCCCTCGACCAGTTTATCGAGGAAGAACAGGAGCGACGACTTGAGGGGGATGTATTCGCCAAACGGCACGAGATGATGCTTGTCGTAACGGCCGAGGACGGTACCGTCGGTGTCCAGCAGATAGGCGCTATTCAGCAGGTAGGGTCGGCGATCGGGATAGTACCTCAAGGCCGGGCTGCCGAGGAGGATCGGTGCCTGGGCGCGTTCCGCCCAGGCAATCAGCTGCAGCTGATACTCTTTTTCCCTCTCGAAAATAAACGGCGTAGCCGCCTCGGGCCACACTATCAAGTCGGTACCGGTACCCAGCTGGGCCGTCAGGCGGTCGAATCTCCGCATCGTCTCATCACGGAACGATGCATCCCATTTCACGGCTTGATCGATATTCGGTTGCACGATCCCTACGGTGATGGTGTTCTGGCTTTTCAGATCTCGAGCGCTCAGGACCGCCGAACTATAGAACCACGACAGCAGCATACAAACCGCGGCGGTCGTGAGTAACTCCCAGGGAAGCTTAACCGGGTGAAATCCTCGGAAAAACGGCATGATCCACAGGAATAGCTCGGCGAACGCCACATTCACTAGCACGATGAGAAAAGAAATGCCGTACACGCCCGTGTGGTCTGCGACCTGAATCAAGTCCAGCTCGCGATATTGTGAATAGCCGAGGAGACACCATGGAAGGCCGGACAGCAGGTGACCGCGGAACAACTCAAGGGCGACCCAGAAGCAGGGCGCAAAGAAAATGCCATAGCGAGGGATGAGTTCACGCAACCAGACGACGGCCAGGCTATAGAAGCCGACATAGAGCCCGAGATAGGCCGTCAGGAGCAATAAAATGGCATAACTGACCGGTTCAGGAACCTGGCCGTAGGTCGTCATGGCGGTGACGACCCAGGCCATGATGCCTGTGAATCCGACGAGACCGCTCAGCCAGCCGATCCAAAAAGCCCGCTGTCTGGAGCATTGATCAAGCGCCAGATGGAGGGGAATCAGAACGACCCAGGCAAGCAACCCCAGATCAAACTTCGGAAAACAGAACGGCAAGAGCAGTCCGCTCGCGCAGGCAAAGAGAATTTGGCGCGAACGAGCTTGATCCATCGTGCCGTACCTTATCCAAAAGTTTCGATGACTTGCAAGAGAACCCTCGAACAATCAGCGGTTTGGAGGCTCGCCACGTGCTTTTTGCGGGTGAAAGAGGTATTCTACCGTCAATGGAACGACGTCGACACCGTCGAGTCCCGGCTCAAATCAAGAGCATGCTTCGAGCCAATTCGCATGAAATCGAAGGGGCGGCCCGTGATCTATCGCTCGGCGGCGCACGGATCGAAAGCTCTCTTGAGGTTCAACCGGGAAAGCAGATCGCCATCAAGCTAATTGTCCCAGGAGACGACACACCGATTCTGATTGAGCAGGCCAGCGTCCAGTGGGTCGTCGATCGGACGTTCGGGGTTCGGTTTGTGGACGTGCGACAGGAGGAGATGGATGAATTGGAGCAGCTGATCGAAGAATGCATCGCATTGGATGAAGGGAGAGGGGCATGAAATCCATCGATACTCAGACTGACATACAGACCGATGACCCACGCGGTTGGATCGGTGGCGAGGCGACTGTCGGTTGCCAAGCCCGGCGGCATATCAGGCGTCAAGCGGGTCCACCGACCTCGCTTCTTGGCGTGATCCTCGGTCTGACCTTCCTCGGCGGTCTCGCCTTGGGCAGTTCATTCGGGCTGCTTTGCCGTAGCAAGAACGAGTGACCTTCAGCGACCTTCATGGTCAGCTAGCATAAGCACTTCCGCGTTTGAGTTCGCCCCCGATTTAGAGTTCTCGGGCCTCACCTAGCTGGTGAATGGTCCTGGCACTGTTACTATAGTATGCATCGACCAGGGTGACTTGCTCGTGAGGACTGTGATGCTCGTCCTTCCTCCATGCCTTGCTGTGATTTTCTTCATCACGCTCTCGTTCATCAGTCACTCAGTTCAAGCAGAGCTGGATCAAGGAAGTTGGCGCACAGCGGCCCCCATGCCGACGGAGCGAACTGAAGTAGCTGCGGCGGCGCTGGATGGAAAAATTTACGTCGTCGGTGGATTTGAGAAACCCAGTTTAGCCAATGTGATGAATTTCGCGATTACACCCTCCGTTGAAATGTACGATCCGGTGATCGACCGATGGACGTCCAAAGCGCCTATGCCGGTAGGTTTGCACCATGTGGGAATCGGTGTAGCGGATGGCCGAATATATGTTATAGGCGGATACAGTAGATCTGGACTCAGCGTCTGGAACCCGGTGGCGACGGTGTATGCCTATGATCCGGTGACGGATTCTTGGAGTGAGCGCACCCCGATGCCGACCGCTCGCGGCGCACTCTCTGTGGCCCTGCACGAGGGAAAGCTCTATGCCATCGGGGGTTATGATCGGAAGGGAAATAACTCGCAGGTCGAAGCCTACGATCCCGTCCGCAATGTTTGGGCGATCCGTGCCTCGCTGCCGACTCCTCGTGATCATCTCGCCAGCGCGACTGTAGACGGGCAGATCTACGCAATCGGCGGACGTGTGAATGGAGACTATTCTCAGAATCTCGTCGTTACGGAAAGGTACGACCCGGCTGCCGATCGTTGGACGCGGGTCTCGGACTTGCCCACGGCGCGCAGCGGCATCACGGCCGCTGTCGTAGCAGGGAGGATCTATGTATTCGGCGGAGAAGGGGATGCCGGCACCTTCCGCGAGAACGAGGCATATGATCCGACACATGATAGCTGGCGGCGTATGGAGCCGATGCCGACAGCCCGTCACGGTCTCGGTTCAGCGGTGGTACAGAGCCGCATTTACATCATCGGCGGCGGCCCGACCCCGGGAGGTTCATTCAGTGACCTGAATGAGGTCTTTTCACTTCCGTCGACCGGCAGCGCGATAGCTGAATGATTCTTCGATCGCAGGCCTCAGAACTCATTTTGAGCACGTAACAGCTCGCAACCGTCACGAATGCTCCCACGACGATAACTACTGTGCGACCAGATGGAGCGCGGGCTATACCGTGTCTCGAACTGGTGCAAACACATGATATTTCTCTGAAGGAGCCTTCCGGAATCTGTTCCTAGACGATCTGGCTTCTTAACGAGAAGGTGGCAATGTGACCCCACCGATAAGAAGAAAAAAACCGGTATTGTAAGAGACGTGCAGGGCGATGGAGGGATACACAGAGCCGAACCGATCTCGTACGAATCCGAAACAGAGAGAAGGGACGAACACGAGCAAAGACCATGAAATGGAATGGCTGCCCAGATGGGCCACGGAGAACAAGAAAGATGTCAGGAGATTTGAGACGGATA
>DATIGP010000133.1:0-3219 GCA_035454625.1 Nitrospira sp.
CATCGTTTCTCTCACACCCTTTCTCCCCCCGATGCGACAGGACCGGGTGAATCTTCCCCGGAACCACGGCGGCTTGATCAAACGCCCAAGCGGCTTCCGCGCCCAATACGAAAACCACCGATGCGTAGTAGAGCCACAAGAAAAAAAAGAGGAAGGCTCCCAGTGCGCCATACAGAGGGATGCTGCCCTGGGCGAAGTGCACATACCAGGCAAACCCTTGCCTGATAAGCCCAAACAAGGCCACCGCCACGCCGGCGCCCACCACCAGGGAACCGAGCTTCAACGTCGTGACCGGAGAGAATCGATAGAGCCCCAGGATCAAACTCCCGCCGAGTATGACCGCCATGACCTGATGGAGCACTTGCATGCCCTGTCCCCACAGAGCCCCCGCCCAGGGGACATGCTCACCGAGATTGCCGATGATGGTCTCCACTGACGCGAGGCCGATCGCCACGATCAGCAGAGCGACACAGAAGACCATCATCAACAGATCCTGAGCCGTCCCGCGCAGGAGACTCCTGGCGGGGCCGGCTTGGAACACGATATTGAGCACATGCCGGATCGAACCAAAGACCATCGTGCTGAACAGCAGAAACGAGATAAATCCGACGAGCCCCAGCAGTCCCCGGTCGGCGACGATCGCACCCACATGTTCCGCAAAGGCCTGTTCCGACCGGGGAAGAAATTGTCGAATGACGGATTGCACTTCTTCCATAGCCTGCTCGGACTCCAGCACCGTGTATCCCAGAATGGAAATCATGAGGAGCGCAAGCGGGATCACATACAGCAGCAGGCTGAAGGCCAGCCCGCTCGCGAGAAACAACCCATTATCCCGACCGAATTTCTGGATCACCTCACGGGTCATCATCCATGCCGAGATGAAAGCCCGCCGCGCGCTCACGAGTGCGAAGCTCCTGTGCCGGCTCCATTCCATCGACATTCCATCGGAGACCTCAGCACGCTACCGCTCCCGTACCGGAACCGTCACTAACGGCCTTTCCGTCCTGTAGCTTTCGATCAACGTGATCCCTACCGCGACGACCAACGGGCCCGCGACAATTCCGACCAATCCAAAAACAGTCAGCCCTCCGAGGACGGAGAAAAACACAAGCAACGTGTGCAGATGCGAGCGGCCACCGACCACGATCGTGCGGACGAGATAATCCATGACAGCGATCACCACGCCCGCCACGACAAGCACGGCGCCCTTGAGATAGGAACCCTGCCAGAACAGATAGCCCGCCGCAGGGCCCCATACAAGTCCAGCCCCGAACAGCGGTAGGTAGGCGAGGATCGCCATCACCGCACCCCACAACACCGCGGACGGCAGCCCAACCAGCCAGAATGCAAGACCGCCGATGGTGCCTTCGAGCAAAGCAATGACAGTGTTTCCGTAGACGGCGCCTTTGACTACTTCATCGAAACGCCTCCCCAATATCAGCTGACGCTCAGGAGCGATCGGCACATGGGCGCGGAGCCATTCGATCAGGGCATCCCCGTCCCGAAACAAATAAAAGGCGCATAACAGAATCATGCCTAGTTGCACCAACGCATAGAGCGCATGGGTCACCACACGCGTCACTTGTCCGACAAGCATCTTGCCCAACTCGGCGAGGTTTTCGGCGATGCTCATTCGCAGATCAGTCCCGGTTACCCGTTCCACATTGTGAATCGCCTCGGCCAACGTTGCGAGAAGCGGATATCGTCGCCAGCTCTCAAGCAACGGCTGGTCCCCTTGTCCCACGGACGCGATGACAAACCGATAGGCCTCCGTCACGTCCTCCGCGATGAGCAACGACATGTACACTAATGGCGCGATGACTCCGATGGTCAGGATGAGGCACATTACCAGCGCGCTCAGTGTGCGGCGGCCCCCGGTCGCCCGGACCAACCTGATATAGAGCGGGTACAGGGCATAACTGAGGACCCCCGCCCAGAGGAGCGGAGACACGAACGGGGTGAAGAGAGCGATGCCCAGGGCCAAAATGCCGAACGCAAGGACCATTCGAATGACCCGCCCGGATTGATCCCTCGTCTCGTGATCTGATAGTTCGATCATTGAGAACCTATCGTGCCCCCTTACACAGCGTCTGCCGATGTCCGGATCGGGCTTGGCCCATTGGAAGTTCGAGTTCCATCTTCGCAGCGAGCACCCGCAAGAGATGATCGCGCGTGATCATCCCCACGAGCCGATCGCCTGCCGCAACCGGAACCTGATTGACATCTTGGTCTTCCAGAATCATGGCGGGACGTCAGTCGGACGTGAACCGTATCGTCCTCCAGAATGCTTCGGCAACTGATTGTGTATGCTGGCTGTTAATCTGCAGACGGATGGCGACAGCATGTTCAGGAATTTCCCCGTAGAGCACCAGAAAATCGTGGGCCACGTTGCGCTTTTCAATTATCCACAGGCCGAGTTCCGATCGTCTCCTGATTCGACCACGATCGCCTTCACATTGAGGTAAACCGGTCCGGCGGCAGACGAGATCGTCCCCTGTGGTGCAGTCGGGTCCCAGATATAGGTTGATGATTTTCCGACGCTCAAAGAAGGTCTTGGGAAAAACGACGAGCAACTGAGCGGCCTGATCATCTGTGTCGGGAAAAGAAAAATCTCCTCCGGCCGGCGGGACCGTCACCTTCCACTCCCATTCGAGAAACGGCGTCCGGCTCAAATCCACCGTGATGCTTTTCTCCAAAGCGAAGGAAGACGAGTCCGCCCGTAACTTGAGGGCCTGATCCTCGGCATCATCCACTACTTTCCAATCGCCAGTTCCGAAATGGACTGGTTTGTCCCACTCCGCGAGCTCAGCCGTCTTACCTTTGCCCAGGATGATGACTTCTTCTCCGGCATGTAGAGATCCGGCGCCCACCGCCCCCATCAGGGCAGTAAGGTAAAGGTAAATGGTTATGTCCGCCACTGTCTTATTGAGAGATCGTCTCGCCATAAGGCTGTAGAGACCGCCGCATGTAAGGGAGCCCACCTTAAGGCACGGCTCCTCTAAACCTCAACAGTGCCAAATTACAAATGAACTCCCGTGGTCCTGTCAACAATCCCCACAGAGCATACACAACAGCGAAGCCCGTGCCATTTCAACCCGTCGAGAATTCAGGTGGTTGAGAGAACCAAAAGCATCCAGTCCAATGAAACTTGAGGCGAAACACCCCATAAGGAAGGACGCTGAAGAAGGAATATTGCCACAAAGGGGAATCACGGTCCCT
>DATIGP010000134.1:0-15887 GCA_035454625.1 Nitrospira sp.
ACGAAGGGCGTAAAGAGCGGTGGTGTCAGCCATGGATACCTCAGCGAATAGCTTGTAGAGGTAACACAGGCCTCGGCGGACTGTCAAAGGTTGCAGAGGCGTATCCCGATGGCAGTGTAGGGAGCGTGGAGTACCAAAGTATAACGGCTTTCAGCCATTTGACTGAAAGCCGTTCCGGCAACGCGACGATCGTAAAAAGAGAAGTCTTTCTCCTCGTTCGTCAGCCCCCCAAGGTGTCGAGGGTTTCTTTGAGGCTGCGGCGAATGCAGGTGAAGATCGGTGTATCCCGCAGGGTATACCGCGATCCTTCGGTCTCCCGCAGCGCCATGACCAAGTCGAGAAAATCCTCGGGTTTGTCGCTTTCAAACGCCACCACCCATTCCTGATCATCCAAACCGAACGAATAGGTCGTGTTCAGCTTTACGGAGGGAAACCGATGCCCGACTTCGATGTGTTCGTCCATCATGCCCTGACGCGCCGCCTTCGTGAGCAAAAACCACTCCCGTGTCTTGAGAAAGGGATACACAAAGATGTACTTGCTCTTTCCCGGCACCACCGTCAGGCGTTTCCCTTCCTGTCCTGCGTGTGAGTGGTGGTCGACATAGACCGATCGTTTCGTCAGTGCTAAGTACGAATAGGGAGTGGAGAGATACTGCCCAAGGCCCGAGGCCAGGATCTTGGTGCCCATATCCTGGAACAAGTCGAGGTCGTAGCTGATGCGCCAGAGCATGAAGTCACAGTCCCCTCGGATGCCGATGGTGGAATAGGGAACCACCAACACTTTACCGTTGAAGTCCTCCACGGCCCGCATGAACTCTTGCTTTCCCTGGGTGCGCACATCTTCCGGTAGGCGCCGCCAGGCCGGGTCCACTTTATAAAATACGAAGTTGACGTACTGGCGCCGAGGCGTCGGTGTGGCAGCTACAGTATCCGGGGTCGACATTCAAAGCTCCTTTAGTAGATTAAAAGAAACACTTTCTCATTTTTTCTTCGTTTAGCATTTCCCCTTGAGTCTTGTCAACGGCACACCAGGCTGGAGGGTATTCATTGACAGCCGCAAAAGGTTCTGTTACTCGCAAGTCCTATGAAGCTTCCCAGGTTTCCTTCATGCGGGCCTGTGTGGATTGCATTGGCATGGACCTGTGGGCTTGTCTCTGCGTCGGCTGCGATTGAGGTGCAGCCGGAAGAAGCACAAGTCCGTCTGGCACTTGATCGGGGGAAAGAGGCGGCGGTACATCGTCAAGCTCCGGAGACCTTTTATGCTCGATTCGGAAGTCGCGATGATCTGCATCCGGGCGGATTTCTGGTCACGAAACTCGCTGGATTGTCGGTCATGGCCACGCACATGGCATTGCGAGGGCTGGAACCGAGCATGGCCGATATTGCCCAAGTGATCGAGACTCCGACGATGCTTGTGAGCACCGTAATCCTGGGGGACAGCCCTTCTTTCACCGTAAACAGTTATGTCGTGCTTGACCAAGGGGGAAAGATCGTCAAGCCGGTCGCCGTGAGAGTCGATGGCCAGGCGACTCGGAGTTCGGCATGGCCCAAGTCTCCAAAGTTTCGGGGCAAGGTCGTCGCGGCCTTCCGATATGGCGATTTCGATCCGAACGCACGGACGACCATCACCATCTTTCCTGCGAGCGGCGGAGAAGTTCACTTTTCGCTCAATTTCTCCGAAATCGAGTAGCCGATGAAAAGGACACCTGTGCGAAGCCCGTATTCGGCCGAAACGATTGCGATCGGTTCCGAGTTGCTCGTCGGCGGCCGGTCCGACAGCAATTCATTGTTTATCGCAGATGCCTTAGCTTCGATCGGTATCGAAGTCAGATTCAAGACCATCGTTGGGGATAATCAGTCGGACATTACGGATGTCCTGACGACAGCTTGCCGTCGGGCCGGAATTGTGATCATGACCGGGGGGTTAGGTCCCACGGTGGACGACTGCACCAGAGAAGCCGTCGCATCGGTAACCGGCTGCAGATTGGCCCGTCGTAAGGAAGCGTTCGAGAGCATGAAGGCCAGGTTGGCCCAATGGGGGCGAACGCCGAATCGGGGACAATTGCGGCAAGCCTTGATCCCGTCACGGGCGACAGTATTGCCGAACCCGGTTGGATCCGCACCGGGCTTCGCGCTGACATGGCGGAACACACGCGTAATCGCATTGCCGGGTGTTCCAAGTGAGATGCAGGCGATGATGCAGAAATCGGTCATTCCATTATTGACGGATCAACAAGGCCGAACGAAGCAGGCACGTCCGCATCCCATCAGGCGATTGATTTTTCATACCTGGGGATTACCGGAGTCCGAGGTGGACACACAGCTGAAGGGCCTCATACCGAAACGGACGCCGGTCGCATTGGGGCTTTTGGCCTCGCCGATAGGAGTTCTCGTGTCGCTGACGACCAGGGCTCATCGATCGATCAAAGAACCGGTTCTGCTTTCATTGGCGGAGGAGGTTCGTACAAGATTGACCGAATGGATCTATGCCGAAGGGCAGGACACATTGGAAGAAGTGGTCGGGCGATTGCTACGGCGGAAAGAAATGACTGTGGCAGTGGCCGAATCCTGCACCGGAGGTCTTATCGGCTATCGGCTTACGCAAGTCGCAGGATCCTCGGCTTATGTCGATCGCGGGGTGCTCTGTTACAGCAACCGAGCCAAGACGGACCTGCTCGGTGTGCCGGCCGGTCTGATCGAACAACATGGGGCGGTCAGTCGAGAAGTGGCCGAAGCCATGGCCAAAGGGATGCGAGAACGCGCGGGCGTGTCGGTGGCATTGAGCGTCACAGGCATTGCCGGACCAGGAGGCGCGACCGAGACCAAACCGGTCGGGCTTGTCCACATCGGGCTCGACGGAGGCAGCGATGACGTCGTGACGAAGGAGTTTCAGTTCCACGGCGATCGATCCGTCATTCGACAGCGTGCTGCGCAGGCGGCCCTTGATCTTCTTCGTCGATGGCTCATTGCCAGAGGGGAGGCATGATACGGACGTTCCTTGCCGTAGAACTTGGCGACGACCTCCGCCACCAGATCAGGCTGGTTCAACAAGACTTGAGACAACGACTCGACGGCGGATTCTCAAAAGACATCCGGATCACGTGGGTGCAGCCGTCGTCCATCCACTTGACGATGAAGTTTCTCGGTGACACCGACGAGGAACTCATCGGACCCATTCGTGAGGCGCTTGAACGAGCAATGAGCGGCTTTGAACGGGTCACGATGCCGATCGAGCGGGTCGGTGTCTTCCCTCGCCTTCAGCAACCACGTGTGCTCTGGGTCGGTCCATCGGAGCAGTGGGAGCAGGGTGATGATGCGAAGCGTTTAACAGCGCTCCATCGAGCCGTGGAAGATGGTTGCCGATCGTTCGGCTTCGCACCGGAAGGCAGGCCGTTGAGTCCACATCTGACGCTGGCGCGCGTCAAGGAAGGAGAGCGCCACGTCGGCCAAGCCCTGGCTAAGAGCGATGTTATGGACCGGCCCATGTCATTGGGGGTGCTGCAGGTGGAGTCCATCGTGCTGATGAAGAGCGAATTGCAGCCAGGAGGAGCCGTCTATACGAAACTATGGAAGGTTGGATAACGTATCCAATATCTCATCCGATGTTTCGCCCTCTCCATCAAATTCGTATCAATCCGACTTTCGTTACATCGCCTCACAGTGCAAGGTGATGATGTAAAGCGAAGTGGGAAGCATGTGAAGGTAGGCGGTGTGGTGGAACACGGCTCCTTTTCAGCCTCAATGAAGGCCTCCTTGCTTATGCCGTGCCGGTCAGCCTCACGTCGTTGACATAACGTTCGGCATGAGATGGCACGCCGAGCACAAGCATCAAGAACGTCAAACCGCATAGACTGCATGATGACGGTAGAGATAGTAACGTTGTGCCATGATGATCCCCTTCTGTTGTTTGCCACGCTCACGTCGCTTTGATGGTAGTGATCTGAGAGGATGTCGATCGAAAATTCATGCTTTGCGCTTTTTCCACCTTGAGCAAGGCTTCTTGGTAACGATCAGGAGGAAAATGATCGCGGAAGTTTAGCGCGACTTGTGCCATGGGATAGCTGTTGCTCACGATCCCATCCTTATCGATGTAGAACAGCGTGTCGGCAGTCCGATACTGTTGGCCAGCCTGCGGGATGATAGGTGTCCCTAGTCCAATATGGATACCGGCTAGGTCCAGGCTGATGGGGTGTTCGAAGGTGATCGGAAAATTCGGACCCAGCGGCGGCAGATGCACGACTGGATCGCCACCGTATGCGATGACGGTCGATTTATTGACTCGCTCGGCCAGCAGATTGTTCAGATTGGCATCTCCTACTCTGGGGGCAGCAAAAGTTAAAAGCTCTACTGGTATAGTGCCTTTGCCGTCGGCCTGATCAATGGCCGCCATGCCTTCAGCGATATCCAATGCGGCTAATAGCGCCAGCGCGCCTCCCAACGAGTACCCTGTGACATAAATGCGTCGTGCCGGCGTCATTTGTGTCGCTTGGCGGGTGACTTCGGTGAGCAAGACACTGCGAATGATATGATAGGCTTGCCAAAATCCGGCGTGCACCCACCGCTGATCAGGCCAGGATTGCGGAGCCGGTGGGTAAGCAATACGCTCCGATCGAAAGTTGGTCAGCGCCCAATCTTTGAGCCCCCCTGATGGGGTGAAGGGAGCTTCGGATCCGCGGAAGGCTACGATAACATCATTGCCTTCGCTGCGCGCTACAAAACACTCAGTATCACTCTTCCAATTCTTGCCGCTGATTTCTCGTGCCACACCTATTGTTTGCCCACGCGCAGGTGTAGGCCGTAAAATGTCTGTCCGGTCTCCACGTTCCACGTCAGGTTGAGCAATTCTTTAGCCAAGCTGATGTCAAGCCTACGCAGTCCCGGAGCACTGGCAGCAGCCAAATCTTGCTTTTCTTGTAATCGAATGTCCTCAATCGTGTCCTGTTTCGTGTCTTGAATGCGGTCAAGGCTGTCTCGTTTGTCATCCTTGGCGTCACGGATCGCATCCTTTTTATCGTCCCGTGCGTCTGCTTTTGCCTCGCGTTTGTCTTCGCCTTTTAGATCGGCTTGTCGAATCTCTTTCATGTCATCGCGCTTTTCCTGTCGCGCTTCTTTTTTGTCATCCCGTGCGTCTTGTCGCGTTTCTTTCTTTTCTTCGCGCGCGTCTTGCCGAGCCTCTTTGCGGTCTTCGCGTGCCTCTTTCTTGATCTCCTTAACTTCCGTTTCTCGTCGTTTTTCTGCGTCAGTTTTTTTGTCAAAGACTTCGCCTAAGAGTCCCATGTGATCCTCCGTCCTAAAGGTGGTTGGTCTCTGATCCGTCGCTCTTCTAGATGTCTCAATCGATTCGCGTGGAGGCCGTATGGAGGCAACTACCAGCTCCTCCTCCACAGAGAGCTGCCGGTATCTTCACGTACGGAGAAGTAGTAGAACCTACCGTTCGCCACACATCATCCGCTCCAAGGGTCTGGAGGCCGATCTTGATGTAAGCCAGCTTATTGTTGCTGTACGGTTCAAGATCGACATCCCACGCGTGGTGCTTGTTGTCTGGCGCACAGACAGTACCGCCGAATTTCTCAGCGAGACGACTGTCGTCCTCCTTAAAGTATTCGATGCGCATCCGCGCACAAGCGGTGGCTGCATTATTGATGTGGAGGGTGCCTTTCAGATGGGGATTGACTTGGGCGCCGCTCCAGGTCCAGACCACCTCTCCCGAATGAGTGGGCCCGCTGCCGACGAACGTTTGACCTCCGAAGTCGAAGCCGCCTTCAGTTATTTTGACTTTGTCGATGACGGGAGTAAGCTTCCGGCGCTGGGAGCCTACGATCGTCCAATCTTTTGACGCCGTGAGCTTTTCAATCGAGACCCGTACTTCATCGATCTTGCTGCTGCTGTAGTCATTCAGAAACACATCCCACTCATGATGCTTGTCGTCCTCGGCGCAAACCTGTCCGCCGTATTTGGTGGTCCACAGCTGTCCTCCGACATAGTAGTCCATCCGCATCCGAGCACACAGCTCGCGGACATCATTCAGATGCAAATGCCCTGTGAGTGAGGGTGTGAGTTGACCATCCACAAGAAACCAATCAAGCCAGCCGTCGTCGGTCGGTGCCCCTACAACGAACGTTTCGCCGCCAAAGTCGAAACCCGGTTCGGTGATCTTGATCGAAGACCACCCGATCCAGGTCCCCTTGAGATCCGTGCGTGATGCAGCATGCGCAGGAAGCCCATCGAGCAGCCCAACCAATAGAATCGCTCCCAGCACCGCACAGGCTGTTGAAGCGGCTTGCAAGAGATACCATGTACTGGTAGCACAAAAATGCGGTGTAGAGTTCTCGTATGTCATGCGTATGCTCCTTTCGCTTTTCTGATGGCAAGAGATCTCTTACCCCTACATCCGCGGTAAGCATGACCGGATGATTGTCAGTGGAGCAGGATCGATGCCACTACGCTATTGAGACGAGGGTTAGCCGGTTTCCTGCTTTAGCCATGCCTTTGTGCATAACTTCAGATCGAGCGTCGCTCTCTCTGGTGGAAAGGTCCTCACGGCAGTTATCTTTTCCGATACACCAAGTATCTTACGAGATACGCATGAGACCGAGCGTCATGTCTGTTTCGGAGTGAACGTATATGATTCCGGTGTGCCCCTGTCCCTGATAGATCAACACTATGGCTTTTCATTCAGGATGTTCCGAATTGAAAATGAAGGGTAGTCAACTCTACAAAAATTTGATAAGCAGTTCGCGCGGCATTCATGTCGGGGCCTGCTGGCGATGGAGTCTATCGTCCTGATGTAGAGCGAATTGCGTCTGACAGGATCTCTGTATACAAAGCTGCGGGAAGTGGGAGAAAAACACCGCGTCTAACAGCGTCGACAGTTTGCTGCTAAGACGCAGATAGTCTTCACGGTTCGAGGAGCGGAATCAGGTCCTGGTGGCCTTGTGTACGGGCCAAATCCACGGGGCGTTCGCCCGATGACAATCTGGCATTCTTATCCGCCCCGTGTTGCAGCAGCAGGATCACGATCTCCTGATCGCCTCGATAAGCCCCAACATGGAGAAGCGTCACTCCGCCGATCCGCGCCTGCGCGTTGACATCCGCGCCTTTTTCCAAAAGCAGAGCCACCACATCACGCCGTCCCTCTTGAACCGCGATGAAAAGCGGCGTGACGCCGTCCTGTCTTGCGGAGTGTACTCCCGCTCCTTGCTTCAGTAAGAGTGCCACCACGTCCCGATGACCGTTCTTTGCCGCCATGAAGAGCGGCGTCACGCCGCGCTCATCGGCTGCTTGTGCAGGGACTCCTTGTCCAAGCAATGTTTCAACCCGAAGAAGGTTCCCTTCCGCCGCGGCTATCCGCAGCTCTTCTTCCGGCGCAGTGGCACAGTTGCTCTGTGCTGCAATATAGAGCGGGGTGGATCCGACGCTGGTCGTGTGATTCACCGGAGCCCCTCTGCGCAGCAAAAACGCGACCACATCACGATGGCCGTTCAAGGCTGCTGCATGCAGTGAGGTCGCTCCCTGCTCATTGGCTGCTTGCGCGTTCGCTCCCTCTTCAACCAGGGGCTTGATCTGCTTGAGATCCCCATCTCGAGCAGCGATCAAGAGCTTCTCATCCACTGGTCGCATCGCTAGGAGCAGCGGCAGCAAGGCGCAGACCAGAAAGAGCGTCACCCATCGCGAGATCATGGCAGTTTCCAGACCTAGAAATATTGGTGGGGCAGCATGGGTCGGCATTAACACAATGCTCATCTCAGAATCAAAGTCCCTACTAGAACTGACATGAGCTAGGCGCGGTGGGTTTCGAGACGGTCCATCCTGGCCTTGAGCGTGGAGATATCCGTTTCGAGGGTGCGAATTCGTTGATCGAGTTGTGAAAAAGAGAGCCGCATGAGTGTGCGTATTTCTTTGAATTCATCTCGAAATTCGTCTCGCATCTCCTGCAATTCATGGCGAATGCCTGAATGGCCCTCAGCGATCTGACGGATGTCACTTCGGGGGGCTTCTGCAACTACGCCGACGTGTCGTTTGATTTCTTCAACCTGGGCATCAGTCATGGGATGTTTGTATAGCCTGATCAAAAGGGGAAAAGCAACGTCGCAGGAGTCAATGCACGAATCGCTATTCTCGTGGCCTTCGGCTGAGCCGCTCAGTCAACTTCTCATACACATATTGACGGTGTCCCACGGCCATCAGCCGAATGATTTTCATCCTATGATCAACGGCATAGACGATGCGAAAACGACGGACGCGATACTTCCGTAACCCATGAAGCCCTCGCTTGAGCGGCTCTCCACATTCTGGGTTCGCGGCAATGGCGCGAATAGTTGATTTGATCAGTTGCTTGAGATCAGGATGGAGTGAGCGAATCACGTCCGCCACATGCGAAGGGATGTCTGGCCGGAAGGGAATCACGCCGTCCGACGTTTCTTGACGGGCGCGAGGGGCTCGCCGAACACATCCTCAAACGAAAGCCCTTTGCGTTTCGTTTTGTAGAACGCCCGGCTTTCGGCAATCTGGCTCATGAGCCCAGGATCGCTTAGGACATCCAAGGTCTCTTTGAGGCGAACATATTCATCGACATTTATCAACATGGCAGCCGGACGACCGTTCTTCGTGACGATGACCTCTTCTTCACGCTCTTGAACTCCCGCCACAAGTTCAGGCAGGCGGGTTTTGACTTCCGATAACGACAATGTTTTTGTCATTGTACACCTCTTTAGTGTAAGACCAGAATTCTGGTCGCTAGGATACAGTGATCAGCGTGGTGTCGTCAAATGAATATGCTTGTGCGTGCTCCACGCCGTGGAAGAAATCATTACTGCGGTTCAGGACGGAACTATTGACGGGTATAAGCTCAAGGAGCTGGCAAAGTCCAAGCGGAGCCCTCGTGGGAGCACCTAACCGGTCGCTCAACCCCAACGGACCCGGCGGCGGCTTGCGGTCACTCGTCGTGTCGGTAGCCGGCGGGTTAGCTTCGGCCTGGACACCTTCTAAACCACGAAAGGAGATAACGGGGTCAAAGCTTGGGGTTAAGCCTTGTTTGTGCATTCTGTTGAGAGGGCCAATGCCTCATGGCTCACCCGCTTGTTCTCATATTTTTGTTACACATGATGGCTGGTTCGCGGAATAGATCGACGGCTTTTAGGAATGTGCGCATGGAAGGCGGGAGCTGACCCGCGGTGGCCAGGACGATGCCGAGTAATTCTTTCGCCGCGCGGCGATTGGCCGATTGGCGTTTCCGTCGGCGATCAAACGCCTGAGCCCCGCGGAGAAGAGGATATGTTCTTTGACGAGCTAACCGGTTTGTCTTGTGCTTATCAACCGGCTGGACGAGGACTATCCGAACCGGGAGATTCAGGTGGTGCTCCCCGGGGAAAAATAGCAAGGTCCGCAGGTACCGGATCTTGTCCCGCATGAAGCGCACAATGGGTCATCGTTGACAGGGCACCACTTTCACTATATTGTGGTGCCATGGCATACCCGCTCAAGCGACTCTCCGTAGCACTCGACTATCGACTGTTGGCCGAGGCCAGACGATTGACTCGTTCCCGAAGCAAGCGAGCCACGATCGCCAAAGCGCTTGAGGAGTTGGTGAAGCTAGAACGCCGTAAGGCCTTGGCTCACTCCTTGGGTACAGGCGTGTTCGAAACCACTGAGGCCGAATTTCGTTCTCGCCGTCGTCGTACACATGCCCGCCGTTGACTTCGGTCCACGCCTCGTCGACACCAGCGTCTGGATTCGCGCCGATCGTAAAGGCCATGAGACTCTCAAGGATCGGCTCAAGGAATTGCTCGTTGCCAATTTCGTTTTGATTTGCTGGCCGATTCGAGCCGAACTGCTCATCGGTGTCAAAACGATGGAACGGTGGGAGATCCTTGATGAGCAGCTGGCAGCACTGGAACAGGTGCCGACGACGGAGTCGACATGGTCACGGGCCGCTCGCTTGGGCCATATGCTTGCGAGAAAAGGACAAAGCGTTCCGCTGCCGGATCTTCTGATCGCCGCCACGGCACTTCTCCAGGGCCTTACACTCTGGACTGTAGATAGCGATTTTAAACGAATCGCCGCAGTGGCGACGCTCGATCTCGACATATCCGGAACAGAGTAACTCGTGGTGCGCTCTCTATCTGAGCATCCCACTGAAGACTCCGATCGGCAGGTTGACGTAACAAGTCAAGCGAACCAGGTCCAAGATAAGGGCGGTCTTGGCTTCTCGCCGTGCATCGTCTTCTGTCCCGATCACCTGCAATAGCTCTGTCGGGATATCGATGGTGATTGCCCATGCAAATGAGTCTAGCAGAGGCTCTTCCGAAAACTAAGTTTAGGGTCGAGATTGCGATTGTTGGAATTCGTTATGCCTGATGGGCTGGTTCGCGGAAGAGGTTGACGGCTTTTAGGAAAGTGCGCATGGAAGCGGGGAGTTGAGCCGCGGTGGTCAGGACGACGCCGAGTAACTCTTTCGCTGCGCGGCGATTGGCTGATTGGCGTTCCCGTCTTCGATCGAAGGCCTGGGCTCCGCGGAGAATATATTCCTCGGTGAGATAGCCGGTTCGCAACGTCAAGAATGCGCTTCCCATCCCTTGCAACAGCGCATGGACGATCAAATGCATGCCGGGGATGGCGGACATGACGCCGCCCCCGACCGACGCGCTCAAGGGTGGAAACACATCCTCCAGTTGCATGTCCTCGACCCGTTCGGCGATCAACGCTGCGGCGAGGATTTGTCCATACATGGTCAACAGCGCGGGATACGATGGCCGAAAGCCGAAGTGGATGACGAGGGCGCGCACCAGCTTGAGGTTGGCATAGGCCAGCATCAGCGCATCGAGGCTGCCGTTTTGGATGACGGCCGTGCTCAGAAACGCCAATCGTGCATGGTCTTTCACGATTTGACCTGAGCGTGTGCGCTTCTCGTCAAGTGCGGCTTTCACTTCCTTTTCCAGCCCCACCCCGGACCACAGTGACTCCTGTAGTCTCCCGATGACTTCCGCCGACAGACCGCCGCTCTGGAGGAACCGCTTGGCCACGGCCTTGTATTCTTTCTGGGTGACGGTGGCATCGGCAAGAAGCACACGCTGAAGCGGGTGCGAGGACATCCTGATGACGGAAAGCACCGGCCTGATGAGCAGGCCATAGATGGCGCAGAGAACAAGCACGTAGAAGGCGTATTCTAAACCAGAGTGGAGGCGGCTGAGGCGCTCCCCAATGTCCAACACGTTGGCCAGGACGATGAGACTGAGGAAAATAAGGGCGCCGAGTCCGACCAACGCCCAGAACGGGAGTTTCGATCGCAGACCGCTGGGAGGGGCTTGGCCTATGGGATTCGACATGTGGCGACTCTCCGTCTGCCCGAGCGATTCGATTGGCCGACAGGCTGAACGTTTACCTCGACATCCTATCGATTGCAAGCATTCCATTCAAGGCGCTATCGCCCGAGGACATATGGATCACCATTGTCATTTGATAAAACTGGAACAAAACATGGCTCCAACCGTAAGGGTCACTCGCCTCAGATCAGACTAGGTTTCCCCTTGCTGCTTCGGTATAATCCCTCACTTTATGTCTGCTCATCTTGTAGGAGATCTGTATGTCTGAAAAAGAGGATAAGAAGCGCGCGCTCGATTTAGCCCTCTCCCAGATTGAAAAGCAGTATGGGAAGGGAGCGATTATGAAGCTGGGGGCTGAGGAGAAAGTCGATGTACCGGCGATTTCCACCGGTTCGTTGAGCCTCGATATTGCCCTTGGAGTGGGAGGGCTTCCGCGCGGACGAGTGATTGAAATTTTCGGACCCGAGGCGTCCGGCAAGACCACGATGACGTTGCATTGCATCGCCGAGGTTCAAAAGTCGGGGGGAGTCGCAGCATTCATCGACGCCGAACATGCATTGGATTTGACCTATGCGAAAAAGCTCGGAGTGCAGGCCGATGACCTGCTGGTGTCTCAACCGGATACCGGTGAACAAGCGTTGGAGATTGCGGAAACATTGGTGCGAAGCGGTGCCATTGATTTGATCGTCGTCGATTCCGTCGCGGCCTTGACGCCTCGAGCTGAGATCGAAGGCGAGATGGGTGACGCCCACATGGGTCTTCAGGCACGGCTCATGTCGCAGGCGTTGAGGAAGCTGACCGCCGCTATTGCCAAGTCCCTGACGACGGTGATCTTCATCAATCAGATTCGGATGAAGCTGGGCGTAATGTTTGGGAATCCCGAGACCACCACTGGGGGAAATGCCCTCAAGTTCTATTCGTCCGTCCGGCTGGATATCCGTCGCATCGAATCGATCAAGGAAGGTCAGGAGGTCATGGGCAGCCGGGTTCGCGTGAAAGTGGTGAAGAACAAAATGGCCCCGCCGTTTCGCCAGGCCGAGTTCGACATCATGTTTGCGGAGGGTATTTCCAAAACCGGCGAATTGGTGGATATGGGAGTCGACAAGAAGATCATCGAAAAATCGGGGGCATGGTATTCCTACAAAGGAGAACGAATCGGTCAGGGGCGAGACGCGGCCCGAGACTTCCTCAAAAATAATCCGTCGACGGCCCGCGAGATCGAAATGAAACTGCGAGAGGCGGCCGGCGTTCCGGCTCGGAGTGAGAAGAAAGCCGAGGGCAAAGAAGAAAAGCCCGTGTCACGAAGTGAGGAAAAACGGGCGCACCGGTAGCAGCACGCGTGTGGGAACGCCGAAGGGGAGAAGCCGACCGCCTCTCGTCGATTGGGTGCAGCTTGCGGTCAGGTTTCTCGCACGCCATGATCGAACCGTTGCGCAAGTCGAACAGTTTCTCGCATCCAAAGGAGCCTCGCCCACTCAAGTCGGACAAACGGTTCGCCGTTTGTCCGACTTCCGTTATCTCAACGATCAAACCTACGCCCGACGATGGGTGGACAATAGGCTGGCTTCGCGACCGTGCGGGCGGGAACGGCTCAAGGCGGAATTGCAAGCGAAGGGGATCGCCGAGGCTGTGGCGGATCAAGTGATGGCCGATGTGTTTCGTGAAATCGATGAAGAGGAGTTGGCTCATCGAGCTCTGGAGGCTGCGCAGCGCCGTGGCCGCCGGTTGACTTCATTTCAGACGGCACACTTTCTCCGCCGGCGGGGTTTCAGTGAAGAGACTATTGATCGTATGATAAGGGAGAACGATAAATACGAGGAAAACTGTCCATGAAGAATAGCGCGGGAGATCTGCGGCAATCTTTCATCCGGTATTTCGAGGAGCAGGGTCATCAGGCGGTGCCCAGCTCGGCCTTGATACCTCAGGCAGACCCCAGCCTGCTCTTCACCAACGCCGGCATGAATCAATTTAAGCGCGTTTTCCTGGGGGAAGAATCTCGCCCCTATAAGCGGGCCGTATCCGTGCAAAAGTGCCTCCGCGCCGGCGGGAAGCATAACGACCTCGAAAATGTGGGGTATACCAGACGGCACCACACGTTCTTCGAGATGCTCGGCAACTTTTCGTTCGGGGATTATTTCAAGGACGATGCCATCCGGTTCGGATGGGAGTTTCTCACGAAGACGGTCGGGCTGCAGAAGGACCGGATGTGGGTGACGATCTTTCGCGAGGACGACGATGCGGAAACATTATGGAAGAAAATCGGTGTCGTGCCGTCGCGCATCCTCCGGTGCGGCGAAAAAGACAACTTTTGGCAAATGGCGGACACCGGTCCCTGCGGCCCCTGCTCCGAAATTCACTTTGATCAGGGTCCGTCCGTACCCGGCGACGATCGACCGAACGGCGAAGGGGATCGGGTGATCGAGATTTGGAATCTCGTCTTCATGCAGTACAACCGCGACGTCTCCGGAACCCTCCGCTCGCTGCCGAGGCCGAGCATCGACACGGGGATGGGACTCGAACGGTTGGCCGCCGTGGCCCAGGGAGTCTACAGTAATTACGACAGCGACCTCTTCACACCGCTGCTTGCAGCTATCGCCGGACGGGCCCGCATCGAGTACGGCAAAACGGAATCCTCGGACCGTTCGATGCGTGTGATTGCGGACCATCTGCGCGCCATCACGTTTTTGATGACAGACGGCGTGCTGCCCTCAAATGAAGGACGGGGGTATGTGTTGCGACGGATTCTGCGCCGTGCGGCCCGCCACGGCCGGCTGCTCGGCATCGTCGAGCCTTTTCTGCACGAACTCAGCGCAACGGTCGTGGAGCAGATGGCCGTGGCCTATTCGGAAGTCCGGGCGGCGTCCGGCACGATCGCAGAAGCCACGAAAGGCGAAGAGGAGCGATTTATCGCGACGCTCGATCAAGGCCTGCCGATTTTAAACGAGATGATCGAGCGGGCGAAGGCGACGAAACACACGGTCTTGGCGGGAACCGAAGTCTTCAAACTCTACGACACCTACGGTTTCCCTATGGACTTGATCACCGAAGCCTGCCGGGAACAGGGTATGACAGTCGACGAAACGGGTTTCAATGAGGCGATCGAAGAGCAGCGGACTCGCGCACGCAAGACCGGCGGATTTGAGCAGGAAACCGCCAGACCGGCCGTTGCGGAGCTGGCCAAACGGATCGGGGCGACGACTTTCGTGGGCTACGAACATCTGCAAAGTGACGGTGTCTTGCGGGCAATTCTGAAAGGCGAGCGATTGGTGAAGGAAGCGGTGGAGGGGGAGACGGTCGAACTGGCGATGGATGTCACACCGTTCTATGCAGAAGGCGGCGGTCAGGTCGGAGATCAAGGAACCTTGACGGGTCCTGAAGGGGTGGTCGATATCACGGAAACGGTAAAGCCGGCGCCGACGGTCATTTTGCACAAGGGAACTGTCCGCAAAGGGCGCATCCGAGAAGGTGAGCAACTGCATATGGCGGTGAATGCCTCCATGCGCCGAGACGCCGCGCGCAATCATACGGCGACGCATCTCGTCCATGCCGCCCTGCGTGAGTTGCTCGGGCCGCATGTGAAGCAGTATGGATCGCTGGTCGCACCCAACCGCCTCCGGTTTGACTTTGCCCATTTCCGATCGCTGTCGTCCCGCGACATCGACGATATCGAATCCACTGTCAATGAAGAAATCCGCAAGAATGAGGCGGTGCGTACCGAAGTGATGAGTATTCAGGATGCCGTAGCGAACGGCGCCCTGGCGTTCTTCGGCGACAAGTATGGCGAACAGGTGCGTGTCGTGAGCGTCGAATCGTTCAGTAAAGAACTCTGCGGCGGTACTCATTGCCGGCAGACGGGTGACATCGGGCTCTTTCGCATCGTTTCCGAAGGAGGCGTGGCGGCCGGCGTGCGTCGGATCGAAGCGCAGACGGGCATCGGTGCCTACGGAATGATGAAGAAGCTTGAAGCCGATGTTCGCGAGTTGTCGGATTTGTTGAAGGCGGGCCAGTCCGAGCTAGTCGCCAAGACACGCAAGCTGGTGGCACAGCTCAAGGACAAGGAGCGGGAATTGGAAGAGTTGAAACTGAAAGTGGCCAGCGGTGCTTCGGTTTCCTCCACCGCGCGGACAGTGGCGGGAGTGGCGGTGCATACGCAGCGGACGGACGGTCTGGACGTGAACGGTATGCGGGCGCTGGCGGATCAGCTCAGGGATAAGTTGAAGAGCGGCGTCATTGCGCTCGGCGCAGCGACGGGCGACGGTAAAGTCTCGCTGCTGGTCGTGGTGACGAAAGACCTGATCGGGACGCTCAAAGCCGGTGATCTCATCAAGGTCATGGCGGCTGAGGTGGGTGGAACCGGAGGCGGACGGCCGGAAATGGCTCAGGCGGGAGGGAAGGATCCGGCCAAGCTCGATGCCGCGTTGGAAAAAGTTTTTGGCCTGGTTGAAAACACTCTCCGGCGGTAAAATCATGCCTGGCCGCATCCTCGCGCTCGATTACGGCACCAAGCGGATCGGCGTCGCACTCAGCGACGAATTGGGCTGGACGGCGCAGCCCCTCGAAACCTTC
>DATIGP010000135.1:0-12286 GCA_035454625.1 Nitrospira sp.
ATTGTCGGGGTCGATGTCTACAAAGGAGCCTACCTGCCGGAAATCGGCGATTTTACAACAGCCGGGGCGGTGAATTTCAGAACCAAGCAGATCGTCCAGGAAGGATTCGCGCAAGCGACCGGCGGGCAATTCGATACTCAGCGGTATCTGTTGATGTTCTCACCGACGAAAGAAAGAGTTCGCACGCTGTTCGCTGGGGAGGTCTACAACACCAACGGCCCGTTCATCAACGACAACAACTACATTCGCAGCAATGTGCTGGGGAAAATCACCGGGAACTTCACCGGACGCGACGAAATCAGCCTGACGACAACCTTTCTCTATTCGAATTGGGATGGTTCCGGGGAGATTCCTCAACGCGCGGTCTTTGCGGGCATGCTCGATCGGTTCGGCTCCGTCGATCCTTCCGAGGGAGGCAACACGCTCCGCAGCACGGGCCGGTTAAACTACCACTACGATACGTTGTCGGGCGGGCAATTTTTTGCCAACGCCTATGGGCAGTATTACCGCTTGGACCTCTTCACGAATTTCACCTTCTTTCTCAATGATCCCGTCAACGGAGACGGATTCGCGCAGTTCGATCGTCGTGTCATATACGGGGGGGATATCGGGTACAAGCAGCCGGGAAAGGTCCTGGGGATTCCTGTTCAGGGAACGATCGGATTTCAGACGAGGGCGGACGATGTCCACGTCAAACTGGGGACGCAAACGACGAGAACCTCGACCGGCACGACGGTGGACAGCG
The DNA here is from genome assembly GCA_035454625.1 of Nitrospira sp. Taxonomy (GTDB): domain Bacteria; phylum Nitrospirota; class Nitrospiria; order Nitrospirales; family Nitrospiraceae; genus Nitrospira_D. Next base: position 746 of record DATIGP010000135.1, read on the forward strand.
ATGTCTTTCAGGTGTCCTATGCGCCGTTTGTCAAGGCCGAAGCGCAGCCCATTTCGTGGATGCGACTGGCCGGCGGGTTACGCTGGGAGACGTTTACCTTCGACGTGAAGAACCGCTGCTCCACGTGCGCGCAGCAACCGAGCGGAAGCGAGAGTTCAGGCATTCTTCTGCCGAAAATGAGCATGGTCCTGGGACCCTGGGCCCAAACCGAATTCTTTGTCAACTATGGGGAGGGGTTCCACAGTAACGATGCGCGTTCAGCCGTGACACCGGGTTCCTCACCGCTCGCCCGTGCGCTGACCTATGAGGTCGGTATTCGATCCAGGCCGTGGGGGTCTGAGAGAGTCGAACTGATCGCCACGGCCTGGCGGATCGACCTTCAGTCGGAGCTCGTGTTTGTGGGGGACGAAGGAACGACGGAAGTTCGAGGGCCGAGCAGACGACAGGGGTTCGAAGTAGCCGCCCGTGGTCAAGTGTGGGGTCCGCTCTATGTGAACGGCAGCTTCACCTGGACGGACGCCAAATTCCGAAACGGAGACGCGATTCCTCTGGCGCCGGAATATACCGCCTATGGAGCCGCCATCCTTCAATGGCCGGAAGGGCTGACGTCCCAGTTGCAGGCGACGTATCTCGGAGTCAGGCCGCTGATTGAAGATCGGAGCATCAAATCGCCCTCGTGGATCGTCTTTGATTGGTCACAACGCTATCGGTTGCCGATCAAGCTGCCTCATGGCCGACTGGAAGCCTTCTACTTCATTCAGAATCTGTTCAACACCGAATGGGAACAGGCCATCTATGCGTTCGAATCGCGATTGAGGAATGAGGCGGCCGGGGTGACGGACATCCACTTCGTGCCGGGTAACCCGCGTGCCTTCATGGGCGGGTTGGCATGGCATTTCTGAGTGCTGAATGTTCAATGCTGAGTGGACCATCTTGAATTGAAACGTTTTCCCATGGCGTTTATATTTACCGTTGCAACATTGCCATGTCCAAGACTCTCTCCCGTCAATTTTTCAATCGCTCCACGCTGATCGTGGCGCGTTCTCTGATCGGGAAGTACCTGGTGCGTGAGAACGGGAATGGAACAGTGCTGGGAAGAATCATCGAAGTGGAAGCCTATGTCGGTTCGGAAGACATGGCTTGTCATGCCTCGAAAGGGAGAACCGCAAGAACCGACATCTTGTACGGTCCGCCTGGGATATCGTATGTCTACTTGATTTACGGCATGTATCATATGCTGAACGTGGTGACTGAGCGGACGGAGTTTCCCGCAGCGGTACTGATTCGAGCGATTGAAGTGGACGGCGAGCTGATCGACGGACCGGGAAAGCTCTGTCGCGCATTGAAGATCAACCGGTCATTGAATGGATTCGACCTGACAGTCGGACGATCTCTCTGGTTCGAAGACCGAGGCGCGAAGATTTCCAGAAAGCAGATCGGCACATTCCCGAGGATCGGCGTGGACTATGCGGGAGCGTGGGCGAAAAAACCCTGGCGATTCAGATTAGCCGAAGGAGGCTAATTTCACTGACTTTCAAGGCCATCACGTCTACTTCCTTCCGATTCTCAACGTTGCAAGGATGGCTACCGTGGTTCGATCCGCTCACCAAGAACTGACAGCCGGGACGAACACGTGAGGAATTGTGTGCGATTTGAAAGTGAGAGTATAGCAACGGGGGAAGTCCTGCTTTGTCCGGCTTCCCCCGTTCATCGAAGGCGAATTAGTCGATCTGGCGATCGCCGGTGATCTTGGTGGCGGAATTTACCGGTGGAGCAATTTGGATGTGAGGCCCATCGACGTTTGGGAGCCTGCCGGCACCCTGGCCTTCCATGATTCGTGCATTGTCTGTCTTGATCAGCTTCTGTTCGGCGTTCTTGACGGACTCCGCAGACCTCAGCAGCGTGGAAGCTCCGTATGCGTCCTGCTGACCGGGATCATTGGCCGTCGGCTGGCCGTTCACAGGGCTGCCCGTGTTCTTCATGGGATAACCTTCGTGTTTTGGCAGCAGCGCCGGGTTGGCGGATGCCACTGAACAAGCAAACAGGATCGAGGAAACCGTTGCGACCGCACCGGTAAGAAATTTCATACCCATTCTCCCTTTGAACTATGGCGATGAATGACAATCATGTGTTCAGAGCGTTCAATGTGCATATTATGTCTGAGGGTTGAATCATAGCGATGGAGGGCCGTTCTGTCAAACCGGGAACCATGAAGGGATGCCGCGAGTCCCCTCGTGGCGTGACGAGCAGGTATGCGAGCAGAGGAAGAAGAGATACAGCTGGAAATCAGGTCGGTCGTCGAGGGGGACGCCGACCACGCCCACGGTGCCGAAACGCGGGCCCCCGGCTGACCCCGGGAAGACGGATGGTCACGGTCGTCCCTTCACCGGGTGCACTGCCGATCGCAATGGTTCCGCCGTGTTCCTCGACGATTTTTTTGACGCTCGGGAGACCGAGCCCGATGCCTGAGCTCTTGGTGGTGAAAAACGGCTCGAACACCTTGTCGACGATCTCAGGCGGAATGGGAACACCGTCGTTCTTGATGAGGATTTGAACTTCGAGTCCTCGTCCAGCCCGATGTTGCGTCACCTGGATATGGAGATGGCCGCCGGGAGACATGGCTTCGCAGGCGTTCCGGAAGATGCTCAAGAACGTCTGTTGGAGCTTGGCTTCATCGCCGCGCACGGGGGCGATGATATTGGCATAATCTTTGGTGACTTGAATGCGGGTCGCTTCCAAATCGGTTCCGACCACCACCAGGGCGCTCTCGAGCACTTCCGGAATACGGCACAGATGGCGGCTGAGTTCCAGCGGTTTCGCGAAGTCCAGAATCTCGTTCAGAATCGACTCAATCCGAATGAGGTCGCGCATGGCATTCTCGACGCGTGTCTGAGGGTCAAAGTCGAGAATCCCTTCACCGGTCACCTCTTCAAGTTGCGAGCGAATGGATGCGAGCGGCTCTCGGATCTCCGTCGCCAAGAATGCGCTGAACTCCCCGATCGCGGCCTGGCGTTCTTGCTTTCGAATAATGGGTTCGGATGGAGCGGCCAAGGGGGGCCGGGGACCCGGCGTTCCGACCTCAGTCGTCGCTGAAGGAGCGGCAGCCTGCGGCGCCGGTGCCTGTAAGAGTTCCGCGAGTTTGAGAATGATCGGCTCCAGCGTACGGGCATCGGTGGTCTGATACCGTTGTGGATCTTTCGAGCTCAGTGTAAATGTCCCACCGACCTGGCCTTTGACGAAGAATGGAATGACGAGCGACGACTGAAACCGGTCCTTGAAGAGATGCTTATGATCCAGAAAGCGACCCTGGGTGGATGCCAGATCATGATCCACACGAGGCTTGCGATGGCGGACCGCCCATCCCGCCGCTGAACTGTCGAGCGTCAAACGCTGACCGGGTTTCAAATCTTTCTTGGCGTCTTTTGGGTCTGCTTTCACGTCGCCGGCAAGTCCCAACACCTCAACGTTTCCCGCCAGCGGATCGTAGTAGCAAGCCCATGCTCGTTCATACGCCACATAGTCATGAGCTTCCGTCAAAATCGCCTCGACCTTTTCTTGGAGCTCGGGCGAAAAGTGCTTGGTCATCGGCGGAAACAAGTCTGCGCCGGTTTGCTGAGGACCGCACGGCTCCTGTGTGACGTAGGACCGACTCAACACCGCGTTGGTATTGAAGAGCCCTTCGCGGTCCAGCGCCTTGGTCATGCCGTCGCACATCTGCTCCAGTTGGGATTTCTCCTTCTTGGAGAAGGCTGCGCCTTCTTTTCGGCCGATGACCAAACACCCGTAGACGCTATTGAAGTGGCGAAGCGGAACGACAAGAAGAGATTTCGCCCCGGGGGTGATCAACCGTAGGCGGATAGCACGCCCACCGTCCGTATCCTGGACAGTCGGCGCCAAGGCCGTAGCCCGCTGCGTCGACAACGTGCGAAGGATGGCTTGAACATCTCTCGGCGTGAACCCGCGGGAGGCATGTTCGATGAGTGGACCGTTCTCTTGATGAAAGATGGCCGCCAATGCGGCATCCGTACCGATCTCGTTCAACGCGCTGTTCAATGTCCGTTGAAGGTGCGTCTCGGGGGCCGGTTTGGTGTGAGCAGTCGAACTCGTCATACGAAGGGACGTATTGTAGCCGGAACTCCGATGAATAGCTACCTCGGAATACGAGCCATCAGCAGATTTTCATGGATCCAATGCTTTTTCGTCGGGATTGATTTCAACCAGCAGCAATCTGCCGTTGGCGATGTGCTCGGTCTTAAAGAGGCGATCTCCTATCCGGATGGTCGCTATCAGGACATTACCGGCGACCATAAAAGTAAAGTCTCCCTGATCAGGGGGCATGAAGGTGCCGCGTATGACGGCGGTGTCGTTGATACGAGACAACGTGGAGGTGACGTTCAGTACGGGGTTGGCATGATCGAAAAGCTCTACGGTGATTCTGGGAAGAGGTCTGGCCCCCGCATCTTTCAGCATCTGAAGAAGCGGAAGGTCGAGTACGATCTCTCGTTCGCGAAGGATCCCCGCCCTTCTGGGCATCGATGGCTGACTGGTAGGGGGAAAAATCGTGACCGCCTGCCACAAACTCTTTGGCGCCGGGCGTTCCTCAGCCCATGTCATCTCGACGAAGAGGCCGCTCAGCACCGCCGCGAGGAGAATATGCCTGAATCGGTGCACCACAGGACCGGCTCCTTGTTATCCCGATCGGATCCTGCCGATCATGCGGGGCATTCTTCCATGGGCGTCACTTGAAAGAAGCTTGTTCGCCGATCCCGCGTCCCGCTGAACGCCGGAATCTCTCAATCCGGATTGATAATCTTGGGAGGGCGACGCGGTTCCAGTTCGACTTCCTGGGTTTCCAAAGGGGGGCGACGATCGACGGTCCAGCTGTTGAGAATGGTCGTGACCAGGCTGATGACCAGCGCGCCGCCGACCGACGACCAGAATCCGGAGACGGTAAATCCTTTCACCAGGAACGCCGTGAATTCCAACAGCAGCGCGTTCAAGACCACGAGGAAAAGTCCAAGCGTAAAGACGATCAGCGGCAAAGTGAGCAGGAAAAGAATCGGCCGAAGGATCACGTTCAGGAAGGTCAGGACCAGGACTGCCGCTATGCCGGCGGTCAAACTGTCTGCTTCCAGGCCTGGTACGATCGCGATCGCCAGGAACACCGCGATTCCCGTGATGATGACACGCATGAGCGCATGGCGCACCCCTCCGTGAAACGGCGATTCGTGGACGGCCTTGGCGAAGCGTATGGTCGGCATCGTTTATTGCTGCGGTGCAACGCTCTTGACAGGTGAATAATGGACGACAGCCGCCGTCACCTTCTTGGTCTTGTCATCTTTCGACGCCTCGATGATGACACGGTCGCCCACAGCGGGCGGGTCAGTCGATTTTGGGTTGCTCTTGTTCTTGTATCGGACCTGTTTGTTGAGCAAGACCGACACGATCGACCCTTTGGCTGTTTTGACTTCAATATGTTTGGCATCGATTGCCGTCACAATGCCGAGCACGTGCGACAACTCCTGGCCCGTGGCTGAGGCCATAGGAAACGGCCAGAGGGACAAAAACAGAACCACGCCCGCTGCGATGAGTCGATGAGAATCGGCCATAACGGGTCCAACGACGATGTGTGCGGGTGTGGGTGGATCGGCCGTTCCAGGTTTCACGACGGTCTTACTCTGTATGACGAGATCACTATACAAATTCTTCAGCGTGATTGCCACCGGATCATTGTACGAGATGGAGAGAGACGGGCGATGAGGATGATCAACAGAGGCATGTGCATCACCAAGCCGCTCATTCCAATAAATATTTCCCCGATCCAAAACGTCATGCCGAGATTGAACGCCAAGACTCCATAGTACAAGCCGATTCCGAGTACGAGCCGTTGCGTGGTCATGTGATGCGGGGACGAGACCTTAAGCCGCCGGTCTACGGGAAAATAAAGCGCGAGCGAAATCAATCCGACAACAGCCCAGCCGACGTAGTTTGTGAAGGGGACGCCGAAATGCCAGCCCGGATCGGGATAGTAGTAGATCTGGCCCAGGAACCAACGATCCCCGCGCAACGCCACCGGATCGATGACCATGTCGATGAAGGCAAAGAGAAAGGCCGTGAGTATGTAGACCGCCCGACTCGTGCGGTCGTCCAGATCGAAGCGCAGTTGCCTGAGAGGAGAAGGCTCGATACTCAAAGAAGGATCAGAGGGCAGGAGTAGTCCGAGCGCCACGCAGTAGGAAGCGAAGAGGAGGAAGCTGAACGAAATGGAATCCATGAATGGAACGTCGAAGAAATACAGTTCCTGCCCGATCGTCGAACCATTGTAGAAGTACCAACCGAACGGGATGCCGGTTCGCGTGGACGAAAACTCGCAGACGAACGCCGTCGCCCAACTTATCAGCCAGAAACGCCAGGTGCGAGGCCAACCGACCAGTGTGATGGCGGCGTAGAGAAAGACGGCGAGAAAAATGAAGACATACGGGCGGAGAAGGATCGTGTTGAGAAAAAGCGTGACCGCGTCCATCAATAGGGCTTAGCAGTAGGGCTTAGAGAGTCGCCGTTATGCGTACCCGTGAGTTTTGAACCACCGCACCGCCTTCTCCAGCGCCACTTCAGGCGGATTTTGCGGCAGCCCCAGTTCTCGAACGGCCTTGCTGCAATCGTAGTGCATCTTATACTTCGCCATCTTGACTCCCTCCAGCGGGATGCGCGGAGGATGGCCCGTGAACTCAGCGAGCCAGTGATTGAGATATGCGAGCGGAAGCACGACCGACCTCGGTAGTTTCAGGGCCGGAGCTTTGATGCCGGTCAACCGGCTGAGGATTTCGAATACTTCACGAAGCAACAGGTTTCTGGACCCGAGAATGTACCGTTCACCCTGCCGGCCTTTCTCCATCGCCAGCAGGTGGCCTGTGGCGACGTCATCCACATCGATAATGTTCATACCGGTTTCAATGTACGCCGGCATCCGACCCCTCATGAAATCGACGATGACTCGGCCTGTCGGCGTCGGCCTTACGTCGCCTTCACCGACCGGCGCGCTGGGGTTTACGATGACCACCGGCAATCCTTCTTTGGCCAGCTTGTGCACTTCCTGTTCAGCCAGGTATTTCGAGCGTTTATAGTGGCCGGCCATCTGGTTGAGCGACACAGGCGTCTCCTCCGTTCCGAGTCCCCCGCCCGGCGGCAAGCCGATGGCGCCGATGGTGCTACAATAGACCGTGCGCTCCACGCCGACTTCCCGGGCAGCTTCCAGCACATTCCTCGTGCCGGTCACGTTGATGTCATAGAAAATCGAGGGATCTTTGGCCCAGAGGGCATAATGAGCGGCGACATGGTAGAGCCGGCTGCAGCCGCTGAGAGCATGGCGCAGAGAGTCCTTATCGCGGAGATCGCCGAGGACCTTTTCGAGGTTCAGTGACCGGACATTGGTTGCATCGCTTCCGGGACGCGCGATCACCCTGACATCGACGCCGGTCTTGAGCAGGGCACGAACAACGGCGGCGCCGACAAACCCGGTGGCTCCGGTGACCAGGGCTTTCATAAGCTACGAGTGCTGACAAGCAACAGGCGAGCAAGTGGCATGATTCTTCACGACCTGTCAGTCTGAAATCGTGCGAGCATGTCAGCGGGGCGCCTCAGCTCTTGCGGTTTGTGATATACCGGGCGATCCCGCGCAATGGATCCGCGGGAGGTCCTAATGATGAGAGCCGATTGATGGCGCGGGTCACACAGTCGTCGGCCAGTTTCTTGGCCCCCTCCACTCCGTGGAAGGTCGGATAGGTCTTCTTTCCGCGCTCAGCATCAGTGTTGGGATTCTTGCCCAATTCTTCTCTGGTGCCTGTCACATTCAATACGTCATCGGCGATTTGAAATGCCAGGCCTATGTCTTCGGCATAGCCGGTCATGTCGTCGAGCTGCCGTTCGTTCGCCCCGGCGGCGATGACACCCATGCGTACGGCTGCCCGGATTAACATCCCAGTCTTATGTTTATGAATGTTCTGGAGCGCAGCGAGATCGATGTCTTTGTTTTCTGCTTGGATGTCGAACACCTGACCGCCTACCATACCCGCATAGCCGGATCCAAAGGCCAATTCCTGAATGATCCGAACCTGCCGCACCGGATCGCAGCCTTTCATCAGATCCGGTCTGCTGATCAGATCGAAGGCCATGGTCAGTAAGGCATCGCCGGCGAGGATCGCCATCGCTTCGCCATACACTTTATGGTTCGTCGGTTTGCCACGACGATAGTCGTCGTTGTCCATCGACGGCAGATCATCGTGGATCAGCGAGTAGGTATGAATGAATTCCAGCGAGCAGGCGACCGCCATGAGGCCCGGCGGTGTCTGGCCCAGCGCTTCCGCCGCGGCAATCGTCAAGATGGGTCTGATTCGCTTCCCGCCAGCCAGCAGGCTGTAGCGCATGCTCTCGTGCAAGGTGGCCGGCGGCGTGATGGGCGACGGGGCGACGAGGTCCAGAAATCGGTCGACTTCGATCCGTTTCTGTTCGAGATACTCCGCGATGTTCATATAGTCCGTTTTCTGGGGACTCCTCAATCCGCGCGGAGAGTAGCAAAGGAGGGAAGGGGAGTCAAACGGAAGGGTGTGACGAGAGAGGCGCTTCCGTCGCAAAGATATTGTGATGGACTCCCGGTCGAATAAGTCTGTTTTGCTCCTTAATGTGAGTGAGCTCTTACAGTTCAGGTCCTCCCCATTTTGCTTCGTCTAGCGGCCACTGCCCTGTGAGTTTGAGGACATCCACTCTGCCGCTATATCGTGATGACCAGAATTGTGGTCATTAACGACAGTGGGGATGATTATGGCTAAGACGTTGCCCTTGTCGGAGTGAAAATCCGATTACCCGAACTTGTGGCGGGTGTGCAAGAGCGGGAGGAGGAAGTGGTCGTGACGAAGAACGGCCGTCCGGCTGCCATGTTGATCAATGTCGAAGAGTACACTCGCCTCAAAGAGATCTTGGATGTGCTCAGCGATCCGGCGCTTATGAGGCAGATTGTCGAGAGCCTCAAATTTTACAGGAGAAAAGACAAAGGCTTGTCGTTTGAGGACCTGTTCGGCGAACCTCTTGTGCCCGTGAAGAAGCGGCGCACCGCGTGAACCGGTTCCGTCCGGACATTCCACCGCATGTCGCAGAGGTAGTCTGCTCGCTCCACCCCGATCTGAAAGATTGATCATGCCATTGTCGGTTTTCCCGAATGTGGTGAGCCACTCAAACGAGAACTCAAAGGGCTCCGCAAGTATCGTGTTCGCCGCTTTCGCATCGTGTATGCCGTCGATCAGAAATCACGAACCATTCGCCTGATGGCGTCGGCCACCGTCGGCAGGTGTACGAGGAGCGGACCGAACGACTTAGACGAGAGTAGAGCAGGATGAGGCGATTGTCTATGTGGTGCAGTCAGTAGCGGCGTTATGCATGAGTATTGGCTTTCAATACATGTGACGCACTTGTTGCAACTCAATTGACAACCAGTGGTGAAGAGAGTACACGGTTCGTCGTGTTTGATACGTAGGTATAGTTAGTACGTCTATTTGCCGCCCCCAACTGATTGTCTCAATGCGAGCATGCGTGAAGGGTATTTGAGAGGCGAACGTTGAACGAGAGTCATACCGGTTCGTACTAAAAATCGCAGGAGAAAAGATGATGCCAAAGATGCGTGTAACCTTGTTTCGAGGATTACTTACCGTAGGTGTTGTCGCCTGTATCCTATTGCTCTTTCCCCAGGTGCAGGCAGGCAAAGGTGGAAACAGTGGCTCTCACGGCGGCATCAAGTATGAGTTGTGGGCCAGTGACCAATCCAATTCCGTGGCGGGCAAGGCTGCGCTCGGCATTGACGGCAGCCTATTGTGGATCTGGGACAATGAGTCGATTGAAACACAATTGGATGGCGGACTCGTTGCCTCACCGATCCCTTGTGCCGGCACTACTGCGCCTTGTGATACGAACTTGGTGTTTCCTGCCGGACTCTCCGAACACAATGAATTGAACAACCCTACGGGAACCGCGCGCCCGTTGGCGGGTCGTCTCCATTCTACCTTCATTGATCCTCAGCAGAAGTACGCCCTCTTGAGTTTTTTTGCCCCCGGTGGGGGAATGATCGGCGTGATGGATGCCGAGACGAAAGAAGCCGTTGCCTTGTTTCGCGCGACTCAGACGGGGACCGGCCGGACGAACCACATGAGCTTTTGGCGGTTCGACGGATTAGCGATTTTGGTCTGTAATCTGGATGGTAGGATCGTTGAACGGATCGATGTCACAAGGGATGCCGCCGGCCGCATTACCGCCCTGACCTATAATATGAACGCCGGCTTGGGCGTCGGCAAAGGCCAAACCGTTGTGGAACCGCCGCGGGTGTACCTGGGTCACAATGCCGTGGGGCATCCGCTGATCGGCAGCATCCAAGTCGGAACTTCTGATTTCAGTGATCTGACGCCGAACGGATTCTGTAAAGAAAACGGATGCACCACTGGTCCCAATGGATCCTCCGGGGGGAGTCCCAATAATGCAATTCTCTGCCCCATCCCAGCCAATAACAACGCCTTGGTGTATGTGACATTGGCCGGTGGGGGCCTGCTTGTGATCGATTCCAGCACCACCCCGATGGCGATCGTGGCTGAATATGGCAATGAAGTGATCAACGGTGCCGGGTGCGCCGGCACGCAGGCCAACGGACTTATTCATCTGGACGGAGGTGTCTCGGCCGGTGCGGCAGGACTCACCCAATCCACCTACGCCGTGTACGTTCTTCCCCACGCAGCCTTTCCCTTTGCGCCTGGGCATAATCCGGAGAACCAGCCCTTACCCGTGGTTGTCATAAAAGATTCCACCAATACAATGACGAATGGGAACCATGATCACAGCGGTGTAGCCTCAAACGACACAGGGCAAATCCCCGGCACTACCACCCGCCGTGACGCCCATGGCGTGGTTGCCACGGTGGATGAAAAGTATGTGCACACGGGGGACCGGATTCAAAATAAAGTCGAAGTGGTTAAAACCAGCGGACAGTCCAAACCGGTCGCAATTTACGATCTCACGTCGGAGAATGGCAAAGGGCGGGGCATCGGTCCCTGCGCGGCTGTCAGTGTAACGGATGATCCAGCAATGCGGTTGAACGATCCGGCGCCCGATCTCATTTCACGAAGCCCTAATGGGGACTACTTGTTTGTTGCATTGCGGGGGCCAGCACCCGTGACAGCCAACCATGCTGCGCAGGGCAGTTGCCCCGGTGTGGGGGTCATCACGCTGGAGCAGGGAGGTAAATCCGGCAGGCTGCACGCCGTAATCCGTACGACCAACACAATTGATACTGCCCCCGGCGCTTCTCCAGGCGGGCATGCCTATACTGGGAGAGAACGGTCAGACGTGCATTTCGTCGACGTTCGGATCGTCGGCGAATCAACAGAATGAAGCTCGCACCAACCTCTCATCCTTTCCCCTTCGCTTGTGTTTCCGACAGTCGCCCCGCTATACTGTTCGTTTATGAGTATTCGAAAAGGCGGCGGGGAATGGGAACCGATGATGCTC
>DATIGP010000136.1:0-9585 GCA_035454625.1 Nitrospira sp.
CCGACCCTTGAAAGCCGTCGGCAGCCGTGTACACGTTATACCCTCGATCCATCAAAGCTGTCCCGGCCAGATATAGAATGTCCGTATTGTCGTCGACGATCAGTATACGTTTACCGTACCCCTCCATAGCATCCACCTCCCGTTGCGACCGTCTCCCGTTGCGACCGTTCTTTCAACCCCGGAGTGCCACTCAGCCGAAAATAATAAGCAAAGACCAGTCCACCGACCTAGGAGCGAGAAGAATCCAATTCTTGGGCATCGGCGACGGGAGGCGGCTCACCCTGGGCCGGCTCAGATAAAATGTCCGAAGCCAGATACCTTGTCCGTTGACCGTTGGCGAGACCGTACTGCCGTAGCTTGCGCAACAACGTCTTTCGGTGAATCCCCAAAATCGCGGCCGACCTGCCGAGATCTTGATGATGGTGCTTCAAGACCCGAACGATATGCTCTCGTTCCAGTTCCTCCAAGGTGACCCAGCCTTGCGCTTGAGCCGCCGCTTGCACCGTGGCGCTGTGTACCGCGTGCGGAAGATCTTCGGGATAAATGATGGGATGTGGTGTGAGAGCCACGGCTCGTTCAATGGCGTGTTCGAGCTCTCGTACGTTTCCCGGCCACCAATAGCGCGACAGAACGGCGATGGCTTCCGCCGACATGCCGGTGACCGGCTTCGGCTTGGAGGAACCATACGTCTGCACAAAGTGCTGTGCCAGGAGCGGCACGTCTTCCATCCGTTCGCGCAGCGGCGGGATATGGATCGTCACCACATTCAGCCGGTAATACAGGTCCTCGCGAAACGTTCCGGCCTGGACGAGAGAGCTCAGGTCTTTTTTCGACGCGGCGATGATGCGTACGTCGACGGTCGTGGTCATGGTACTGCCGACGCGCCGGAATTCCCTTTCTTGAATGACACGAAGCAGTTTCCCCTGCAGCGCCGGCGATAGATCGGCTACTTCATCGAGAAAACATGTGCCGAGGTGGGCTTTCTCCAAGAGACCTTTCTTGGACCCCACCGCGCCGGTAAAGGCGCCTCGTTCGTGTCCGAACAGCTCGGATTCGAGCAGCGTTTCGGTCAGGGCTCCGCCGTCGACCGTCACAAAGGGACCGGCGCTCCGCGCGCTGTTGGCATGAATGGCACGGGCGATGAGCTCCTTGCCGGTTCCGCTTTCCCCCTCCAACAACACCGTGCTGTCGGTCTGGGCAACGCGGGCGATGGATTTGTATACGGACACGACAGCTGGACTGCTGCCGACCAGATTGTCGAACCGGTAACGATCGCGAAGCTGTTCTTTGAGCTGCTGGTTCTGTCTCGACAGTTGGGTATGTTCGAGCGCCCGATGAACCACCAACCGCACATCGTCTACAATGAACGGTTTGCTGAGGTAGTCGAACGCTCCTGCTCGGATGCCGTCCACCGCCGTCTTCAGGCTGCCGTATGCCGTCATCAGAATCACCGGCATGTCATATCCGCGAGAACGTAACTCTCCAAGGAGCCCGAGGCCGTCGAGCCCCGGCATATTGATGTCGGATATCACGAGGTCCGGCGCTCGCCGAGAGACCATATCCAGCGCAGCCTTGCCGTCCGTCGCGGTGTCGATGTCGTACTCTTCGTTCGACAACACCTGTCGAAGCAATACCTGTGTTTCAGCGTCGTCATCCACAATGAGAATGTTGGGACGGTGCATGTCATCAACCCCGCTATGGTAATGGCCCGCCATGTGGGCGGCGTTCACGCGCAATCGCTTCATATCCCTCGTTCGGCCACTTCCCTTGAAGGCTGCGCGTCGCATCATTCATCCGCTTGCCATGAAGGCGTGCGACAGATCGTCGATGAAGCGGGACAACTTGTCCGTTCCGACGATATGGGACTGCAGCCGTGCGGCGGGCAAAGGTTGTTGAATTGTCAACAACTTGGTTCGATACGCAGCCGTGGCAGTGTTCGTGCTTAGTCCACTGGTAACTGCTCGGCTCAATCACGAGGCGAGTCATTTCACACTCAACAGAAGGAGCGCTGCCATGGTGTGCGAACGATGCGGTGGATTTAAAGTGCATGATTATTTCTACGGTGCCACTGACTATTTCGCCTGGCAATGTTTGGGCTTTCGTTGTATCAATTGCGGAGCGATCAGCAATATTCAACCGATCGATACCAGCGAGCCACGTTCCAGGCGCGACACGAGTCACACACGAACACGGCAGACGGCGCATCATCCTCGAACACGACAGACGGCCGTCGCGCAGTGACGAATCGAAACATGTCGGAGTTCCCGAAGCCAGGTGTCATTCACCGTCATCACCGTCTTGCGTGTGGTGGGGCGGTGACGGCACCAGGCGATCAGGACACCCGCTTTGATCAGCCAGGAACATAAGTTGTCTCGGCCCGATGTGTCGATCATGATCGTCACGCAATGTTCTTGTGGACGATAGTGTGATGGAAGACGGCACGTGCGCCCACTAGAGGAACCCCTAGCGAAGATTGCGATGCGTGCCGCGGTCTTGCCCGCTTTCGATAATACACGTCGAGCCATGTTGCACTGCCCAGCGAAGCATCTCCCATCCGGTGGACCAACGTCGTAGTCATCCGACAAAGCCCTTTCACGAGTCGTTCTTCCAAAGGGACCCACCATTTCATTTCCGCCACTGCCGCCGTCATCAGTGTATCGGGGTACGCAGCCTCACGAACCAGGTCATATTCGCCGACCAAGCGGTCGAGCGTGATGAGGCCGTAACCATATAAATAGGGAAAGCTCAGTAAATTGTTCCACGCCAGACCGGTGTAGACGGGTTCCCGCATCCAGCGATGAACCTTTGTGAATGCGATGGCCGATCGGTAGCAGTTGCCGTGCGGAATACGTATGATCAATAAGCCGTCCGGTTTGAGCGACCGGGCGATCGTCGTCAGCAGCGGCCGTGGATCCGGGAGCTGATCGAATGTATTCCAGATGACTACGGCATCGACGTCGTTTGGTCGGTGAGCCGACTCCTCAAGCTTTCCCTGGAACACCTGTAAACCCCGTTCGCGGCAGAACCGGACGACCGTTTCTCCGGGGTCCGCGCCGGTTATGCTCCAGCCTTGCTCTCGGGCAGCTTCTAAAAAGCCGCCCACAAAGCTGCCGACCTCGATGATGCGCGGCGATCGCCGGCTCGCGAGGTGTCGGGCCACGAGTGGGATTTTGGCGCGCGCCCATGCCAACTGTGACTCGAACTCAGCCGACAAGTGCGCTTCGTCATAGTGGTCTTCGGCGTAGGCTTCAGTGACTGCCTCCGCGGGCGGATGCGGATTACGACAGAGCAGCCCGCAGGCGCGGCAGGCCACGATGTATGTTTCATAATTCTGGGTAAAGGAAACGCGGTCCCTCAGGGAAGCTCGGCGGGTTTCTTCGCTGAGACGTTCCGCAAGGCGGCGCCGGTGAAACTGTTCCAAGTAGCACTGCTGGGCGCCGATGTCGGACGGGTCGGCCACAATGTCGAAATCGGGGCCGCCACAAAGCAGACATGGGGTATAGATGCGTTGTCGATTATCCAGAGAAGAGGTGGACGAACCTTCCATCAGCTCATCCACTGCGAAGAATCTGCATCCAGTATAAGAAGAAATTCCGGACACGACATGGTTGCCATGTTATGAGGGATGCGGATCGACGGCCACTAGGCAGAGCCCAAGCAACATTTGAAATCAGACCTCTCGGCAGAACGCCTCCATCGCGGCCTCAAAGTATTCTCCTAGCGGTTTTCCTAGTATCGGAATGCCGTCAAGCCTCTAAAGTAAGAAGCGGTCACAAGACGGACAAGGAGGCCGGAGGAGATGAACAGCAATAAGCAGACTTCGAGGCGGCAATCGGAGCCTTGTCTCCGGTCAGCTCCCACACCATTCGGTAAGGTGGCATGGAATGTATCCCACGGTATGGTCTGCCTAGGAATCGCGCTCTTCGTCTGGGGTACGGGCCATCAGGGGTATGCAGATCAAACCGCACAAACTGCCGTGACTTCTTCCGGAGAGGAACGTCCGGTTCATCACGTGGTATCTGGTACTCTGGATCAGCTTGATTTCGACAGTGGGAAGGGACTGCTGAAAACCGATTTGGGCAAACCCGTATTTTTCGATATGGCCAAGCCGGAACTATTCCGGCGGTTGTCGCTCGGGCAACGTGTCACGATCGGGATGGATGAACAGGGAAAGGCCGTCAAAGTCATGGAAGTTCCCCCTGTTGAACTGCCGGTCCCCCCGTCAGCTGCGCAGTAATCTCAGAGTGACAAATTCGATCCCAGGGCTTAGGAACCTAACAAGACGGGAACTGTTTGCAGGCAGATAAATGAAAATTACGCCAAGATGTAGCTCATAGAACGTGGAGGATGAACCACGTCCTTCCATGCTAAGGGGAAGGAATGCCCGGGGTGCTTTATCACCCCGGGCCGCGCGAGCAGAGGTCAAGTCACAGGCGGTCGTCGGCCCATGACCAGGCCAATGATCGCGACGATCAAGAAGATGACGAAGAGGATATAAGCGATGTTGGTCGCCGTACCCGCCACTCCCGAAAGGCCGAGAATGCCGGCAATGATAGCCACTATTAAAAAGGTGATAGCCCAGCTCAACATGAGACACCCCCCTGACTAAGAATAGGTAAAGCGCTGATACCGCATGATATCGACTTGTCATCGCTTCAACTTAACGTATGACGTCTGCGCTGTCGCCGCATTTACTCGGCTTTCTGAGCCAATTCAGATCCCGAGCGTAAATCCTCACGTATAGCATTGAGGCGAGTCTCCAGATCCTGGGCCTCGCGTTCGCGATGGGTCGCCCACATGATCTTCGCCATCATCTCCAGGCTCTGGGCCGTCTCGGGGTGCCGTTCGCCCAACGTGGTTTCCAAGATCGCAATCGATCTTTCGGCAAAGCTTTCTGCGTCCGCATATTCACCTTGTAGCGCATAGACCGTTGCCAGGGTACGACAGATAGACCCGATGCGGGGATGTTCAAACCCTAAGAGTTGGAGGCTTATTCCGAGACTGTCTCGGGCCGCTTCGTGCGCCTCCGGAAATTTGCTCTGGGATGCGTAAATAACGCTCAGATTTTGCAACGCCAAGACAACCGAAAGATGATGTCGTCCGAATGCTTTTTCGTTGATGGCCAATGCCCGTTGAAAGAGCGGCTCGGCTTCGACGTCTCTATTTTGCATGCCGTACAAGACACCCAGGTCGTTGAGCGTGTTGGCCAGGCGGGGATCGTCCGAGCTGATGGTCTCCATGTGCTTGGCCGCGGCGAGCAGTAAACGCTCCGCATCGCCTACGCGCCGATCTTGAATCGCTTGGTGCCCCGCCGACTGATACGTTTCCCACAACGTGACCTGCGCCCTACTCGGTATGTGATCGAACAGCAAGAGCATCGCGACGAACAACGGAGCGATGATCGCGAGAGGAATCATACTTTCAGCGTATCGTTTCCGGTCGGACGACGAATACTCGGAAGTACCCTTGATGGCGTCAGAAGTAGAAGTGAAGGCCGATGCCGAACCACTGCGCATGTCTGGCATAAAACTGCCCGTCCGGCGATGGACCGGCGAAGTACTCCGCGAGCAGCTGCAGTTGACGATTTCCTATACGTGCATTTTCAAACCGTAGACCCGCCAAAATGGATTGTGCGACGGCCCAATTCGAGCGCTCATTGATCTGAAAATCCGTGTAGCAAATCGGACGGATGGAGCCGTTAAAGAAGGAGACGGGGCTCGTCAGTTCGACGCCCCATTGCGTGCCGACGGGTTTCACCTCGGATGGATCCCGGTGAACCAGATATCCGACGCCTCCATATGTGCGGAGCCAATCGAACCATTCATACGACACCTTGGCGTCTAACTCTTCATAAGATAAGTTGATGCGTGCGACCTGCGGATTACTCAGGAGAAATTCATCACCGAGATGGGAGCTTTGATGGTGGAGACGCAAGAAGCCGGAAAAGCCGCCGGAGCGGTACGCGGTCATCACTCCGACATTGTAGTCCGCGTTGACGAGGTCGAGCGATGCGGCGCTCAAGTCAAAGAGGCTGAACACACCTGCCTGGACCACGAATTCCCACTGACCCCCGAAGGGAGCGCGGCTGCGGTAGAGAGAGAAGGTTTCTCCGAAATTGCCGGCGAATGCCGCAGAGAGACCGGTGGTGCGATAACCGCGATAGGCCGCGGAGAAGCGGGGCCAACGGGGATCCGCGTGAAGAGGAGCGAAGAGAAGCCCTCGGGGCAGGAAGCTGGATTCAGTCTCGGGGACGTCGACCCGGACGCCCGGAGGGGGCGGCGTGGCGACCGTGATGTCTTCGTCCTCTTTGATGAGGACGTCTTTGACGCCTGCTATTCCGGTCAACGCCCGTCTGACCTTGTCCCGATCCTGTCCGCCGAGCGATCGCGCGCTGATTGTGATCACACCATTGCTGACTTGGAGCCTAGAATCGGTCGCTTTGAATTCGTGCTGCAAGACTGCCGCGGCATAGCCGGCAATATATTCGTCGGTGGCGATTTGGGACGATGCCGACTGTGCGGCGAGTACCGAAAGGCACAGAAGCAGCGCGGGAATTCCTAGGCGGATGAGCAATCGATTGAGGGCGGGCAATGTAGAACGTCGTTCAGAAATCCCGTCCTGGCTGATGACTTTCTGCGGGCCATCCCATCGGCATGGGGTTTCTGTGGAGGACGGCATGATCGCTAGAAGTGAACGTTTAAGCCGATGGTGACCATATGGCCGTTGTCATTGAATGTCTTGTCCTCGAGATTCTCATTCCTGGACCCAAGGCGTTCCAGCCAGACATGGCGATAGGTGCTGTCTATCGAGAAATGGTCGGTAATGAAGAACTGCAACCCGCGCTTCTCAATGTCTTCACCGTCGCCGATGTATACATGATTGCGCTTCTTGGTTTCCCGCACACACCTGAGGTTTTTCTTAACCCATGACATGGCATGCAGCGACTAGCTTGATCCCTAGTTAATTCACACGAGCCACTTGCCGTCTCATCGAGGCTTTCCGGTACTTCAAAAATGCTGTTGGAGGTTAGCCGACTAAGAAGGGTGCCTACTATGACGACGCTACGTCTCGATCGGAGATAGATCGGTGTTCGCAGGCCCATTTATCACTTTGCCGTACGCGTCGAAGCGGGAGCCATGGCATGGACAGTTCCAGGTGTGTTCTACGGAATCCCATGCAACAATGCACTTCAGGTGGGGGCATACGGCTGAGCGCCGATGTAGCGTTCCCTCTTCATCGCGATACACGGCCACTTTGTGCATACCGTTTCGAAGGACAGCGCCAGAGTCTTTAGGAATTTTACTTTCGGACTCGATGTTACCAGACGAAAGCCAATCCGTGTATTGAGCCGCTACATTGAGATTTTCCTGCACAAAGGTGCCGATGGATTTCAAGGCTTTACGGGACGGGTCGTACAACGCAGCCCATGGATTGTCACGTCCCACGATGAGGTCGGTCAAGAGCATACCGGCAATCGTGCCGTGCGTCATGCCCATTCCCGAATCGCCGGTGGCGATATACACATTTGACGCATCCCCTGGGTTTCGACCGATCAACGCCAGGCCATCCGTGGGCTCCATCACCTGCCCCGACCATCGGTACTCGATCTGTTCCATCATGGGAAACCGTTTGCGGGCCCAACGTTCCAAACGGAGATGGCGCTCTTTTCCATCGTCAGCCTGACCGGTTTTGTGGTCTTCCCCCCCGACGATCAACACATCACGGCCATTGGCTGCCGCATCCTTCTGGATTCTCACGTAGTGGTAGGGGTCGGCTTGGTCCCAATACAACGCGGTCGGCACGGAATCTTTCGGGACCCCGGCTCCGATTACATAAGTGGTATAAGGGGCCTGTTTGGTGTGCACCACGACCATATCGTTGATGGGCGTATTCGTGGCGACGACCACCGACTTTGCCATGACGACATGGCCTTGCCGAATTTCAATGACCGCGTGTTCTCCGCCCTGTACGGTTTCCACGTGGGTGTCCGTGAAGATACGTCCACCCCGTCGTTCGATCGCTCGCATGAGGCCGATCATGTACTTTACTGGATGAAATTGTGCCTGGCGTGGAAACCTGAGGCACGGGCCCGGTTCCAAGGCTGGAGCCGGAGGCCGTTCAATCCGTTCCACGCCAACGAGGCCCGCGCGTAGAGCCGCCACGCGCTCCTCCTCGAGCTGCTCTACCGGTTGCTCGGGCGCCTGAAAGAGAAAACCATCGACTCGTTCAAAGTCGCAGGCAAGGTTCTCAGTCGTGATGATGGCTTCGATTCGATCGATCGCCGCAGTATGGCTCTCAAAAGCCAGGCGGGCGCCTCGTTCACCGTGAAGCCGCTCGATCGTCACATACCCGTCGTCGATGACGTTCGACAGATGCGCCGTGGTTCGTTCCGTCATCCCTCCGCCGATCGGGCCGTCATCGAGTACGACCACGGATTTGCCCTCACAAGCCAACAAATAGGCAGTAGACAAACCTGCTATTCCCGCCCCGATGACGCATACATCCGTTTCAAAAGAGCGATCGACTGGATGCGACGGCGGCACTCGCGACTCCATCCAAACCGATCGGCTTTTACTTTCCTGCATGATGGCTAATGATCCATAAATTCTCCCTTCCTCACAACAAGGGAATCCCCTTGAGGAAGTCGCCAGAGAACAGGCACCAGGACGCTCGCACGGGGGGTCGAGGAAAGTTCCCAGGAATCTCTCGAAGGTTGTCAGGAAGGTTGTCAGAAGGTATTACCTGCCATGATTAGGTTACCCTTCCACAGCATGAGTCAGGCTCAATATTGGCTTTGCCGCACTCGGTATGAAAACGTTCTTCCTCGACCAGAGACCCCCCGGCGGTGTGGTTTGTCCTAGTATCAAGCTCGTTCATAGCGCGTTATGCTTCCGCCAGCAGAGAGGAGAGAAATGCATAGCAGGGGCTCTGGCAGGATCTCAAGCATCGCTAAGGTAAAGGGCCAAGCTCTCAATTGGACCCTCCATTTTTATGAGTAAGGACATTGTCCATGTTGAGTGGCATCTGACTCCGCGAGGCTGGGTACGTGGCGATTGGTTCGCTAATGAACCCCTCGAGTCACAAGTGCCCCCTCCGGCTGATCGGGTTGAAACATGGATGACCACCGAAACCACGTATGATACGGAATTTGCAAAAGCGCAGAAGGAATGGTGCCTCACATGGGCATCTTCTCAGCACAGTGAAGTAGAGCGGTCGGCATTACGGGCCAGCATTCGTGTCCCTGCCCCAGAGTCGGAGACTACCAAGTCAACACCTGTGGACTTTCCGATGAATTAGATTTCGGTTTTTCCACTCTCAATCCTACTCCGATCGTCCCACTCTCCCTGACCGGCTCACCACTGGCACTGATGGTATCAGCGGCTTGTGGGTGAACTGGAATCCGCAGCATCCAGCGCAGAGGCGTATAGCATTGTGCTCGAGTGTACTCATCAGATCATGTGAAGGAGTGTAATGGTTTAAATTCAGGACCAGGACAAAAAAGAGGACCAACGGGTGCAGATCTCAGCGCATTAAACCTCGCTGCTCAACATAGGCCCCAAAAAGTGTATCTATTGCATTGATGGC
>DATIGP010000137.1:0-17766 GCA_035454625.1 Nitrospira sp.
GTCGAGTCCGGGATCATCTTTCAAGAGGGGGAGATACCGGCTGCAAAATTTCAGTTTAAGCATACGCTTCTGCAAGAGGCTGCCTACAGCACCTTGCCTAAGAAGTCTCGTCGAGCTCTCCATACTCGCATTGCCAAGACTCTGGCAGGCAAGTTCGCTGAGCGTGTACAAATGGAGCCGGAACTCCTAGCGTATCACTATGAACAGGCGGGTTTGGCTGGTCCGGCCGTTGATTATTGGCATCGTGCGGCGCGTAGAGATGCCGAACGCTCAGCCAATATTGAGGCGCTTAATCATTTTAATAGTGCACTGGATTTGCTGAAGACTTTGCCGCAAGGCAAGGAACGTAATGCCTTGGAGTTGGAACTTCTCCTTGCACGCGGAGTCCCCTTGCTGTCCGTAAAAGGATACGCGTCCGATGAAATGGAACACAATTATCGAAGGGCGAAGGATTTGTCTGAGGAGCACAGCGGTTCCATGCATCAGTTTCTGGCCATTCGTGGATTGTGGGTCTTTCATTTGGTCAGGGGGCATGTCGCCGATGCGCGTGATCTAGCGGAAACTCTCCTCGCGCTGGCTAAGCACGAGCAACTCTCGGATCTTCTGATTGATGCTCACCACCTTCTAGGTGCAACCTATTTCTTCCTTGGACGGTTTGACGATGCCAGAATTCATTTGTTTACGGCAAAATCCCTGGATGATCCGAATCAACATCGCGTACTTGCTCTACGCTACGGCCAAGATCCCGGGATAACTGCGAGGATTATGCTGGCCAGGACACTATGGATCTTGGGTGAAGTTGAGCAAGCTGAAATAGTGGCGAAGGAGGCCATTGTCATGGCTAGGGCGATCGAACATCCCTACACGCTGGTTTTCGCCTTAGTTTTTCTTTCCCGGTTCTATTCCGCTGTCCACAACGCGAAGAGAACCCTTGCACTCACTAACGAGGCCATTGCGGTTTCAACGCAATATTCATTTGCTTTGGGTTTGGCGATAGCCACGACTTCTCAAGGCTGGGCATTGGCCGAGAATGGGGCCGAGCAAGGTCTCGGCAAGTTACTAAACGGGCTTTCCGCTATTCGAGCTACAGGTGCAACGCTGGATCTCACGTTCACATTGGCGTTGCTTGCGGAAATATATCTGCGTAACCACCGTTTTGAGGAAGGCTTGCGCGCGATTGAAGAAGCGCAGAAGCTCGCAGAGACTGGAGGAGAACGGTTTTGGCAATCTGAACTGTTTCGCTTGAAAGGCGAACTGCTGTTGAAACAATCCGATCAATCGGTCCCTGAGGCCGAGCACTGTTTTAATGAGGCCGTGAACATTGCACGGGCTCAGGGTGCCATAATGCTTGAATTGCGAGCCGGGACGAGCTTAGCAAGGCTATTGCGGAAACTGAACAGATCGGATACAGCTAAACGTCTCTTGAACTCAATCCTGTCCCGGTTTGGCGCCCAAGATGCTGGCCCTGACTGCATTGAAGCTCGAACAATCCTTGATCAGCTGAGCGGTGTTCCCTAACCATATCCACTCCATTCATGCATCTTACTATTCTCGGCTCCGGTACCAATGTGCATCCCACAAGAGCGGCGGCTGGATACCTGGTACGAACTGATCAGCACCTTCTCCTGGATTTCGGTCCTCGTACCTTGATGAACCTGATCAAGGCCGGAGTGGACCGGCATCGGATCACGCACATCTTGTTCTCTCATTTTCACGCGGACCATTTCTCCGACTTCATCACCTTCTTCTTCGACGCCGTCATCCATGTCAAGTTTGGCGGAGGACAGCGGCCTCCGATGACCCTGATCGGCCCAAAGGGTACGATTGGACTCTTACAGTCGATCATGAAGAGCTTCCCTAGCTTTTCACCCGCACCGTTCCGGGTCTCATTCAAAGAAGTAACAGATAGACCGTTCAGGATCGGGGATACCCGCATTGTGCCGAAACCGGTGGTCCACGTTCCTGATCTTTCCAGCGTCGGTTATCGAATTGAGCATCGAGGTAAGACGGTCGTCTATTCAGGGGATTCCCAATATTGCGACGAGGTGATTCGGTTGTGCCGGGATGCCGACCTTGCCGTGCTCGATTGCTCGTTTCCGGCTAACCGCCCGGGCCCCGCTCATCTGCACGCCGGACAGTGCGGCCAGGTGGCGAAGGAGGCGGGCATCGGTCAACTCGTCCTCTCGCATTTCTATCCGATTGCGGATCGGTACGATGTCAGGGCACAAGCGGGGGAGCAGTATGGAGGAAAGATTTGGAAAGGAAAGGATCTGCTGACGATACGAGTCTGATTTAGAGCCCTTCCTCGCGAGGCGCACCCCCGAGGATCTCGATGAACTTGGTCAGACGGGAGGTCTTCCCTACGTCGCCGGACTTGGAATAAATGGCCAAAAGGTTCTTGATCATGCGGGATAGAATCGCTCGAACCGGGCTTTTCTGCAGATACTTGTCGTCGAACCCGTATCCCGCTTCGGTCAGAAAACGGGCGCAGTTTTTTTCGGTCAACAAGGCTCCGCCGTTGAAGCAGTCGATGAAGATTTTGTACCGTTCCGACTCGTACTTGACCAAGAAATGCCCCGGCATGCCGATCCCGAACAGCGGGAGCGCCAATCGCTGGCCGATCAGGAGATAGACCGCAGACAGACTGATGGGAATGCCGACCCGTCGATCCATGACGCAATTGAGGTAGCTGTTCTCCACTTCATAATAATTTTTGGTGTTCCCTCTGAAGCCCTGTTCGGCAAATAGATATCGGTTGAGTGCGTTGACGGCCTCTTCCCCGGACGCTCGATAGCCGATACGTGCGCGAACCTCGCATGCCATGGTATCGAGCTGTTCACGATAGCGACCGACATCGAGCGCGGGATAGGCATAGCGGGCGATCAGAAAGACGCCTGTTTCTAGGCTCATGGTCTCGTCCGGGAGAGCCGACAGACTCGCCAGTTCATCCTCCAACTTGCTGCCTCGGATTTCCTCGAGGACGGATGCGATCCGATCGGCCATTTCCGGCTGCTCGATTTCCGCTTCTTGAAGAAGCGGGACAGCCGATGGGCCGATATCGATGAGTCTGCCGCTGATGGTACGGACAATTCTGTCGTCCTCATCGGAAAGAAGCCGAATAAGCGCACGAATTTGATTTTCTGGCATCATCTCCTACGACTCTCTGTCGATCACAGGCTGACGTACGGCGGTAGTGATGCAATGATCCGACGGATTCCGTCGTCAGTCAAGCGATCCAAGGTTCATGGTTGGGGTTACCCCATTGCACGGCGGAATGCCTTCGCCCCGCCGTACAGACACAGGGCATCGAACACGAGCATGACCAAGACGACCATGCCTACGTGCGGCAAAGCTTCAGCCCAGCCGGACAGAATCAACGGCCGCACTGCATCGATGGCCCAGGTCATCGGGTTGAATTGCGCGAGAAAACTCATCCAGGCCGGCATCGCCGTCAACGGAACCAACGCGGAGCTGAGGAAGATCATCGGCAGGGAAAGAAATCCTAGGACGGAGAAGAAGTCACCGTGACTTTTCACGGAGAAGGCCATCGCCATGGAGATGGCCGTCAGGCCGGCACCGAACATCATGCCGATCAGCAGGATGGTCGCCACGCCGAGAATACCCGTCGCGGGATGAACGCCGAACAGGTACGCCACGCCGAGGATGACGAGGACCTGCATCGATGTGATCGCCATGACGAAGATAAAGCGACTCAAGATGACGGAGGTGCGATGAATCGGTGTGGACATCAACCGTTCGAGGAACCCGTTCTCCTTGTCGAAGAGCAGATCCACCCCGCCGGCCAGGCCGTTGTTCAAGACCGTCATGACCACGACGCCGGCCGCCAGGAAGCTGATGTAGTTGGGCGCCTGCATGACCTGCGTGTCCGCGGCCCGTTGAAACAGGTTTCCGAAGAAGATGAGCCAGAACAGCATCGGCTGCACCAACGTAAACAGCATGCTGAATTTTTCGCGGCTCAACCGCCGAACCCATCGCATCGTCAACGCGCTGATTTCTTGCCAATAGTGCGCCACGTAACTCCTTTATGCCGACTCCACCTCGGGAGGCGATTCGGTGATGGCTCTCCCCGTATGCGCGATAAACACATCGTCTAAGCGCGGACGGTTGTATTGAATAAACTCGATGTCACACCCTAATCGATTGGCTGACTCCAGAATGGCGGGCAAAGCTTTTTCCGGCGATTCGACTCTGATATCCAAGCCCTTGACGGTGGCCCGTACGGTCTTGATCGCCGGACGACCGGAGAGGTCGGATTCCAGCGAGTGGATACGGTCGGTCTCTTTCAAAGTGAGCGATACGATATCGCCGCCAAGGGCGATCTTCAGCTCGGCCGGTGAGCCCAATGTCTTGATCTTGCCGCCGTCGATAATGGCGAGTCGATCGCAGAGTTGATCGGCCTCATCCAGATAGTTCGTCGTCATGACGACCGTCATCCCGCGGGCTTTCAGCATCCGAACATATTCCCAGATCCGGAGACGACTTTGCACGTCGAGGCCGAGCGTAGGCTCGTCGAGAAACAAGATTTTGGGGTCGGGCAGCAATCCGCAGGCAATGTCGAGCTTGCGCTTCATGCCGCCGGAATAGGTCTTGGCGGGCCGGTCCGCATGGGCTTCCAGTTCGACCAGTTTGAGCAGCTTGCCGATACGTGTCGCCGCTTCTTCTTTCGTCAGGTGATAGAGAGCCCCGAGCAATTGAAGGTGTTCACGCCCCGTCAGAAACCGGTCGATCGCGCGTTCTTGAGGCACATATCCGATCATGGTCCGGACCTTATCCGCCTCGCGGACCGAGTCGTAGTCCATGATGGTCGCCGTGCCTGATGTCGGATGCAGCAAGGTGATCAGCGTGCGAAGGGTGGTGCTTTTCCCCGCTCCGTTCGGCCCCAGCAGACCGAAAATTTCCCCTGCGTAAACTTGAAATGAGAGGTCATCGACGGCCTTATGGCCGTCATACGTCTTGCACAGATGACGTACGTCGATTGCGATGGTCCTATCCATTACTCCGAGCCTTTCGTGCCGTGATGTTCGTGCAGCATGAATTGAACCAGATCGTTCAACCGACGGGCCCGCTGGTGGAGCCCGTCCGCCTCCAGCAAGAATTGTTTTTCCAGTGGTGTACAGTCCAAATACGTTGAGAGGGTGTTGACCAAGACTTCATCACTGACTTCTTCGCGGAAGAACCCCTGCCACGCCGCGCTGTCCTCTCTTGCTTGCAGATAGCGTCCGAGTATGTCGATGAGTGCGCGCCGAACGCCTTTCGTCAATCCATCATCGGAACGCATGGGCGTGACACGGATGGTCGCTTCCCGGTACGGTTTGTCGAAGTGCTCTTCGGAAATCTCGCATCGTTCGAGCCCTTGCAGCAAAATATTGGAGCGACCGTCCGGCAGGGGCTGCACGCTCACGATCCGTCCGATACAGAGCGCGGGATAGATCGCCGGGTTTCCATAGTAGTCTGGCTCCCAGCCTTCTTTCAGGAGCGCCATGGCGATACATTGACCGCCCATCGTCACATCGGCCACCATCCGGCGATAACGCGGTTCAAAAATGTGAAGCGGCAGGTACGTCTTGGGGAAAAAAACAACGTTGGGTAATGGAAACACCGGAAGACGGTTGGGAATTGGATAAGGCTCGGCATGCTTGGACGGACTCCGATCGGCAGGCCCCCGCGTACGATCAGTGTGCATGGAGGTCACGATAGCTGAGACTTGTGAAAATTGTCAACGCCGTGTGCCGGCCGCCGCGGCAAGGCGAACTGCGAAACATCGCTCTGAGACTGTCGATTGGTTCATGGGGCTTGAGGCGTGTTATAACGATGCGTTAGGGGCACCTGCTCACCGCATCCGCCCCGGGTGGATTGCCGACACAAGGTTGACTATGACAAACAAGGTACCAATCGGGATCGTAGCCGCTGTCTTGCTGAGCGCCGATCTCTCGATGGGGCAGGGCGCGAATCCCGCTCCGGCCGCGTTTCTACCGGCGACTGCCGGATATCGGTATGACTTTCCACGCGATCATGGATCCCATCCTGCCTATCGAACCGAATGGTGGTACTACACAGGCCACCTGCAGTCGACAAACGGCCGGACATTCGGCTTCGAGTTGACCTTCTTTCGTCGGGGGGTGCCGCCGGAGGACATCAAAACCCTGCCGTCAAAATGGTCGGTGAAGGATCTGTATCTGGCTCATTTTGCGGTGACCGACATCACCGGGAAGCGGTTTCATTTTTCAGAAAAATTCAGCCGCGAGGGGTTGGGAAAGGCGGGCGCGGACGAGTCGCGGCTTCGTGTCTGGATCGATGATTGGCGGGCCGAAACACCGACGGAACAGTCCGCAGCGCATATTTTGACGGCCCACGACGAGACACATGCCCTCGCTCTTACCTTGCAACCTACCAAGCCGCTCGTCACGCACGGCGCGGCCGGCATCAGCCGAAAAGGAAGAGAGGTCGGGCAAGCCTCTCACTACTATTCGTTTACCAGACTTGCTACCACCGGGAGTCTCACGATCGACGGCGAACGGTTCGAGGTTTCCGGTACCAGCTGGATGGATCATGAATTCGGTTCAGCGGAATTGGGCTCGGATCAAGTCGGCTGGGATTGGTTTAGCATACAGTTGGAGGACGACACCGAACTCATGCTGTATCGGATGCGCCGCAAGGATGGATCGTCCGACCTTGCGTCGAGCGGGACCGCCGTCTCGCCGGATGGACGTACTCGACACCTCGAGGTGACAGACTTTCAGATCGAAGCGGCCGCAACCTGGACCAGCCCCGAGAGTAAGGCGACGTATCCCAGCCGATGGAAGCTGACATTCCCGTCACTCGATATTGTGCTAGATGTCGTGCCGCGGCTCGCCGATCAGGAATTGCGCACGTCCCGCAGCACCAAGGTTTCCTATTGGGAAGGGGCGGTGACCGTAACAGGGACCAAACAAGGCAAACCGGTGAAAGGCCAAGGTTATGTCGAACTGACCGGCTACGCCGAGCGCCTCAAGATGTAGAGGGAAGATTTGGGTTAGTCGTCAGGCATTCGATCCACCACGCGATCCCATTCCTTGATGGCCGGCTTGACATGGTGTTCGAGGTGGGTCAGAGCCGCATACAGCCGCCCCTCATATTCGTCCCGCTTATCACTGATTGTGGAGAGCTCTTTCAATAGTGCGATCAGGCCGCGAATTTCTTCGATTGCCTCAAGCAGTTCAGAGAAATGATTGTCCAGCAGCGTGCTTGAAGGAGCAAGCAGCGTTCCAGATTCAGGAAGTTTTGTCCGCCCTCGCTTCTTAATCATGACGTGTTCCTTTCCTCAACCGCCGCATGAGTTGCTCGACCGTCTGTTCCCACGCCTTGATCTCGACCATCCAGTGCCGAATGAGGCTTACGTCGGGAGTCGTACGCTGACGCTCCAGAGCGATCTTGATCTGATGATCAGTGATCCGCTGCCGCAAACTCTCAATCCGAACTCGCAGCTTCTTGTTGCGCCCCCATGCCTCTCCCGATGCTGACAAACCGTACCCGTGCTCCATCACTGCTGTCAACTGGCGGACTCCAAAGGAGAAAAGCTGGCTATCCCAACTGAAACGCATCGGAAAGTCACAAGACACCCGTGATAAGCCCAGCTCCAACCACAATCAACAGAGCCGAGACAATCAGCTGGACCGACCGCAGCGTGACCTTCTGGAGCACCTTCGCTCCGACGTATGCGCCGGTAAAGGCAGAAACGCTGGCGCCAATGACCAATGTCCACTCAACAGCATCGCCTTGGGTCGAAATATCTGCACCGTATATAACCATTCTGGCGATATCCACCATAACGGCAAGCACGACTCCTGTGGCGACAAACGCCTCCTTCTCAAGACCTATTTTGATCAGGAACATGCTGCGAAAGGCCCCTTGATGTCCCGACAACCCCCCAAAGAATCCACTGATGACGCCACCGAGCGGGAGCCATTTGCGATGGAGAGCGGTCTTCGCGAATGTCGGGGAGAGTTCCAAGACGACGAACAACACAATGAGTGTGCCAATGACTAATTTGAGGAGCGATACCTGTTGATTGCTGCCAAAAGCCTCATATTCATAAATGGGCTCCGCTTCCCCCAGATACAACAGCAACGCCGCTCCGACAAAGGCCGCGCCAATCGCCGGTATCCCGAACCTCAGCAGAACCGAACCATCCGCCTTTCTGCCGAGCAACCCAATCTTGAAGAGGTTGTTGGCTAGATGGACCATGGCTGTCATCGCAATCGCGAGTTCCAATGGGAAGAAGAGGGCGACCACGGGCATCAGCAGCGTGCCAAGTCCGAACCCGGAGAACAGTGTGAGTGCTGAGGCAAGCAACGATGCAATGCAGACGATGAGCAGTTCCACGACGTCCCTCGGTAACTAAGCGCGTCAGCAACTAATAGGTTCAGCTTGTCGCTATCTTCTACAACGGTTCCAGTAGTCGCAAACGCCATCTCGATTATCTGTCGGGAAGCGGGCTATTTGGTAGGCAATGTCCAGAGGTGGTATTTAGGCGAAGGAGATACCGAAGCTCTATCGTTGTCGAAGGTCGGTCTAACACTTCAAACTCAAACTAGGTTGTGCCACAACATTACGACGAACGTTCGCAGTATATTGGTTTTCGACACTTCCTTCTTGAACCGCTACCCGTTGATCTCGTCGATGTACTCCTCTTCGTCCCATGCTTTGACGATTGCCCTGTCGAGGCGGTCAAGGAGTTTCTCCAAGGACTCCCCGGGTCGGCGCATAAGCATCGCGAGCGATTGGTCTTCATCGGCGGCGGTCGCAGCGCAGGGCACCGGGCCGATCCGTCCGATTGTGACCTCTCCACCGGCTTTCACCAGGGCGTCGATATTCTTGAAGCGCGGGGGCCTCGGTTTTGTATTCATGCCTACGAATCGAAACCTACATGCCATTGGGCCACTCGGAAAATTCGATATGGTGTTGTGCACGGTGAGGTTTGAGTGATCATGCCGTAATGCACAAAGCAACGATCCGACCCCCATTTCCCTGCTCTGGCGTATTAGTTCCTCTGACCCCTATTCTTCGTCGTTTCATGACGGATCCCTCCTTCCTGGATCAGCCACAGTCTACTCAGTTCACAGGACCGCTGTCTTAGAGGGCGCAGTATACCGACCTTTACCCAGCTTGTCCCTCGATTAGGGCTAGATGGGCGAAGCCTCTCCGTTACCAAGTCAATAAGCAGGCCAGATCTCAAGTTGCGTCAGAAAACGAATGATTAACTACTTAATCCCATCATCATGCCTAGAGATGGCCCAAAAATAGGTATTGCTGTAATATCTCATCAACCACATAGACACTTGCTGAGTGTCTGGCAGGCGAGCACAACGATACTCGAAGATCCCCGGCCACTGTCTCTTTCCCCAAGTCAATTGATCAGCGTATGCCACGGCCGTTTCATATCTGGCTTTAGTGCTCAAGAATAACGTCGTCACTTCTATTTTTGCTGGCAAGGCTTCGTCATATTCAAAGTAATAGAGGCCCCGGACAATCTTTCGGACCACGGAGTCAAACCGCTGTTCTTCGAATGCTAGGGTCATCCCCTGGCCCACGTATAGGCCTGCTGGCGTAGATATCGTCGCGGAAGAGAAGCCGTTTGCAATTTTTCCCCTAAGTCCCGTGTTTTTTTGGAACATCCGACGTAGTCGTTGCTTCCAAAGGGTTTTGCCAGCGTCTGTTACTCCTGCTGCGCTAAACATAAAGGTTGCTAAAAAGTAATCTTCATCCTTTCCAGCACCTGAGTTGCACTTCTTGCAGGCAGGAACGGTGATCAGATTTGAGGGTCTTGGTTCTGGGAAAAAGCTCTTCGGCGGCACATGATCAGCGGTCACTCCAGGATTCTCGGTGCAGTACACACAGTTCTTCGGATCTCGTTTCAGTTTCGATCCGCAATTCATAGGATGATGGGTCGGCATCTGGGATGGGTAGACGGGACGTAGGGCGCAAGAGCTAATCCGTAGTGAAAAGCTCCCTTGGTTTTCTCTCACAAGCACTCAGAGTGCGAAGATTGGTAGCATCGGTCATGCCGCGACTTCAACCAGAACCTCAGGATGGCGTTCGGCAATCTTTAAGAGCTGCTTCGCGGCCCCGGAAGGCTTGCGGCGGCCTTGCTCCCATTGCTCCAGGGTTCGCTTCGAAACGCCAGTGCCGTGGCAAACTTCGCTTGGGAGAGTCCGCTCTTTAACCGCACACGAACGACATAGGACTTGGCTTCAACGGTGGTCTACTTCCTTTTGCCAGCCTTGATCTCCCGTACGCCGTCCAGGACTTCTTGCCATACATCGCGTGTGGCCTCGAATTTGGCGAGAGCCTCGCCGGTCAGTTTCTTACCCATTTCGAAATGCTTACTCAAGAAGTGATTCAAGCACGCACTACACCAAGAGGGCTCACGCTGTTTTCAGTGGCGCGCTGTTTCCGACGTACCCCTCTGAAGCACTTCGTTCGGTGGGGCATCGACTGGAACGAGTTCGGCCACCAGAGTTTCCGGAGCAATGTCTTGCTCGTGCGGCCACGTCACGGCGCCCAATACAACGCCCACCTGTCTGAAATAGTCCGGGTTACGTAATTCACGAAACACGCCATGGTCGAGATACGGTTTGACATCGAAGATACCCCGGCGACCATCGGCTATTTCAACGTACAGCCGATAATCTGAAAGTGGTGTGACACGTTGTACATCCCAATACATGGCTACCACCTCACAGGGGGTCAATTTTGCAGGGGCTTTCTCCGCTCACCGTAAGTTCCCAATCGGCCTTCAATTCATCCCGGTGCAGTTCGATCCATGCTTGAACCAGGCGCAATTGTTTGCGGGGCAGTTCACCAGCAAGAACTTCAGCCTCCTCAATCCCGACCGACGCCTCGAACTCTCCATATTTGGCGTGGATGTGAGGCAGATTGTGATGCTTACTGTCGAGCAAGTACATCCGAATGTGATGCCGTAAAACATTGAGATGATTGGCATGGCACGTCCTTGTGACCTGGTGCTAACTATGCATCATCTGATTCCATATAAGACTTAGGATGGGGCAGAGGTCAGTATAAGTCCCACGTCAGTTTCCTCGCAATAGAACGAAAGAAGCTGGCCTATGGGATAAGGCTTCCCTTGGCACTGCGGCCTAGTAATTCCTTCACCTGATGACGTTGACGTTCCATCTCCTGCTTGACTCATCTCCGATCCCTATGATTAGGTCCGCCACCACAATGAAGCTGCTACATGCGCTTATCACGTCGGTCTTGTTGACCTTATCGATCTTCCCTCTCGGCTGCCAAAAGGACAGCGAGTCGATCGTCTCGATCGCGCTGCATCCGACGAATGCGAATATCCTTTATGTGGCCACAAATGACGCGGTCTACAAGTCGCGCGACGGCGGTGGAACCTGGGAGCGGTTCCCGAGTTTCAGTGCACGTCGAGTCACGACGCTCGCGATCGATCCCCAGCTGCCGGCTACCATCTATGCCGGCACGATGGGAGACGCGGTGTACAAAAGTCCGGACGGCGGACAACATTGGCTGCCGCATAACGTCGGCTTGAAAGAACACGTCTCGTTCGTGAATCAGTTCGTGTTTCATCCAGGGCTGAGCGAAAGGATCTACATCGCAACGACCGTGGGTGCCTTTTACTCGAAGGACGCGGGTCGCGAATGGGAAGAACGGATGAACGGAATGAAGGAAGTCCACATCGTGACGTCCATCGGCATCAATCCAAAAGAACCGACCATATTATATGGTGGCACGACGGGGGGCATGTATCGTTCAGAAGACAGCGCGATGTCGTGGAAGAAAATCAACAACGGGCTGATTCCGGAGAGCGAGCTGATGGCCTCGATGGCGTTGGGTGTCAACGCCATCGAGATCGATCGGACGAATCCCGGTATCGTCTATGCCGGCACGACAAAGGGGCTCTTTCGCACCATGAATAAGGGCGATCAGTGGGAAAGGATCGGACAATCATTGCCGGTTTCCTTCGTCAGCTGCATCACGATCCATCCGACGGAGCCGTCGCATCTGTATGTCGGCGGCCCCGCCGGGGTCTGGAAAAGCGAGGACAGCGGAAAAACGTGGCAGGAAATGAATCAGGGTTTCGCCACTCGAAATATTCGTGCGCTGGCTATGGACCCTAAGAACCCGCAACTCCTCTATGCCGGCACCAATGGAAGCGGACTCTATCGTTCCACCGATGCAGGCGCAACGTGGACCGCTATGCCGCTCAAAACAGCGCCCCGCAAAACAGGCTGAGGGAGTATAGTTTTTCTCATTCCAACTCCTTCACAGGCCTTCTCAATAGCCGGTCTTTGCCTCGGAACTGCCATGTTGGTAACGGCTGCTGTAGGCGATCATGCGGTCCGAGAGCGCCTGCCACTCATCGGACGTCATCAGATTTTTCATCTTGAACCTGAGGCTCAGCACCTTGGCCGAACTCTGCATTCGCTGAATGTTCGCCTCATTGAGAATTTTGGAGAATTCATCGGGCGTCGCGGTATAGCTGGCGTTCAAGGTATAGAGATCCCGATGATACGCCCGCTCCTGTTCACGGCTTGCCTTAAGCTCGTTTATGATTTCACCGACGAGCGTATTGACTTGCTTGGCCTTCTCAGGGTCTTTGACGGTTCGATTGATCAGCCCTTCCATATCCTGCTGCCCTTTCTGCCAGTAGGCGTCGCTCTTGCCGGCGCCCATCATGCCATGATGATAGTGATGAGACGAGCAGCCGACCAATACGACCAGTGCTCCCAGCAGGAGCAGCCCGTTGAACGACCGATTCATACATTCCTCCGTGGAAAAGTTGTCACGCGGTTTCTCCATGCCGTATCATCGTTCAGATACCATGCCGGAAACGTTCCCCACCACCCCCGATCGACTCCTTGCGCTCAGAGCTGAATTCCGTCAGCACCTCGAAACGTTCTATGCGGGACTTCAGCTCGCTCCCCCTTATGAAAGCGTGGAGAAGGCCATTCGTACATTGACGACCATAATACATGGACTTCCGACCGAAGAACAAACTCGCATCATGGCCGATTCCGGCTTGCGGTGGCGGCAGTTTCGCCAGGCATTTGACGCGTCCGGCCTTGCAAAAAAGCATCGCGGCATCATCGCCGGCCTTGCCCGTAACCGATCGGCTTTGAAGTTGCCCGCCGAATACGATCACTTTTTAAGCCTCTTTCTTGTGGGAGGGTCCGCGTCCGATCATGCAGAAGGGAAAGGCGCGACGGCATCTCGCAGCTCGTCATAGACTTTCATGAGGCGGCTGTCCTCGAGCCGGTATGCGAGTGCCACGGTGACGAGCCCGAAGGTCAGCACAAGAACGGCGAGGGCGATGACGGCTACGCCCGTAAGGGTTCCCCCCAGTGAAGAGAATCCTCCATCCGTGGCATACTGAATGACAAAGGTCAGAGACCCGATCAGCACGAGCGCAAACCAGAGGAGCGTCATGAGGGCCGACGACCATGGCACACGTTTCACACACAGCGTGCTGACCGAACGGTCATGGGGCGATAGATGGATCAGTCCTTTGACCGGCCAGGCGGTCCGGAATCCCACGGAGAACAGGCGGTATTTGGGGCGGATCGCTATCTGGGAGAGTCGGGGATAAAACCAGGCCACTCCGTGGGGAAGCATCAGGACTCCGTCGGAAGTGAACCGATCGCCTAGAGTTGTCAGGGCAGTTCCATGCCACACGTCATGGTTGTCGGCGACACGGCAACCATAGCGGATGGCATCGGGGGTCAGCCGAATAAAATACAGCCAATCGCCGACGATCAGCGTGATGAATAAAATCGCTGCGAACAAGCCGGCCAGTATCATGAGGCGTAGCTATCACATAGGAATGAGGCATGAATCAAGGTGAGCGAGAGATGAAAGTACCGGTTCGGAATCAAGCGGGTTTAGGGAAGTATTTCACCTCGGGCCCTCCAAGAATCTGTTGACTCATGAAGAGAAGATTGGCTAGAGTACGCCGGACTACGTTCTGGGCGGGCCTTGTACTACGTGATTTCCCGCCTCAATTTTTCCCCGCATCACCATAGCTGTCTGTCGCCTCCGGAGGGGGAGGTAGGCAGAGGCCGGATCGTCTCAGGTTTGGAGGAAATCAATGGATCCCAACAAGATTGAACGTGTGTACACCTCTTACGCGGGGTTTTACGACAAGGTTTTCGGGAAAGTCTTTCATGAAGGACGTGAATCGGCTATCCGGAACCTCAATGTCCAACCTGACGAACGAATTCTGGAAGTGGGAGTGGGGACGGGCCTCGCCCTTCCGATGTATCCACGGCATTGCCGGATCGTCGGAATCGATCTGTCCGAGGGGATGCTGGCACGAGCGAAGGAAAAGGCCGAAGCCCACCGTCTTGACCATGTCGAGCTTCATCGCATGGACGCCGGGGCCATGGAGTTCAGTGATGACAGCTTTGATACGGTGGTCGCTGCCTATGTCGTAACGGCGGTCCCCGACTATCGCAAAGTGGTCAATGAGATGATCCGCGTCTGCCGTCCAGGCGGCCGCATCATCATGCTGAACCACTTCAGCAACGGCAACAAAGTCATTGCCGCCGTCGAAAAAGTGATTTCTCCGCTGACCAAACACCTCGGATGGCGAACCGACTTATCGTTAAATGCCGTTTTGGAAGGAACGTCTCTGCAGATCGCCCGAAAGCAGCGTGTCAACCCGTTACGGTTTTGGGCTTTGGTCGAATGCGTCAACGGAAAGGACAAACAGACCAACGGAACCGCCGCCGCTCACCCTGTCGCAGGGTATGTGAACGGTAACGGGGCCGCCACCTTCGCCAATGGAAACGGCAACGGGCGCTATTCGCCCGAACACGCGCACTGATCAGCGTCCCTTGTCTTCGCGCCGCGCACGCTGTTCCCGAATCAACCACCCCTCCCATTCACGGCCTGGGATGATGGTCGTACCCACAAGACAGTCTCCTGCAAAATGTTGAGTGATCTGATCCGCTAGGACTTCCAGGATCCGGCTCATCCGTCGATCCTGAATTCCGAACACACGCAGCGTCATACCGAAACCCTGACCCTCCGGTACCCTATAGGCCATGACATGGACCCTGTTGTCCCCGTTGGCCGTGGAGCCGCCGGCGGAAACCAGATCGCCCTCCCACTGTACCGCCGGATGAATTGCAATACCTCGCCGAGTATCGCGCCATACACAAGGCAAACCGGCTCGATCCAATTCGTGCAACAGCCACTCCACCGTGGGGCCTTCACCGGTTCGACCTTGAAAGGTCCATCGAGCAAATTCGGCCGCTTGGTCGGCCGTGACGAACGGCGTCGCGATTTCGTCCAGGTGGGCCTCATCGCACACCACGTAGAGTTCTCCTTGAGGATCAAACCAGAAACGGAGTTTCCCCGCGCTGAATTCCGTTTGAATGGTGCTCAGAGAGGAGCAGTCGGCGCCGTCCTGTTCAAAGATCGAGAAATCCGTCACGCCGGTCATGGTGAGTTTGGCTACCCGCACCATCCCCCGAGTCTCATATCGGATGGTGACTGAGACGGACGTACCGACCGGTACCTCCCGCCCGGAACCTTCGTCAAACAGGCGGCGCTTGGACATCTGCACGTCGGTCACATATCCGGAGCGAAAACCGCCCGTATGGCCGATCAGCCATCGAAGATCATCCGCGTTCTTGAGAGAATATTTCACGGCACCGATTTTAGCAGGGTATCAAAAAGGTCTGCCAGGACTGTTTCTCGCCGGGGGCTGATGTCTCAGAAATGCGGCCCGCGCACAAACGCACTGGAACTCACCATTTCGGGGCATCCAAGCATGCCATGGCAGGAAGCGAAGGCGGCTTACGAGAGCATCCAATATGATGCCACCGCGGGAAGCCGTGAGTGCAGTGTGGCCTTGAGCACACGGGTGCCGTACCGGGCTAAGCCGACTCTTTCACACCAGGCCGCTGCGATGGCCGCCTCCTCGCGACCTTGGTTGACCATGAAAAAGAGACCATGGGGTTGTAGGTTGTTGACGACCTGGTCGAATAAGGCGCGCGGGGTCCACAGGGAGAGTGGCATCCCCCAAGCCAGCACGACGCCGGGTGTGACAAAAGGGTACCAAGCCGTCACGACGTCAGCCGGATGATCATAACTGGTATAGTCGCCGACGAAGAACCGCGTGTTCGGCAGATCCTGAATATAACCATGCGCATAATCGAGACGACTGTATCCGTTGATGTAAAGCCGATGACCCTCCAGCTCGATGCCGACCGTCTCAGCAGGGCGAAAGAAGGTGTGTAAAACGGCGGCGTACCAGAAGTTGTTCGACCCGATATCCTGGAGGATACCCCCCGTCGAATGCGGCAATTTCCAGGCCGCCCAGGCTTGGGCGAGTATATCGAGATAATCGTACTGCTTTAGGGCGGTGCCTTGTTCGACTTCCTGCTCGAATCGTACGCGGAAGCGCCGTTTCAGTGATGCGATCCGCTCTTGTTGAATTCCACTCAGGCCGCGCAGTTGCTCCGCCGGCGGTTCTCGATAGGACCCTCGTGACCAAGCCAAACGTTTTTCCAGGTAATATCGGCAGGCGTGACAACGAGAAAGAAGTAACTGCGGCAGTGAGAAGTATGGATAGAAGTCCGGAGACACTCCGGATCGTTCCGAGGAGGGGTCCTCGACGGGATGGGTTATCGGAGAAGCTGCTCCAGGCATGACCCTACCTCATCGGTAGTTCACGCACTGAGCTGAAGGTCCACAGGAAGACGAAGCAAATGTCGGCTACTCGGATAGGGCGCGTACGAATAGGTCGGGCTTGTCCGGGGTCAGGAGGTATGGTCGATCACCCTTGCGTTCAATCCAAACGAATCTATCGGAGCGGGAGATATACATGTGAACCAGGCCATACTGCTTCGTCCACAACCAGCCGAATCCGCCTCCGAGCCCGCCGGCGCCTATCCGCATGCCCCATCCGATTTCTTCTTTCAATTTCTCGCGATCGAGAAGCCGAACACGAGAGATACTGTCACGAGAAATCGTCCGTCGTTTTAGGGGCCAGAGCACTTCCACCGATTGGTCCAGCACGGCAAAGCGGCTTGGGCGACAGCGGAGCCAGATCCAAGCATAAATCACAGTCACAATCACGCACGGGACAGCATGAAACCTGGCTCCTGCCAGTGGTGCGATCAGGAAGCCGACCGGTAAGGCCATGAGCACAAGTGTCAGGGCTGCAATATCGGGTGACATAGGGGCGAGACGAAACGTTCTTGCAGACACGAGGGGATTCATCGTCAATGTGCAGGCTAACGAGTCGATCAGCGGATCTCGACAAACAGCTGATGATACAGTGCCAGGTCACCCGGAAGGGAGCAACAAAAGATTACTTGGTCGTGATGACCTAACAGCGGCCTGTCCGCAATTCACGACGCGCAAGAAGCTCCGGAGTGCGATGTGAGAGACCATAGCCGCTCTCGTGACTCGTACGTGTTCAATGTGTTTCGGCTCTTATAATCGGAGACTGGCTGAACCCGATCGTCAAGCCATCCATTTGATTCGGAGCAAGGGTGATTCTCCGGTTGTCCGTCGGAACCAGCCCTCGCTTTTCGATAAGCTTTTGAGCCGTCGCTTTCAGATCGGCACATGAAAACTCGATGCCGAGCAATCGGTTTCTCCCGCCGGGATGGAATCGAAGTACCGGCCCCATGCTGAAAGAATGAACGGCATTGGTGTCCAAGTCGGGCCGATCCAGGAGTCTTCCCCAACCAGCAGGGTTGCCGGCAATTT
>DATIGP010000138.1:0-2726 GCA_035454625.1 Nitrospira sp.
AATATTCCACCGCCGGCACCGCCTGCTGATTGACGGCCGCCCCAGTGTAGAACACGTTGTGGGAGCATTCTTCCCCTTCATACTGCACGGGATAGAACAGCAAGCCATTGTTCTTTTCGAAGACGGGCAGCACCGATTTGCGGCTCACCGACGTCCAGCAGCCGAAGACCACGGCAACCTTGTCCTGCAGCAGTAACTGCTTGGCTTTTTCCGCGAAGAGGTCCCAGTTCGATGCCGGATCCACGACGACCGGCTTGACCTGACGGCCCAGGATCCCACCCTTGGCGTTGATCTCATCGATGGCCATCAAAACGACGTCTCGCAGAGAGACTTCGCTGATCGCCATCGTGCCGCTCAACGAATGCAACACGCCAACCTTGATCGGCTGTTTGTCCGCCGCATACGAGAGCGCCCACTGTCCCAGATTCCCAAGCAGGGCGGCCACACCGATGCCTGCCGTCATTCTGGCGCCCTGCACGAGAAAGTCGCGCCGGGATGAATGTTGCTCTGCTGAAGTAGATGCCACGGCAGCCTTGTCATCTTGTCTTGTCTCTCTCATTGTTCCGCTCCTCCAGCTGTCAGCTATCAGCTGTCAGCTACTTGCTCATTAAAAGTTGTACCACGTGGAAAGCATGAAGTTGTCACCGGAAAAACTTTCTCCGGTCGACCATTTGGTCATAAGGTGATTCCATTCAAACGATAGAAAGAGATCGCCCCAGATGTGCCGGACCGCAGTCAGATATGAACGATGATTGAGCAGGTATTGCGTGTCGGGTCCGGCCGCTGTTCCTTGCAAGTCGGAATTGATCGGATTGTCGAAACCGTAGCCGGCGATGAACGTGGTTTCATGGTCATGGGCGTAATCCAACTCCCCCCATCCCACGACGGTTCTGATCGGCTTGCCGGTTCCCAAATTGCGATCCTGGCCGTATCGGAAGAATTCCACTCCCAGGGCCTGCCCGTACGCGAGCTCGCCTGAGAACTTCAACGTCCTCGTGATCGGCACGACCAGCTCACCGCCGATGAGATAGGAGTTGATGTTTTGTCCGGAGGGAATGCCGCCGACATTCGCTGTCGGGGCCGATTTGTACCATCGATACGCCCCGTTCAACGCGAGCATGAACCCTTGCATGTTGCCCGTTCCGTTGTACCCGAGGCGGGTGCCGAAATAGGGCATCTGCACCGGATCGTTGAAGGCGTTTTCAGAACAGCCAAAGTTTCCCGGAGGATTACTGCAACCTGCGGGCGGCACACCGCCGACCGCACCCCCATCGAACGGTCGCCGCTGCGTCTGCGGTTGAATAGCCGAAAGCCCGCGTTCGAAGCGGAAGGCCGTGACCAAGCCATCGATATGTTCGCTGAATTGGTGGCGCACCGTGACCTGAGGAAGACGTTGCCAGAGGTTTCCGTTGTATCCCATGATCGAGAAGTCGATGAGGTTGGGGTGGAGGCCCATGACCGGCGTCCAGTCCATGCCCGCCGTTACGCTTGTCTTGTTGTTATTGGGTGAATATCGCGCATAGGCCAGACGAAGGCGGGGGGCAATGTTTCCTGCATTGTCGGTCTGGGAATAAAAATCGGCCTCGACGACACCCATCAACACATGTTTGCCGTCCGTACGATCGGCTCGAAGACCGAACACGCTATAGCGCGGATTGAACGTCGCCGAGGAATTGCTGCTCTTGCCCGCGGCTGTGGCGTACCCGTTGAATTGTCCTGGATCGAGCGGGTTCGTGTTTCTCGTGCTATAGATCGCATCCAACTCGATACGGCCGTAGGGAGTGATGCTGCCCTTGCCTTGAGTGGAGTGGGATGGCGCGACGCAGCCTCCGCAAATCACCGCTGGCGGCTCCTGGGTCTCGCGCGACAACCGCCCGGCTCCGGCTGCTTCGCCGGCGCTCTGTTCTTCCGCCGCCATCACCAAGTTTCCAAAACCGAGCGCGAGGAGCGATAACGAGATGATACCGACTTTTGTGAGCAACGTGTTGATCTG
Source organism: Nitrospira sp. (assembly GCA_035454625.1). GTDB lineage: Bacteria > Nitrospirota > Nitrospiria > Nitrospirales > Nitrospiraceae > Nitrospira_D. The sequence goes on from DATIGP010000138.1 coordinate 1,994, forward strand.
ATCCATGCGCCTCCCTCTTGTTGACTGAACGCCTGCAGAGAACCAGAGGGCAGCAAAAAAAACGCCCTTCCGGCCCAGTGTCGTTGGACCAAAAGGACGCCATTGTCCTTGCACAGTCTCGCTCGAGATTGGACTCCGTTGTCCATTTCTCGGCATTTTGATGGGCGGTACTTATAAAGTTTCCCCGCCGACCTGTCAAGCCTCATCCTACATATGCTAGACTGCGGCGGTTTCAGACTCAGGAGTCATGATTTGCGGGTCAGACACCCGATACATGCTTGTCTCTGCGCCGCACTGGTGCTGCTATTGTCGGCCTGTTCGACCGGACCGGATGTCGACGTCCTGATTCATGAGTCTCCCGAGGGGTCGGTGTATCTGGAGCGGATCTCCGATCGCTCGTTTCAAGCCGCGCACCCGATCAAGATTGATCCCACGACCATCGGACGCGTACTGAGCGGGGTATTGGTCAAGGACAATCAGGGGATGATCAAGACGTTCTTCATGGGCATTCCTGACGCTTACCGCGCCTTTTCGGAGAGCGAAGTGGCCTATCTTGCCCCCTTGATTTCGGAGGGACTCCGGCGAGCAGCGTCGGATCAGCAGGTGGGATTTCGCATCGCTCAGATCGGCCAACCCGGCCTCGCACAAACCAGGGGGGGCGGCGTCGGATCATCCGAGCCACCACTGGAGCTTCGCCCAAAGGAAACGACGTCGGGAGTCATCCACGCCTATG
>DATIGP010000139.1:0-5007 GCA_035454625.1 Nitrospira sp.
CACAGAACTTCCCGTCCTCCATGGCGGTCATGGTGAGTGGCCCTTTTTTCTTTGCTGTCTCACCGATCTTCATTTGGAAAATTTTTGTATGACAGTCTTGACACTTCAGGTTTTGTTCATCGGCGTGATTGTGATGGCTGAAGATGACAGGAGGCGCATCACCCGTTAGGGTCATCGTGAAATCTTTCGGGGTCTTCACCGTCGCCTGGAGTGTCTCCGATAGCGTGAAGAAACCCACAAGTATTCCGGCCATGAGCACGGCTGTGGCATAGGCACGCTTTTGATGTGCTGAGGTCTTCTTCATAAACCTTCTCTCCTTCCTTTTTCGAGAGGTTTCCAGGAGGGTCTCAAGCCGGACTGCCCAACTCTAACCCGCTCTGGGAGGCGATGTCCATGCCGACGGACGTTCTTTTCACTGCCTCTAGCCTGCCTAGTTCGCATCCATCGACAGATTCGGCCACGTCGTCCCATGGCATGCCGAATTGGAACAAAACGACTTGTTGTCGGCTCCGAACCTGATGTCGCCGTGACAGGTCGCACAGCTCTCGTCTCCGATGAAGAGCGTCCGATGGTCATGCAGAAACGTGGGGGACCGATGACTGTCCGGCTTCGGTAGGACGAACGGCGGTAGCGCGTTCTTAGCGGTGTTGCCCTCACGGAACACAACCGGGATTTGGTGGCATAACGTGCAGTTCACGGGAATCGGATCGCCTGCCGCGTTCAGGTGCTTGCCGCTGTGACAGCGGAAACAGCCAGGAAAATCTTTATGGCCCATATGGTCGTAAAAGGACTGCCAGGAGATGCCGGGCTCCAGAAACTTTCTACGGGTGATCAACTGCGCCATGAGCTGCTGGCGTTCCACCAGGAATTGCTTCGTTTTAGCAAAGTCTTCCGGATACTCCTTGGGGATATTCGGGAAATCGCGCAGGTACTGTTCCCATGCCGCTTCGACCAGATGCAGGGCCTCCTCCTTAGTCGTGAAGTCTTGGTTGAGCAGGTCCACCAGCCGAGCTTTGAGGTAGGGCAAGCGAGGATTCAGCTGCCCCTCGGCTAAGGCCTCATCCACCACGACCTCAGGATTTTCGAACGGATGCCCCACGCGGTTGTGACAGTCTGTGCAGTCCATGACGTGCCTCTCGGCAACGAGGCTCTCGCCCTCCAACCGTCCCTGGGTGACATCTCTGTAGATCATGGTACGACCGTCGGACCTCGTCACTTCGACCCACGGGATATTCAGTTTCTGCGCATCGGTAGCGATAAATCGGACCTGCTGCTCCGTGTGTAAACGCATGCCCTGCCCTCTATCCCTCCGTACCGCGTCCCCAGCGATGCGCAGTCTCAGCCGCGTGCGGGTTTCCGTATTGGTTTCATCCGGTTCGTAGTGCGCCAGCACGCGGATGGAATCATTTTGGTGCGGTTGCATCGAGTGACAGCCCTGGCATGAGTCGCGTGAGGCAGGCAAATGCGCCGTGAGAGGTCGGTCATAGCCCGTCAGCATCCCCCACAATTCGCTGGTGTGCGTGACTTTGACCGCTATCATCTCGAACGTCGAGAGCCGGCCCATATGACATTCGACACACTTGATTTGGACATGCCGCGAGGCGTGGTGGGCATATATTTCCTCCGGATGCACATTATGGCAGGCATCCGCACAGAACGCGTTGCTGTTCGTATACTCCCAGGTTTTAATACTAGCTGCGCCCAGAAATATGAAGACGATGAACAATGCGACGGTGGCAAAGAAAATCCACCATGCTTTGTCCGAGAATATCATCAGATTTCCTTTAACCCTTTCTTCTTCGATATTCTTTCTGGAACACTTCACCCGTATAGATCGAAGCATTGTCCATCACGACAACGGTTGGTCGTGCACAAGGCCGTTGCGGATAATGTGCCGACTTTTCCCAAGGCGTCCGAGCGGTTTCAATCACGCCGTGGAGTTGTGTGTAGCGCGCAACCCTGCTCTTAGGTTTCCAGTTTTGCCGTGGCCCCATCGAAGACCTGAACGGGATAATGGCATCGTAAGGAATATCCAGGTCTTGGCAATGGCCTTGAGGGGCGACTTATTTGGCGCTTCCCATTCACAGCTCGACAGTCGTAAGTTCTCGGTTTTGGGGTTAGCGTCAATCCAGCAGTTCAGCATTGGCAAGGTTCAACCACCAGCCCCTTCCAAACATCCCGAAAAAGTGCGTCCTTTCACGCCTCCCCGCAAGTCATGAACCGTTAGTTTGGCAACATCTGGCGAATCGCCGAGCTTGGGTCAATCGCCACAACTGAAATGGGAGACGAGCCGGAAGAGTTATACGAACCTCTATGATGGAACAACAACCACAAGGAGGTTCGCATGCTTGCGTACATCTATCATACCCTGCACACTTTTCGCAAGGTCTTTAGCCGTCATGCAACCTGGCTTACATTCTGCGTCGTCGTGCTCGGCTTTCTCGGATCGACTCAGATTGATGGCGTTTCATCATTGTGTCGATTCTGGCACCTGGATACCTCAGGCTATTTGGCCTTACTCCATTTCTTTCGCTCCTCAGCGTGGAGTCTGACGGGGTTGCTCTCGTGTTGGTGGGCCTTTGTTTGGAGTCAGCAACAAGCCGTCATCGTGGAGGGGCGAGCCGTCCTCATCGGCGATCACACCCTGGTCGCCAAAGATGGTCGCCGCATGCCGGGTGTCGTGACTCTCCATCAAGACAGTGAAACACAAAGCAAACCCAATTACTTTCGGGGTCACTTTTGGGGCGCCATTGGCCTGCTTATCGGCTCGGTGGCCGAGCCCTTTTGTTTACCCTTGTCTTTGCGTATCCATCAGGGATTCACACACCTTCGACAACCCGACGCCGCAGAGAAAAATCCTGAGACCTCAGGGACGCGCTTGGTCCAAATGGCACTGGACTTTGCTGTCGATCGGGGCCAGCGTTGCACCCTCGTTTTGGATGCCTATTTCGCCGTGGCGGCGGTCTTTAAGCTCGCCGACTCCGTCTGGTCGGTGGCATGCAAGGCGCCGCTGGTTACCATTCTGGTACGAGCCAAGAAGAGTTACACCGCCTACTTCCCAGCCGAGCGCCCTGAACATCCTGGCCCGGGTCGGCCGCGAAAATACGGCGACAAAGTCAAACTCTACGAGGTCTTCGATCATCTGCATCTCTTTGAGCACGCACCCTGTCAGGTCTATGGCGCCCTCGAAGAGGTGTCGTACTTGGCACTCAATCTGCTTTGGAAACCCACCGGCGGGTTGATCCGCTTCATCTTTGCGTTAACCAGTCACGGTCCCATCGTCTTAATGTCTGGTGATTTGGAGATGCCTGCGGTGACGGCGATTGAGTTGTATTGTCTCAGAGTACGAGTGGAGACCCTCTTTGCCATGCTCAAACATCTCATCGGTGCATTTTGTTATCACTTCTGGTCCAAACGACTGCCACGCCACTCCCGCAAAGCGAAGAAAAATCAGCATCTGAAGCAGCCCGCGAAAGAAGACGTGGCGCAGGTTCAAAGCTGCTGGGAGTGTTGCGAACGCTTTGCGATGCTCGCGGCGATTGCCTTGGGATTGTTGCAATTGATGGCGCTGAAATTCTCGCCGCAAGTGTGGGGGCGATTCCAGACGTTTCTTCGCACCCGGTCTCGCCAGATTCCTTCTGAAAGAACCGTTAAGAATGTCGTTGGCCGCCTGGTGCTCGAAGATTTTCTAAATGTCGCGCCCAGTGCGACCATGCAGGAAATTCGAGATCGTTTTCTTGCCGACGAAAAAGGGCTCTCAGACAGCAGCCCACCTACTGAGAAAGAGGCTGCTTAGGCGTTGAATTGACGCGCTGAATTGATCTGTTACCCTTGCCATGGGGTTTCTATAGGATGCATGCGCCTGATTGCCGGAACTTATGACTCGGGAGTTCACAGGCATGCTTATGATTTGAAAAATCGCAATAGGTATGAATCCACCGCATCCCCCGTTCTGGAAACCTCGGCGCTTCCTCTTGCGCATATATTTCACTAGGACTTCCTCCGTAAACAACGGTATGAATAGCAATCAATCGGGGCATCATGTCCTCCTTCCTTGTCCCCAGAGTGGTATGCGCTGCATGCGCTCAAAAGCATAATTCCGCATGGCATACCCCCATCTCCATATCTTCATCACGAGACAGTCGAGGGCTTAATATCATGACGGACTCCCCAGTGTGAACCCATATTTCAACGGATCATTGGGCTCCACGACGAACTGTTGCATACCCGTGATATACGCCTCGCCGTTAAAGACGGGCTCCACCGCGACGTAGTCACCCAACGGAACCTCCCGCAGCAATTGACCCCTAAATCGTGTGCCAATGAGGCTTTCACTGACAAACACCTCGCCAAGCGAGAGCTCGCCGCGCGCATACAGAGTCGCCATTGTGGCTGAGATACCGGTCCCACATGGCGAGCGATCCAGCTGGCCGTGGCCAAAAATCACAGCGCTCCTCGCGTGAGGCGTGGATCGCGTCGGCGGCTCATAAATTTCGGTGAGAGCGACGGTGGTGATATGAGGCTGGGTGGGATGAACCACCCGCAACTTGGCGTTGACGGCCTGGTTGATCATGGTGCCGCATCGCGTCAGTTGGGCGATATGAGCCGGATGCACCGAGAGCCCCAGATGATCGGCCCGAACCATCGCGAAGAAGTTCCCGCCGAACGCCACATCAAGGACGATCCGTCCCACTTCCGGCACCTCGAGTTCGACGTCTCGGTCGTACAGAAAGGAGGCGACATTGGCAACCGCCACGTCCTTCACCTGTTGTCCCTCAACCTGGGCCCGACTTTCGACCCGACCCGCGGCCGTGTCGAAGACCACAACCGTTTCGGGCTCACTCGAGGAGACCATACCGATTTCGATCAACGCCGTGGCGATACTGATAATCCCATGACCACACATGTCGAGATATCCCCCACCATCCATAAAGAGGACCCCGTATTGAGCTTGGGGGGTGGTCGGTGGGGTGACAATGGCCCCAAACATATCTCGGTGGCCTCGGG
>DATIGP010000140.1:0-7897 GCA_035454625.1 Nitrospira sp.
CCCGAATACTGTCTTTAGACATAACATTCCCCCTTTAGGTAAAGAAAACGTTCAGAACCTGGATAAACTTGTGTTCATCAATTCTTGCCCAGCTAACCCGAAGTCCAGTGACAGCAGTGTCTTCAGCTTCCGCCAGCGGTACCACAGATGCTTATAATAGAACAGCCCAACCACAGGGTCTTACCCCACCTCGAACTCTGCCGCTTCTTCGTCATGGAGTCTCCCTTGTTGTAAGTTGCCAATTACACAAAAAGTGCAACATCGTCCAAAGCGATAACCGTTCCTTAATGGGCTTCCTGGCCGGAGTTTTCAAGAGAGGCGACTCTCGATCAACTCAAAAAAACCTCACGCCAAAATAAAGCATTGCAGTCAATCGATCTCCGACAGCAAGCACATTTTCACGGTGCACGCCCCATTTCTTGTCTTCTTGCTGTACCGTCTCCCGTGCTTTCCCTGACCTGGGCGTAACCATAGACTGACCCGGCGGAGCAAACGGACTATGGAACCTTCACTAAGGAGCCGGCTGGTGGTGCACCGATTGAGGAGGGAAGGCAGAGGTTATTAACGCGTTAATGAGCGCGACAAAGCAGACTGAATCATGCTCTACGAAGAGCCCCCACGATGATAGGGACTATGCGACTTTGTCGCTTAGGAAATTCTGGCCTCTGCCGCGAAATTATGTTAAAGAGAACCGTTCAAACAGCTGAAGGAGGAGGAACCGAGTGGAGAAGGCATTATACCGCATACGCAACTCCGCTCAATTCAAAACGAAGGGTGTGAGCCAACGATGGCGGCATCCCCTGCCCTCCACCAAACACCCACCCGCCTACAGTCTCACAGCGATCATTCGTGGCGAGACAGGCCCCTTCAGTTACCTTGCGAGGAATGGCAGATACGTTACGGTGAAGCAGTGAATTTAACCAAGAGGGAGGCAAAGATGACGAGTCGATTATGCCGTGGCATTGTTCGTGGCATCGTTATGGTTGCGCTCGGAACGTTCGCTGGCGTGCCTATGCTGTACGCTCAGCCGTCTCCAGCCGGTAACGTGAAGGACGCCGTCACGCACGCGAAGGAAGCGGTGGACCATGGTAAACAAGGCCATGCTGATGCCCTCGTGACACATGCGGAAAAGTCACGAAACCACGCTGAGAGAGGAGGCAAAAACCCACATTTGAACGAAGCGATCACGCATTTGAACGAAGCCATAGAGCATGGTAAAGCCGGCCATGCCGATGTGGCCACGCAACATGCCGAAGCTGCTCTCACGCATCTGACGGAAGTGAAATAAGGATCGAACGTGGCGGGCGGGGGAAAGGACTTCCCCTGCCCGTTTTGTCCAGCGCGCCGTGAAACCGTAGGATCCCCTGTAATTCAATTTACTTAAAACGGCAATGCATCTAAAGATGAGAGATTTATTTTTACCTTTTTCCAAGAAACATTCGACTGTGTAATGCCCTGCCCCATCCGCGTACGCGGTTACACGGTATAATCGCGTCCTCATGCATCTCTCTTCCTTCATTCGAATCTACAATCATGCCGGACTTATGATCGCCTCGCCCTCAGCCTTGGCGTCATTGATGAAGACGCGGCGACCCTCGACATGTAATCGGTTTTCGGCAAAAAGTTGCACGGCACGGGGATAGATCCTGTGTTCTTGCACAAGGATTCTAGCTGCTAGGGTTTGGGGAGTATCCTCGTCCAGAATCGGCACGGCCGCTTGGATGATGATCGGCCCTTCATCTACTCCTTCCGTGACGAAATGTACGGTACAGCCGGCCAACTTGCACCCCCAATCAATGGTCTTTTTCTGCACGTCCAATCCAGGAAATGACGGCAGCAGGGAAGGATGAATGTTCATCACACGATTGGCATAGGCATTGACCAACACCGCCGTGACGATCTTCATGTAGCCCGCCAGCAAAACGAGTTCGACCTCATGCTGTTGGAGGATTTCCAGAAGCACGCGGTCGTAGACCTCACGACTATCCGGTCGTCCGGCAAAGGGCCTCGGATCAACGAACAAAGCTTTGAGGCCATGCTTCCGAGCCCGTTCCAATGCAACCGCGTCCTGTTTATTACTGATGACGGCCACGATCTGAGCCTGCACCTGTCCCGATTCAATGGCATCGATAAGAGCCTGCAGATTAGAGCCTCGTCCAGATGCCAGAACCGCCACCTTTAATGGAGTTAGTCGGTTAATCGACATACTCGACCTCCGGCTCATGCCCCGTGGAAGAAACGATTTCCCCGAGCAACCAGCCTGGGTCGCCCAGCGCTGCGGCGAGAGCCAGCACTCCGGACACTGAGCCGGCCGGTACTACGAGAATCAATCCAATGCCCATGTTGAACACTCGATACATTTCTTCACGATCGATTCGACCCACGTGACTCACCACGTCGAAGATCGGCGGCACCGACCAAGCAGTGCGACTGATCCTCGCCCGTACACCGTTCGGGAACACGCGCGGCAAATTCCCTGTAATGCCCCCTCCGGTAATATGTGCGATGCCTTTGACCCGAAATTTCTCGATCAGTGCCAAGATCTGCTTCGCATAGATTCTGGTGGGTGTCAGGAGAACCTCGCCGATGGATCCGTCGAGCTCGGGAAGATGGCTGGTCACCGTCAGCTTGGCTTGTTCGAACAACACTCGGCGGGCCAAGGAGTAGCCGTTACTGTGGAGCCCCGTGGAGGCCAAGCCTATGATTGCATCCCCCGGCACAATGTGCTGCCCGTCGATGATGTTCGGTCGATCCACGATGCCCACGGCAAAACCAGCCAGATCGTATTCTCCATCGGGATAAAAAGATGGCATCTCGGCGGTTTCACCCCCGATCAGCGCACAACCGGCTTGACGACAGCCTTCGGCGATGCCGGCGACCACCAATTGAGCCTTCGACACGGATAACTTCCCGGTTGCAAAATAGTCCAGAAAAAACAACGGCTCCGCTCCGCTCACCGCAATATCATTCACGCACATTGCTACCAGATCGATGCCGACGGTGTCGTGTTTGTCCATCATGAACGCGATCTTGAGTTTGGTGCCGACTCCGTCGGTCCCTGAAACGAGCACGGGTTCTTTGTATTTACCGGCCTGGAGACCGAAGAGGCCCCCAAAGCCGCCTAAATCGGTCAAGACCTCTGGACGAAATGTCGACCGAACAAGCGGTTTGATGCGATCGACAAACTCATCGCCCGCATCGATATCCACACCTGCATCACGGTACGTCGTCATGAATGAATGATCGCGTTAAGAGTGAATCAGGAGCAGTTCTGTGATCCCTTAGCTTGAATCCCAGCCTCAGACAGCATTCGGAGGCGCATCTTAACGGAGGGTCGGAAGGAGGTCAACGCACATATCGTTGATCTCATGTTCGTTCCGCATTTTGCTTGCCGTTACCGGAATACGCCTTATACTGTTTTACGTATCGTCCGCAATTCAGGAGGGATCCACAAAGGAGAGTGTGGTGGCCATTTTGATTGTCGATGACTCTCCCGACGAGCGCTTGCTGCTGCATCACATCCTCAAAACTGCCGGGTATCGGGACTTGGTAACGGTCTCTTCCGCCGGCGACGCTTTCAAGCACCTGGACCTGGATCATGGCGGTGCCAGCGGAGCCAAGGTAGATGTCATTTTGCTCGATATCAAGATGCCGGACCTGGACGGCGTTCAGGCCTGCCGCCGCATCAAATCCATCGATGCATTCGCAGCAATTCCGATCATCATCGTGACGGCACGGAGCCAGAAGGATTGGCTCCAAGCGGCATTCGACGCCGGGGCGACGGACTATATCAGAAAACCGGTCGAACAAGTCGAGCTCCTCGCGCGAGTCAAATCCGCATTCAAACTGAAGCAAGAAGCGGAAGCGAGAAGAATCTGGGAACAGGAGGTCACGAAAACCATCACCGAGCTCGACCGTACACTGCGCGACATCGCCGCATTGCAACAACTGATACCCGTGTGCCCTTCGTGCAGGAGATCTCATCCCGAGCGCATATCCGAGACTGCCTTGACCGAGTACGTGCAGGCCCACCCCCACACGAAGTTCCAGGCTCTCGTCTGCTCCGCATGCGCAAGTCGCTGATCCTCTCCTCGATTTCCTCAACTCTCCGGCCGCATCTCCACATCGAGCAATTTGATCTTCCGGTGAAGATGACTTCGCTCGATCTTGAGATCTTCAGCGGTCCGTGAAATGTTCCAGTGGTGTTCCCGAAGTTTGCGGCTGATGTATTCTTTCTCGAAGGCATTCCGAGCATCTCGAAGAGAATCATAGGATTTTCCGAGAATCGGGTTGGCGGTGTGATTGCTTGCCTGCACCACGCCGGCGGTCCGTCCCTGCAACGACAGGGCGGCTTGGGAAGCGTCGATCACATATCCCGGCACCATGATCATGAGCCGCTCGACCAAATTCCTCAATTCGCGAATGTTCCCGGGCCACTCGTATTGTTGAAACACGGCCATGGCGTCTGGCGAGACCTCTTTCATCCGCAACCCTTGTTCCTCGACATGCATCTTCATGAAATGCCGCACAAGGGCCGGGATATCTTCCCGCCTCTCCCGCAAGGGAGGCACCACAATGGGAACGACGTTAAGGCGATAGTACAAATCTTCTCGAAATTGCCCCCGACCGATTTCTTTTTCCAAGTCCTTATTGGAAGCTGCCAGCACCCTCACATCGACCTTGATCAGTTTGGTCCCACCGACTCGCGTGAACTGCTGTTCCTGCAGTGCCCGCAACACTTTCGCCTGCGTATTGAGACTCATGTCGCCGATCTCGTCCAAAAACAGCGTGCCTCCGTCGGCTTGCTCGAACTGGCCCCGCTTCATGGATGTAGCGCCCGTGAAGGAGCCTTTCTCGTGACCGAACAATTCGCTCTCAATCAACGTCTCGGGAATGGCGGCACAATTGACGGCCACGAATGGATGGTCCGATCTGGTGCTGTGCATATGAATGGCTCGAGCGACCAATTCCTTCCCGGTTCCATTCTCTCCGCCGATCAGCACCCGGCTGTTCGTGGGACCGGCGGTTTGGATCAGCTCCCGTAGCCGCTGCATGGCCGGAGATTGGCCGACCAACTCGAACTTTTGCTGGACTTTGGTCCGCAGCGACCGGTTTTCTTGAGCCAACCTGAACTGCTCCAGCGCGTGCTTCACCCGAAGCGTGACATTTTCCAGCGACAACGGCTTCTCAATATAGTCATACGCGCCCAGCTTAATGGCTTTCACGGCCGTCTCGATGGACCCATGCCCGGAGATCATCATGACCTGCGTCGTGGGCACAAATTCTTTCACCCGCCGCAGTGTCTCCAGTCCGTCCATTTCCGGCATCCAGATGTCCAGAATCATGAGATCAGGCGGATCGGTTCCATAGACCTTCAGCGCCTCGACCCCATTGGCCGCTACGGATACTTCATACCCTTCGTCTTCCAAGATACTGCGCAAGGACATGCGAATCGCTTCTTCGTCGTCCACCACCAGAATCGATGCCGACATAACCCCCTCTCTCCCCTTAACCACGTACTGTTCACCGGTGTTCCCTAGACAGGCAAATCAAACGTAAACACCGCTCCCTTCGGATGGTTGTTTCCCACATGAATCTGTCCCTCGTGATCGGTGATGATCCGACGGACGATCGCCAACCCCAACCCGGTTCCGGTCTTCTTACGGGTAAAATACGGCACGAACAATCGCTCCTGATCTTCGGGAGCGATGCCGGGTCCCTCATCAGCCACTGTCACGATCGCGCGACGGCGCTTCGTATCATATTTCGTTGCGACCCACAGCCGTCCTTTCTGATTCATCGCTTGAACCGCGTTGTCGAAGAGATTGACGAACACGCGCCTCAGTTGTTCCCGGTCGAAATTGATGGACGGCAAGTCCTCATCCAGGTCTACAATAAGCTCAATATCTTTTTGCGCCTCCCGATAAAGGGTTCCCACTTCCCGTACGATATCGTGCAGGGACTGGCGCGTCATTTGCGGAGCCGGCAGACGGGCGAACTTGGAAAATTCGTCGAGCATCTGTTTCAGGCTCCCCACTTCGCTGATGATGACATTAGTGGCGTCGTCGAATACTCGATCGAGGTCGGGCGATCGTTCAAAGAACTTCTTACGCAATCGCTGAGCCGATAGTTGAATCGGGGTGAGTGGATTCTTAATCTCATGGGCGACGCGCTTGGCGACCTCTTGCCAAGCCGCAACTTTCTGGGCTTTGATGAGCTCCGTCAGATCTTCAAAGACCAACACAAACCCCAAGTCTTTATTTGCCTCGTCCCGCATACGAGAACCTTTTAACCCGATTGTGATCAGCTTCCCTTGGATATCCAACTGTGCTTCCAGCTCCAAATCGTCGCGCTCATCGGCCAGCATACGATCATAGGCTGTTTGGAATGAATCGAGCCCGAACTCTTTGAACGCCTCATTGGCCGACCGCCCTCTGAACCGGTCGGCCGCCAACCCCAGGATACGCTCGGCGGATGGGTTGAAGGTCGTGATCGTACCGCTCCGATCGATCGACAACAGGCCGGCGGCGATCGTATCCACGACCGTTTCGATATAGGCACGGCGGCGATCCAGTTCGACATTGGTGTTCCGCAGAGTCAGGTTGGCTTCCTCAAGCTTCGATTTACTTCCCTGCAGATCCTGAGTCATCCGGTTAAACGATTCGATCAGCGTTCCGATTTCATCCGTGGCCTTGGCATCGATCTGCACCGATAGGTCGCCCTGGGCCACCGCTTCGGTCGCTTCCGCCAGCCGTTGAATCGGAACGGTGATGCCGCGGGCCACATAGAACCCGAACCACGTCGCGCTGAAGAGAATCAGCACCGCCACGACAGCAACAAAAAGGTATGCGCCGGCTTTAATGGGGTTTTTCATTGCCTTGATTTGCTTGTATGCCGTGTATTGACGACCGATTCCTTCCATCTTGGTCAACAGGGATTCAGGGACGTAGGTTTCGACGACCACGACTCCCTCTAACTCGCCTCGTCGACTTCCGGAGGCCACCGGGATAGCGGCACGCACCAACCTTCCCGTTTGGGCCTCCTGGACGGAAGTAAACTCTTGCTTGCCGTTGATGACCTGCAGTACCAATTGACTGATCGGCAGATCCAACACGCCGGAGGGAATTTCGCTATCAAGGGCTTTGGTAAGGGTCTCCATCTTGTTGGAAAATACTTCGATCCCGGCGACGCCGTACTCCATACGCTTCCGAGCCATCGCGGCGATCAACAGATCGCGCTGGACCGGGGCCAGCATGTCTTCGCGGAACAGTTCCTGAGAAATGGCTCGCGCGCTGTTGACCGCGAGCGCCACATGCCCCGCATGCTGCATGCGAGCCACCTCGTATGAGTCCTTCATCACCTTCTCGATGTGCTCGCTGAACCAGACATCAACGGCCTTATTGATTAGTCCGCTCGCGACGAATGCCAGGAGCAGCGTCGGGATCAACGAGAACCCGATAAACGCGGCGATAAGCTTGGTACGAAATCCTGAGCCAACGAGACGGTGCCGACGCTCGAAATACGCCTTGATCAAATTCCTGGACAACAAGAGCACCAACACCACAAAACCGATGAGGTCCAAATTGACCAGGAGAAGGACGAGTGCGTAGCTGGTCGTGGGCAGGAAAAAGCCGCTCTCTTCGGATCCCGGCGCAACCACTTGAGAGTAATACAGCGTGAGAGCTACGCAGGGAACCAAGAGGATAAGCACGATCCAAACAGGGCGAAGATGGGGAGGCTTCCGCTCCGGCTTTTTCGCTAAATCAGCCGATGCTGTACGTACGTAGCGGCCCATCACTACCGATCGAGCCTCTGCAAGCCCTTCGGAAGTCGACTCAAAGGCACCAGCGGGACGATTGAACTTTGGCATTCACTCGCTCTCTGGGCACACATAAGA
>DATIGP010000141.1:0-9535 GCA_035454625.1 Nitrospira sp.
CAAGCAAGATCTTCTCTTCCCTCCGCCTCATCGCTCTGGCTGTCATCTTTCTGACATTCCTGTCAGGCTGTCTCTCGCCGGTCACCCTGACTCGAGCCGTCATCGCCTATGATGACGCCATTACCGAGTCGCAATCGAAGCAATTGCTTATGAACATCGCCAGAGCACAGCACCATGAGCCGATCCACTTTACCGGCGTCTCCAACGTGGCGGCGACCTTCGATTTTCGGTTTACGGCCGGCGCCACACCGGCTTTCGCGGGTCTGGCTAGCACACAGATCCTGCCCCTCATCAGTGGAAGCGTGGCAGAAAATCCGACCATCAGTATCGCGCCTATCGAAGGCGAGGAGTTTACTCAGCGCTTGCTCACACCGTTCAACGAAGCGAAGTTGACGCTACTCTTACGGCAGGGCATCGATATCGATCTCCTCCTTCGACTGATGGCAAAGGAGGTACGGATGAGCCATACCGACGGCGCAGCGGCGTATCAGAATAATCCTTCCGATAAGGTCGGCTATGAGATGTTCAGGCGGGTGGTCCTCCACTTTTCAGCCATTCAAGATCACAACAGCCTCTATGTCGAGCCGCTGAGCATCGAACGAAGTTGGACGATTCCAGCCGACTCAATTACGGCGGAAGGATTCAAAGCGCTCGAACAGGACTACCAGGTGACGTACAGCGCACGAGACAAAACGTTCACGCTGCGAAAACAGGTGGAGGGCGGCACGCTGATTACGAACTATGACCCAAATTTACTATCTCGAGAGGAACGGGCTCGCCTGCAGAACGAGAACGAACGGGGACTCCCGCATGATGTGACTTTTGATATCCGTCCCGGACATTATGGCGGCGATTGGCCGCTGAAGGGAGATTTCCGACTGCGAAGCTTCAATGCGATGCTGAACTTCCTGGGACTCTCCATCGCAGAAGAGCCGGAGTACCACGTCGACAAAGACGGCCGTACGCCTGAAGTAGCCGAAAATCCCGTCAACACAATGGGCCTGATCGTGTCCCCGTCAGCTCCGTCTGGACTGGATCTCGTGATGAAATCTCATGGGCAGTATTACGCCGTCAATACGACTGGACCACAGGCCCGCTGGAATCGCGAGGCGTTCAAGCTCTTGTCGCAGCTGTTTCAGATGACGGTCACTGACGTTCCTCGCGTCGGTGTACCGAGCATTACCATCGCCAAATGAATCGAAGCGATTATGCGTCGACGCGGTTGAGATCAGATTTCGGAGGTCGCCGACCGACGAGATAGATGACGGCTGGAAAGAGCATGGTCGTACCAGGAAAAATCAATCGATATCCCCACCATGGCAAGCTCGGTCGGAAAAATCCCAAACCCACGGTCAGCAGAATCGATGCCAGGATTCCATAGATATAAGCCGGTACCAGCGTCGTGGAATGATCCTCGCTTCGTTGTCTCGATGCGGCAATAAAACCCTTGATAAGGAGATAGACGGAAAAGATGATACAGGCGGTACCATAATATGCTGCATATTCTTGCATAGATCATCCAGGTTGAAACGCCCACCGGCGCCGGGCAAGATCATTTATAGCGTATCGTCTCGGGCCTTGTCGAGTCGGACGTCGGGTTCATAAGCCCATGGTCCTTCCTTTCCGTCCCAAGATGTCCGCCATCATTGATGGGCCGGGGGCAGGGACTTGAACGGCAATGAAGCCCGCCCGTACAGAGGAGAGTCGCTCATGAAGATGTTGGTGATCGTCTTTCGCGAATCGCTTGTAGAACCGGTCCACGCGTTACTGAACGAATATGACGTCACTGCATTCAGCGAGTTGCACAACGTCACTGGAAAGGGAGTGACAGGGCCGACCAGCCAGTTTTTTCTTGCACCTACTACCAATCGAATGATCCTGGCAGCGGTTGCGGATCAGCTGGCATACCGTCTTATTGATGCCTTTGCGCGTTTTCGATTGGAGCAAGAGGCAGTCAAGGGCGACAACATCTTTCCGCTCCATGTCTTTGTATTGCCCTGTGAGCAAGCGGTGTAATGAGATCCGGCGTTGTCCGCCGTCAATTGCATGACAAGCCCGGAGCTAATATCAGCCTGCAATCACGCACAACTGGGACACGAAGGAGACGGGAGGCACGGTCGATAAGACGCGGCGCAGTTCACCTCGCAGGACGGCCAACTGCCCGATCGTGGAGCCGAGGCCCACTGTGCGAAAGAATGTCGGCGCGCGGCTGAATCCAGACAGAATACAGGCCAGATCATATGCGACAGACACCGAACCACTTAAGTTGCTATCCACACAGTTCGGAATCGAGGCCGGTCTATGAGTTTGTGACAATGTCGCTGGCGCTTTTTATCAACGCCCCGTATAGGGAGTTTCTGGCAATCCATTTACGGTTTTACACCCCAGGAGTCTTGCCAGAAATCCGGAAACGTCAGGCGAGAAAAACCACGGCCTCCAGCGGGTTCTCCCCCTGGAGGCCGTGTACGTACTGCGCTTCATTCGCTCGCACGCGGTGCATTCATATGGAAATGAGCGCTACGGCCGAATTTGCCACAGCAAATACACCAACCCGGCAGCCATTGCTGATACCACGACGAAATGCATGAACATCCTCCCCGCAATTGATTGTTGGTAACCGTCCGACGCCGGAAACCAGCGTCTAGATTACGGGTATCGCGAGATGGGATTTCTGGCAACTGATTTCAAAGTTTTGAATGTCACAAACTGGCAGTGTGGTGCCTCGATATGATCTCGCGTAGGAGGCGGGTGAGCGTTACGAGACATCGGCAGTCCCATGCATCCGACTGAAGACATCCCAATCGAACTGCTTTGGTGTCACGCCATGAAGCGGAATCGGTCCGATCGATCCCCGTTCGCGGTAAGCCATCAGACAACCGACAATGTCTTCGGGAGATTCGAACAGTTGGTGCACCACTTCATGGGCCAGATGCTGCGCAATCGCTTTGTCTTCCGGTATCGGCCGAGCCCCTCTGAGCGTATGGCCTAGAATGGTGGCTTTAGTGGCCAGGGTAAGCGGATAGTGACCAGGCCGCGCGTGCCGTTCCGGCCATCGGCAAATCACTTCCGCAACATAGTCGACCAGGCCGTGGACACCGCCATCCTTGTGATGCCGGTGCGGTGTACGTTCGGCGACGACGAATAGGTGGCTCTTGTTCGGTACGCCCAATGTCCGCTTGAGCGTGCCGAGAATGACATCGTCGATGTAGGCGTTAGGGTCGGGATGTTCATTGACCAACAGTCCCTCGGCTCTGGCTTGGTACGCGCATGCCAACGCCAGATGGCCGGACCCGGCCCCCATGACTTCCACGAAGAACACACTGCCCATTGCCGCGCTGGTGGCCTTGAGGGATTCGATAGACTGATCCGCCAGCGCCACCGCAGACTGGAACCCAAGAGAGATCGTTCCTTCAATATTATTGTCGATGCTCCCTGGAATGCCGACCACCTGGACGCCGAATTCTTCGTAAATGGCCCGAGCTCCCCGCATGCTGCCGTCGCCTCCCAGCACGATCAGTGCGCCATCGCGCACGTACGGTTCGAGGTGGCGCATGGCCACCTGCTGAACCGTCTCTTGCTTGAACTCCTCAAAACGGCTGCTGCCGATGGGGCTACTCGGATGGCTACTCATACCGCGGGTATGCTGTTCGGTCACACGTTCGATCCAATTGTTGGCCAATCCAAGATACCCATGTCGCACAAAATACACCTCTATGCCCATGCGCTGACCGGTCACATGCAATTCCTTTAAGGCGGCGCCGGCGCCGGCAAAATCGCCTCCGGATACGAGAGCGACCACTCGTTTGAGAGCTCGAGGTTTGAGCGTCGCGCGGTCTTTCCTCGCACGCTCCACCGTCACCCAAGTGTTGCGCGTGACCCGCTCCCGCTCGGACAGACCAACCGCCGTGGAGTAGCCCGACATACGTCCCTGCTCGACTGTGAGCAGGACGACATTGTCTTGGCTTTCCTTGTAGTCGCTGAACTCACTAAAGGCTTCATGGAAAGGTCTGGGGTCCAGATAGATCATCAAGGCCCTCAAGGTAGAACTGTGCGTATAGAGACACGCCACTTTGCCCTTTTGCGCGGCACCCAATCGATGCAAGCCATCGATGACGTCGACATAGAGATCAAAGAAAGAATTCCCGCCCGGATAACAATACAGTGGATCCTTCATTAAGCGTTTGGCGATGGACGCCTCGACGGTAAACGCACGTGCGGCTTCCTCGGCCTCCAGGGATTTCTCCAATCCCGTGACCCAACCAAAATCGGATGATTCCAGAGCCGGCTCAGTGATCGGTTCGGACATGGAGGCCTCTTGCAGCAGCGCCGCCGACACTCGTTCGTACAGTTGCTTGGTGTTGGGGCTACGGCTGATGCAATGAAGGAACGTGCGCGGGTCGAGATAGTTGGTGAGATGCAAAAAGTCGAGTTGATGTCCTACAACGCCGATCATGCGGGCAAGCGCCGCCCCGACTGCATCGGCTTTGGCCACACCGCGTTCACGGTCTAATTGATTCGGCAGACGGCACCCGACGCGATGGGTCTTGCTGTCGACTTGAGACACACCGTGGCGCATCGTGAAGAGGAGCGTTCGGTCGCCGAGATTCCGAGGCAGCAGCCAAAAGCGGTCGTCGCCCAGCTCCAGGACGATGCGGCCTTCCGCCAGCGTGGGCGTAAGCTGCGTGCGCGGCACGATGGCCACCGGACGCCGATACGTCGGTTTAGCGACCGCCCCGATCGGGATCCGAAGCAGCGATTGCAAGGAGCCTTCAGCCAAGAGCGCGTTCCAAGCGGCAAAGAACACCAGGGGATCATCGATCAAACCTTCCCGAGCCGATCGGTATTCTTCAGCGTTTGGAAACCCGGACTGTGACCGACTCAGGAACGAGCGGAGCTGCTCCATCTTGACGTGGACACGATCGGAGTCATCGCCGGACGTTGCTCTTGGCGGAGGATGGACAAGTCCCCGCTCCGAGGCGCGGCGAGCCATGGCACGACCATAGTCAAGAAGTCCTTCAACGGTGACGAAATCCAGAGAGTGATTCATAGCGGATCGTTACTCCAATAAATGGGATCTCACAGTCGCCTGACCTGTCGTTAGAGCTAATCCTAAACCGATGCTCATGTTGTAGCAAGGGATGCAATCTTACGTCGGTTACCTCACTAAGTGTCATCGTCTTACTCCACCCCACGTAGAGATAAAGGTCTATCATCGATCCACAGAGCGCTCATAGTCCAACGCACTTAAGGAACTCTGTAGTAAGGTCCCGGTCGACGCGGATACAGGCCCGTCATGCGATGTTCGCTTCCTCATCTTGTACCGCCTTAGGATCACTGACGTATCTTGTATTAGCTGGATTCAGAAAGGCTAGAGTCCTGGCTTACCCGAGTCGGCCTTATCTCAAATTCCAAACTGAGCCGCATTTTTCGTTTCGAGAAGGGGTCTCCATCTGGGTGCCTTTACGCGACTGAAGCAAAGAGTTTGTCGGATTCAAGGTCGTGCAGAAGGTGAATTGCTTTATGCTGAAGTGGAAGGGAGAGAAAGCTGTCACTTTCGACCGAAGAGAATTTGAGATCTGTCGGGGGAATCGGCTCAGCACGCGAGGTTGCACAATCCGGCATTTACTAGAGCGTTCAGTGACCGATTACCATCAGTTAATGGTTACTCACGGAAAACTAGACGGCGCTCCCCCGCCCGTTGAGCTGAAATCACGAGGGCTTAGTGTCCGGTTCGGGGCTGTAAGTTACGCTAGGGCCAATGCGCTGTTCGTACTCCCAACAAGATCGCGTACATCAATCACCGCCTGAGCGGCTTCCAGTGCCGCCGCCTCGGCCTTATCGCGTGTCGTGAAGGTACCTTCAGGATATCCGGATTCGGTGAAGGAGTGTGTTGGCCTGAATTCTACGATGGTGTACTCGCAAATCCATGTCCCATCCTCTAGCAAGCCGGATTGCAACCTAATGGGCCGTCCCTCATAGCTGGATTCCATCATGGCTAGTTCTCCGTACCGTAGTATGGCTTATTCCTTATCCGAATGACTCTTGACCTCATACTAGGTAGTTGCCTAGACAAGTGTGGGCAGGATGAACTTGGTATATAGCAGCCGAGCTAGATCAGCAGGCTGACTCGTCTTCTCTAGTCGACATAGTCCTAACTGTACTTAGGCGTGATAAGGGAGGACCATACTATCGTGCGGCTGGGCGAGTAGCCGGATGTTTTTGTAAGACATGGCTTTCTTGATTGGGTCAGGTTGAGCAGAACCATCTGTATGGAGTCATTCAAGGCTTAGAAGGTGCCAGCCCCAAATCTCCCACGTCATCGAAGATACGCTCTTGTCTCTGTTGCGTTTGCGAAGCACAGAGACCAACAACAAACCGTTCTGATCGTGGACGATGAAGAGGCCATTCTCGGCCTGTGCGCGGTGATACTCGAACGAGCCGGGTTTCGGGTACTGAAAGCGAAGACAGTGCCGATGCCCTACGTGTATCTCCGGTTCATAGCGGGCCCATCGATGTTGTGCTCACCGACCTCGTTCTAGTACCGCGAAGATTTCGGATCAGTCGCGGTATGGGGCAGATGCTCCCTCTTCAGCATGACAGGAAGGCCTCCGACTCGTGAGGCCGCGCCTATGGCATGACGACCAACTTGCTGAACTCTTCGCGCGCCGCAGCCACGATGGACGACGGAGCCTTGTCCGGGCTGCCCGCATCAAACGGCGGTTGGGGATCGTATTCGATGAGCAGCTGGGTGAGTTGGGCAGCCTCGGCTCCAAACTCTTCAGCGACCAGGGTCAGGGCCATGTCGATCCCAGAGGAAACGCCGGCGGCTGTGAGGACCTTACCGTCACGAACGACACGCCCTTTGGTTGGAATGGCACCGAATTGCTTCAAGACATCATGGGCGAGCCAATGTGTGGTGGCCTTCAGCCCTTGAAGCACCCCGGCGGCGGCCAATCCTAGGGCGCCGGTACAGACGGACGTCGTCCACTTGGTGGTGCGATGTACCTGGGCGATCCATTCCAAGACCAAGTGATCCCCCATCACCGCTTGTGGAAATGCCGTGCCTGGCACCACGAGAATGTCGGGACTGGTGGTTTCCTCGAGCGCATAATCTGCCGTTAAGCGAAGCCTCCCGAAGTCGGTGCGCTTCACACCCTTCTCCCGTGCCACGAAACGCACATCGGTCCCGAGCGTCGGCGCTTGAAGCACCTCGTAGGGGCCGATCGCATCGAGGGCCGTCATGCCATCGTACAACAGTATCGCTACTTGCAACTTCTTCTCTGGAATCATCATCAACTTCGCTCCTGGTTATTACTGATTATGGATGATCTGTTCAGCCCACATGGGGATATGCCTACTTGAACGAGGGGAGAGTATAATGGAATTCATGTTTCGGATCACTGCCCTCTGCATGGCCCTCATGGGAATCATATGGCCGAGCCTGTTGCCCACGGCGGCCGAAGAGCGATCTCAACAGCCGAGTGCGAAAGAACGGTTAAACCAAGTACTGGATCCGGAAGGCGGCATTCAAGTCTACAAAGACCATCGCGGAAACGTGGAAAGCACGATCAATTTACCGAACGGTGAGCGAATCATCAAGGTTCAGCCGCCGGCAAGCCAGGGATTCAACGTGGGCCCTCCCCTTCAACTGAACAATCAAACATTCCAGTTTCCCCAACCGGTCCCGCCTCCTGCTCAGCCACCTGCGCCGGAGTTTCCGCAAAGGGCGCGGTAGGAGAAGCTGCGGCATAGTTGGCACCAATCCGAACTCTCACCGCATCCCATACACGAGTCGCACCAGGCCAGGTCAAAGCCATTGCAAGCGCAATCATCGATAACACGGAGGCAATCCGCCGCCCGTCCTGGAATAGGCTGCGTAGAGCGGTCCGTCAGTAACCAGCAGACAATCCATAAAACGGTTCAGGCTCCTCAACCTTACCTGAGACGACCTTCCACTTGACCGAAGTGCAGTCAAACCACGATCTTGCTTGTGGCCCTCACTTGGTCGGTTTCAAAGAGACGAAGATGACTTCGTCATAGGTGTGGCCGTTGACGGTGAAGCTGGTGGGATCGGCACAGGGACCTGTGAGGATGAAATGACAGACCGTGAGACGTTTCCCATCTCGCGTGGTTTCGCCGGTCGCCTTGGTGCAGAGGCGGTCGCGGAAGACCGGATCCTGCGCTTCGATCTTTGTGCGCGTCCCGGAGCACACATAGGCGACTGGATGAGAGCTGAAGAGGTTGCCGAAGAACCCTCCCTCGGAGAGGGTATAGGCCTGTGTCTCTTCTTTCGTCTGCGCCAGAAAGGGAGCGGACCCGGATTTCGCGTGAAGTGAGACTTCCACGTGTTTGCCGGCATAATTCGTCAAGGCCAACATGCAGGCGGAGACCCATCGCTCTTGAACAGGGGTCAGGGGCGTCTTCAACCATTCGGGCGCAAGCCCGAGATGTCCAGGAAACGTAAAGCGCTCGCGGCCTTGCACAGAAAAGAGCACCACCGAATCCGGCAAGGCACAATTGACGAGGTATTTCAGTTGGTGCCGCCCGGTCTCGGTTGCGGCAAGAGTCGGATCAGCCAGTTCGACTTCTTGAAGCGGTAGGAAGTCCGCATCCTGGGATGACAGGGTCGGCTGCACCCCTTGCATCGGTGGTTCCGCAGCCACAGGTCTGAGAAAGAGAACAACAAGCACGAGGAGGGTCAGGGCGGCCCACATGATACGAGGAGGAATTTGGAGGGCGGTTCACACCGCGCCCTTGAGAGTCGTACGATCTGCTATCGACCCAACGCCTTCAGGCCGACACCGGAGAGGTCCAATCCCGCTGCAGATACGCCGTTCGCAGCAATCTTGGCATTCACAGGCATGGGGGCCAGGCCATTCCCAGCAAGCCTTTCGTTCACGGGCATGGGAGCCAGACCGTTTGCAGCAATCTTTGCATCGACGGGCAATGCCGCGAAGAACAGCGTGCCACAACCAGCAATCACAACTGCGGTAAGAAGCTTTTTCATGTTCACACCTCCATGTGTGGGATGTTAGTTGCCTTCACTAAAGTCTATGGTGTGCTCGTTTATACCTAGGTTGTGAGTCCACTGTCAACCGGTGTGGTCAGGAAAGAAGTGGGCCACTCTCTTGGGTTGGTCGTTTTCATTGCAGTTTGCACCACCTCAGTGTCTCATGTTCCCGTCTATGAATGGTCCACGAGCAACGCTTGGGAGTCAGGGATGCTCAATTCTGAGCAGTCAAACCAACCTCGCCGGCTCCAGCGTCGCGTCTTTCGCCGCCTGAAAGATCTGCCAACCAGCAAGCCCTGTTGTTGTCCAGCTGGAGCTGGTACCGTCAGATGGCTCGAGGCAGGTGCATCAGCAGAAGAACCGTTGGTCGGTGACGGGGTGGGCGCCCTGGTACCGTTGGGCGGCTGCGGGGTCGCCGCAACCGTCGCTGGCGCCCGACCCGGGGTAACATTTGATCCGCAAGAAAAGATGTACCTCGCGTTGTTTCGCTATCGGCACACGATCGACCGAACTTGAGGAACGATT
>DATIGP010000142.1:0-2095 GCA_035454625.1 Nitrospira sp.
ACCACAGCACACGGTGACCGCAATCCATCTCAACACCTCCCCATCCCCCCGGGTGTCTCACCGCAGAGTAATGCCCAAATACAGCTACCGGGGGGGTGTTACGGAGATGTTATCGACCGATTCGTGAGCTGTTAATTTCGATTGACTGCCTAGTTCCGGCGAACACTTGGCTCGCGGCTGGAGTATGATCGCACGCAGTCGTGCGCACGGGGAGCTGATGCTGCGATCTCTCTGGATACGTCGTGGCCTTTTTAGCGGGTACGTCCTGCTCATGGCCTTTATCCTGGCGCACTCCGTTAACGCGTTTGTGGAATATTCGCTCGAGGCACGGCGATCGGAGCCTGCTCGTCCGCCGTCGCAGCCTCCTGTCGATATGACCAGTCGCGATCCGACCACCTTGATGGAGTCTGTGCTGACGTCGCGCCTCTTTCCCGTCCCCGTAGGTGCCCTTCCGATCTCCGTCCGATCCGGCGCAGCACCGCAATACCGGCCGCAGGCACCGCCCCTTGATGTCGGCAAGAAGTTCGTGCTTCTTGGTACAGCCGTCAGCCCAGACGGGTTTGCGATTCTCGAAGATGTCGCCTCGAAACAACAAATGCTCTTTCACCTTAAGGATACCGTCTCCTCGGCGGGAACGATCGTTCAAATTGAAAAGGATCGCGTACTGTTCAGGGACAATGATCAGGAAGAATGGCTGAACATTGCTATTGCAACGCTCCATCCGGGCTTCACCTCGGGCGTGGAACTTTCGCCAGAACCAGTCAAGGTGCAGCCATCGCCTAAGACGAGAGATGGTCCGTCACCGAGCCGTCGCAAAAAGATCGATCGTCAGCTGTTGGTCGATGCCGACAACGACAGCACTCATCTCTTCATGCATGGGCAGCCCAGTCCGTTCCTCGTGGATGGTCGAGTGCAAGGCATTCACCTGGATGCGGTCAACTTTTTCGGCTTCTACGGGAAGCTGGGCCTGTTCACCGGGGATGTTGTCAAACGAATCAACGGCCTGGAGGTGCACGATCCGACCGGACTGCCCTCCATTGTCCATCTCCTCAAGAACGAACGGACCTTCACACTCGATATCCTCAGGAACGGCACGCCGCTCACGATGACGTACGACGTGGGCTAAAACGATCTTCATCATTCCTTGCGTTATTAACTGAAAGTTAATTATCGCGTAACGGGAACGTCATGCCCACGCGGCATTGTGCGCCACGTTCCACTCCGGATATCGCCTACCAAGAGAGGAGCGGATGGAAAACAGATTGAGGGTCCTGTTGCATGCTGCGCTATGCGGCGTACTTGTGCTTCTACCGATGTCGGCTGCAGCTGAATGGTATGTCGGAGGATACGGGGGATATAGCTGGCCTCAGTCGCTCAAGGATGTGACGATGGACAACTTTGGCCTTCAATCAGCTATCTCTCGGTATAACTTTACACAAAACGACATCAATCAGGGCAGCAGCCTGACACAGAATTTCCAGTCCTCGGACGTTTCGCTCAAATCGTCCGCGATTTTTGGCGGGAAGGCCGGTTATTTCTTCAAAGACGAAGGACTCTCTTGGCTAGGGGTGGAAGTGGAAGCTTTTACAACGAAGCCGACGATCAAGCAACAAACGGTAGATACCACTCAGGGGATTACGTTCGTTCTCGGACCCCCGCCGGCCGGCGCGTGTGACCCCGACCCGACCCTCAAGACCTGTTCGGCTCAGGAGAGTCTGCGGTCTACGCTGACCCTCTCTGAGTCATCCATGCGCTTGATCGCCGTGGCCTTCAACGTAGTCGCGAGATACCCTGGGAAGATTTTCCAACCCTATATCGGAGTCGGTGCCGGCGCGTTTTATTTCTCGAGCAGCGGACAAATCGACGGCCGCCAGGTCGTGCCCGGATTTAATGCTCAGGCGGGCCTCAAAGTCTTGGTGACCGAGGAATGGGGTCTATTTGTGGAAGGAAAATATAACCTGGCGAACATCAACAACCTCGATCAAGGTTTCGGGATCAGCGGCCGATATTCGGCCTTTAACGCCGTTGGCGGACTCGCCTACCATTTCTAAGTCGAGCGGCTTTCCGATACCTTCCGTCCGATTTCTCATCGTTC
>DATIGP010000143.1:0-13448 GCA_035454625.1 Nitrospira sp.
ATGGTACCGGCTTCGCAAGCAAAAGCCGCCCTTGCCGTCATGCATCGGTATGAAACAGCGAAGCAGGCGACTGACATCGGTCTTGTGACTGACCGCGATCCTCCTCTAGTGGCTCTACGAACTGTTGTCGGCACACATCGAATACTGGATCTGCTGTCGGGTGAGCAACTACCGCGAATTTGTTGAGCCACGAGTAAGACGCACCCCTTGTCCCGAGCCGTCTTCAGTCATTTCAACTTGTCGGAGGATCTCGTCCAATTCCCTTCGTTGTGGCAATCCGCGACAGTGACCAATGCACTCCCGTGGAGTTTTTCCCATCATGGCACAAGGTTGAATCGTAACCATGACCAAAGTTAGTCCCTTCGACACCTTCAGACTTTACCCGATTCTATGACCGTTCATTCTGGTGGCACAATGATTGCCAAGGAATTCTCATAGGAAGGAGAGGTTATGCCGTCACGATTAATGTTGGTGTCCCTCTTGGGTGCTCTGTTGTGCGTGACTGGTTCGCATGCCGTTGCGGAGGTGAAAAGCAGCGAGAAAGCGTTGCGCGAACACTACGACTTGCAGGAAGGGAAGCACCTCTATGAGCAGTATTGCCGGATCTGTCATGGAGAACAGGGAAAAGGAAAGGCTTTTGACGTGACTCCACCTCCGGCGGATCTCACCAGTCCAGCCGTACAAAAGAAGTCGAACTTTGAGTTGGCAGAGACTATTCATGAAGGTGAACGGGGTACCGCAATGGGGGCATGGAAATGGACGTTATCGGAAAAAGAAAAGCAGCACGTCTTGCTGTATATCCGCTGGTTGGCTCGATGACGTGAGTAGCCAAGACCGTCCTACGAGGATGATAATCACATGAGTATGAAGGCGAAGATGAATCATCATCTTCTACTGTGGTGGATTGCCATCGTTCTGTCTTGTACAGCTGGCTGCTCTCCTCGCCACCCGCCTCATACGCCGAAACCGTTAGTTGTGGGCTTTCAGTCGGACCAGCCTAGCGTGACAGTTGCGGCGAGCAATCAGTATGGTCACGGAATAGTTTATTAAGAATTATTCATCTTTGGAGCCGAACAGGTGCTCCCGACTGTCTACCTGTTAAAGTATTGCGTGTAGTACAATGTAGATGGTGCGTAATGGTTTCCAAATCAACAGCGAGGGTGGGTCGGATCCTGCTGGTGTGCATCTTGGGGATCGGTGGATGCGCTTCGTCCGAGCCACCCGACATGAGCTCTTACGATCCCGCCCAGGATCAAACCGCCATCGCCGACTTATATCGGAATCAAGCCGGAGCTATGCGCGAAAAGGCTCAGGCGCAAACGACCGCCGCGGCGCGGTATGAGGCGCTTTTTGGTCCGGAGGCCGACCTGGTTGCCGGGGCCCGGTTGTTGGCGGACTACTATGAGCAGACTGCCAAAGATTTCGACCGGCTCGCCGAGGCTCATGCGTCTGTGCGGCACACCCAGCCGCGCGTGAGGAAAGGTCGATAATCATGCGATACACCGGCCGACACGACACTGCGAAGAGGAGAGAACTATGTACCAGGCTGTGACCAGTCGTTTCTTACTTGCCTTCATCCCGCTCCTGATGGTCCTTCAGAGCTGCAGTAATACCGTGAATCCGGGCAGTCGGGGGCTACGGTGGTACCCGCTCACCACCGGACTGGAGAAGGAACCGCTTAAGGAAGGATTTTACTGGCGAGCGCCCTGGAATGATGTCTTTGTTTACGACACGCGATGGAAGAGCTTCAAGGAAAAGGTCGATGCCCTCACGGCGGACGATCTGCCGGTGACGGTGTATGCTGCGATCACGATGCGCCCCATCCCGGAGGAGGTCTATTTTCTGGCCCAGGAAGTAGGGCCGGAGTGGTACCGGCAATTGGTGCAACCGCAGTTGTTGTCGGCGGTGCGGGGAGTAGTCGCCAACTATGCCATGGTCACGCTGCCCGAGCGCAGCAGCGAAATCGGGAACAAGATCGAAGCCGTGGTGGTCGAAGCATTGAAGGGACGTCACCTGGACGTCTACAATGTGGCGCTCTCGGAAATGGAATTTTCGCAGATGGTGTTGCGGGCCATCGAACAGAAGCAATCCAAGGAACAGGAGAAAGAGCAAAAGGACTTCGAGGTCGTCATTGCGCAGCGCAATGCCGAAATCGCCCGCATTCAGGCCAAAGGGGAGGGCGATTCGTTGAAGATTCGCGCCGAAGGCGAAGCCGACAGCATGAGGATCCGCGCCGTGGGGCAGTCGCAAGCGCAGGAAATCATCACCAAAACCCTGACGCCGGACTACTTGCGGTTCAAGTTATACGAAAGCCCCAATGCCAAAACCATCATCGTGCCTGAAAAGCTTAATGTTCCAATGATCGTCAATCCTGGGGCTGATCGATAGGGACTCTCATGGCACGGCAAACCGGGGATTACGGGTTGCGATAGCATGCTCACGAGCATGATCTTGCGACAATTCGGTCGTGATTGTAACGAGACGGGATGGAATATCCGGGTAGGTGAAGCCGACAACCGGACAGTGGTGTTACGGAATGCGCGGTCGCTCATCTCACTCGGACTTCGGAGCACCGAAGCCTAACGCTTTGTCTTTGTCTCTGGTGTGATGGATCGCTCGCGCAGTTTGTTGACCAGCTCTTCATAAGAGCTCTCGCGGATGATCTTCTGAAACTGGCTCCGATAGTTGCTCACCAAACTGACGCCGTCTATGATGATGTCGTAGGCAGACCATCGGCCATCCTTCAATACGAGGCGGTAATCCATCGGAAGAGTCGTTTTGTCAGACCGGAGCTCCGTCCTGACCTCCGCGTACGACCCTTCGATCCGTTCGGTCAAGTAACTCGCCTCTTGTTTTCGTCCGATATAATCTTCGATTCTCCCGGCATACTTGTCCGAAAGAAAGCTTTTATATACCTCGACGAACTCTTTTCGCTGAGCCTCGGTCAGGGGTTTCCAATAACCGCCCAACACTCGTTTCGCCATTTCCGCATAGTCGAACCTCCCGGCGGCGACCTCTTCGAGCATGCGACGACGCTGCGTGTGTTTCGCTGGGTCTTTCAGTGCGGGATCATCGAGGATGCGAAGGACCTGACCAACCGTCTCGCGCACCGCCTCCATCGGAGCTTCGGCGCCTTCCGACGGAAGGGCCACAGCAAGACTCCAAAATAGAGCATGCGCAAGCGCGACTAGAGCCGCGGCAGCCTGCCGACTCCTTCGGGACCACTGATGCATGAAGTGTAGATTCTTCGTAAGTCGTCAATCCAATACGAATGTCATTTTTGAGTCTACACGATACAAGGTGGCCTTACCATTCTCGATTACGACATGTTGTTGATTCACGATCTCAATAACTATAGCAACGGATATACAGTCCTCCTTTCTCGGGCGCATTCAACATTCCGACCTGGGACTTCGTGCTCGTAATGGATGATCCGGCACGGTCGACGCCAGAAGGCGACCGGTTCGGCTATCCGATAGGTGGCGATGTCTTTGGGACATCGAATAGGAAGGAATGCATGCACAAGCATTGGGGAGGCTTCACGACATAGAGAAACCCTGTAGCGGTAATCTGCAATCGAAGCACATCTGGTTTGCAAACCTAAGTAACCATTATGGAAAATTCAGTCTTGCGACGATTGTGCAAGAAGCCTAGAATGGCTTTCCTCTGGTAATGGTACCCAAAGCCGCCAAGAAGAAGCGTCGGGCCATGGCTCGGCTGCTTTCACAGGCTCGCTTTTCCGGATCCCGTGGAGAGCGTGCGGCCGACATGCCACGGGATGATTTATTCGCCGAAGCCTTCCGCCTCAGTCCCAACCCCATCGGCATCACCGACCTCGAGACCGGCGTCTGTCTCGAGATAAACGACGCCTGCGTCGCAACATTCGGATTCCATAGAGACGAAGTCATCGGAAAGCCGACGCCGATGTTGGGAATCTGGCGTGACCCCGAAGATCGGTCGAGGCTTATCGAAAGATTGAAATGTGAAAGATCGGTCCGAAACCTTGAAGTGTCGATGCGGATGAAAAGCGGAGAATTGCGGCCGTTCCTCATCTCGGCCGACGTGATCATGCTCCAGGCGAAGCCGTGCCTTCTGACGATCGGCTATGACATGACTGATCGCAAGAGGGTGGAGGAGGAGCTGCGTCGGACGCAGGACGAATTGGAGCAGGGGGTTCGGAAGAGGACAGAGGACCTGGAGCGAACCAATGCGGCGTTGAGGGATAGTGAGGAACGATTCCGTTTGTTCATCGACCATGCACCGGCTGCGATTGCGATGTTCGACCGCGACATGCGCTATTTGGCCGCCAGCCGTCGTTGGATCGAGGAATACCGTCTTGCCGGAGATATCATCGGCCGATCGCACTACGAGTTGTGTCCCGAGGTGCCGATGCGATGGAAGGAAGTCCACCGTCGCGGTCTGGCCGGAGAAGTGTTGAGCGCAGACGAAGATCGGTTTGTTCGAGGTGACGGCTCAACGCAGTGGATGACATGGGATGTCCGCCCCTGGTTCTGCAACGGCGAAGTGGGCGGCGTCGTCATATCCACCGAAGATGTGACGGCCCGCGTGGAGGCAAAGAACGCCCTGCATGAAAGAGAGGAGCGGTCGGATCAGGTCATCCGCTTGGCCAACTTCGGTATCTTCGATCAAGACCACCGCACGGGAAAAGTCTACTGGTCGCCAGTCATGAGAGAAATCTACGGCGTAGGACTTGATGAGCCAGCTTCGTTGGAAGGATATATCCGACTCATTCATCCGGAAGACCGCGAGGCGGTCGTCATGGCGTTCAAGCAGACCCACGATCCCTCAGGCGACGACTTGTTTTCCATGGAGCACCGCCTGCTGTATTCCGACGGCAGTGTGCGCTGGGTCAGCTTCCGAACATGGACGTTGTTCGACAATGATGGGCCGGAGCGTCGTCCCACCCGAACATTGGGCGCAATGATCGACATCACGAAGCGAAAACATGCCGAAGAGGCGCTGAAAATAAGCGAGCGACGATTCGCCTCGTTTATGGATAATTTACATGGCTTTGCATGGATCAAAGATGCTCAGGGACGGTATCTCTACGTGAATCGGCTCTTCCAAGAATCCGTTCTGAAGGGATTGGATTGGAAAGACAAGACCGCCCACGAGTTGTGGCCCCCGGAAATCGCCGAACAGTACGAATCAAACGACAGGAAAGTGCGGGAGAGTCGGCAGCCGCTGCACACGGTGGCGCCGTTCATACAGAACGGAGAAATCCGGCACGCGCTTGTCAGTAAGTTCCCCATCGTCGATCACAAAGGCGCGCCTGTGCTGTTGGGGGGGGTCGCGGTCGACATCACCGAACGCAAGCAGACGGAAGAGGCGCTTCATCGCAACCAGGTGGAGTTGCATCAGCAGCAAGTGCAACTGGAGGAGCTCACGTCCAAGCTGCTGGCGGCGCAAGAACATGAACGGCAACGGATCGCCCGTGATCTGCACGACGATGTGAGCCAGCGATTGGCTGCCTTGGTCCTGGAAGTGGCCTCCTTGGAACACCACCCTTCGACTGTACCCGTCGCACTCGCTCAAACACTGGGACCGCTCCGTGAACAGTTGGAGCACCTTTCTGACGATGTCCACACGCTCGCCTACCGGCTTCATCCCTCGTTGCTGGAGCATGCCGGACTGCGCCCGGCGGTCGAAGACCATGTTCATCAGGTCTCCCGGCGCACGGGCTTGCCCATTCATCTGAAAATTATTGATGTTCCGAATGCAGTGCCCCTCGATCAGGCGACCTGTCTCTTCCGCGTTATGCAGGAAAGCGTCCAAAATGTGGTGAAACATGCGCAGGCGACCACGGTGACGGTCCAGCTCCGCGGGTCACCGAGAGGGGTCGGTTTGTCCGTCATCGACAATGGGAAGGGATTCGACCCACAGGACCTGCGTGCGCATCAGCAGGGACTGGGGTTGAGCAGCATGGAAGAACGGCTGCGACAGCTGCACGGTTTCTTTCGGATTCAATCTCAGCCCGCCCAGGGCACAAAGGTCTGTGCCTGGGTGCCTTGTGAGGTGGAGGTCGCATGAAACGGCCCCGCATTCTGATGGCCGATGATCATGCCATTGTCCTGGCCGGGCTGCGGAAGCTGGTGGAAGCCGAGGGCGAAGTGGTCGGTATGGTGGAAGACGGTCGATCGCTCGTCGACGCGGCCCAGCAGCTGCGCCCCGATATCGTGTTGCTGGACATCTCGATGCCGTTGCTCAATGGATTGGATGCAGCACGCCAGATAAGCAAACTGGTGCCCGAGAGCAAGCTGATTTTCCTCACCATGCACGCAACTCCCACCTATGCGACCGAAGCCTTTAAAGCCGGAGCCTCCGGTTATTTAATAAAACGTTCCGCCGCAGTGGAGCTCAAGCAAGCCATCCAAGCGGTGATGCGGGGGCAGCACTATATGACCCCGCTGATCACAAAGGATGTCTTGGCGGCGACGCTCCAGTCATCGGAAGGTCAGCCAATGAAGCCGCTGGTGACCTCCCTCACACAGCGACAGCGGGAGGTGTTACAACTCGTTGCGGAGGGAAAAGGTACCAAGGCGATTGCATCCATCTTGAATATTTCCGTAAAGACGGTGGAGTTCCACAAGTTTCGCATTATGGGCGAACTGAATCTTCACTCGACCGCCGAGTTGATCAAATACGCAATCGCTGAAGGCCTGGTCAGTGTGTCCTCCTAGACGCGCGCCACTAAAACATAGTACATACCACCCACTGTGCATCGTAGAATCTCTGACACAATATCGTGAAGGCCTCAGTTTGCACTAGTAATCTCCCTCTTCCTTTCTAGGTGGTTTCCTAGTTCACAGGAATATGCTCACCACTTAGCATGTAAGTGCGTGTACGTGCTTATACGTGAACGCTTATGCTGGAGAAAGCATGCAAGTCTCAGCGATCATAGATCGAGTCTATGGTGCATTGGAGAAGTTCGGTACGAGTTGCTCCATGGAAGAAGTAGTCGGGCTCTGCCCAGATCTGACCTGGAACCAGGTGTACCTAGCCGTTGATTACTTGAGCAAGACCGGGAAGGTCGCTGTGACTCTCGACCCTGACCGGACATATACGGTCAAGGTATATTCATCAGCAGGCGAGGAATCTCAACTATCATTTAGACAAGATCACGCCCACAGTACTGCCTAGCGGCATTTGTATCTTCATCCAGGCGATGGAACCGTTCAATTGGTCCCGGCCTCCGGTGACATCTTCATCGAGCCATTCTTAGAGCCACATCTATAAACCCATTCATCGGGTTTTCTAATCACCTTACCCAAGTGATTCTCTGCGAGACGACTCAGTAAACCATGCTCCCTCACTTCTGAGGATCCGAAGGTTGCACGGCTTTGGGCAAGACCGGAGCTGCAAGTACCTTGGGGACCCAAGGCTAGTAGAACGCCTATAGTCGATATCTCGACGTTATCGGGGTCATCCAGGCCATGAGATGAAAACATAGCCATAGCCATCACGGATGATTTCTTCACGCGCCGCTCACGTTTCATAATACACATGTGAGTTTGTGGTACAGTGGCCAGCTCATGAGGGTCTTTGTTCTCGGGGTCGGGGCGACCGGCTCACTCCTGGTCAGGTTACTCGTTCGTCAGGGCCATCACGTGTCTTGCGGTGACCGTGATCCGGTTCGTGCGCGTGCCTTTCTTGGCGAGAAGGCAAACGTTGTAATCCAACGGGTCAATGCCCGAAATCTACGGAGCGTGGTCAGGGCAGCCAAGGGTTGCCAGCTTCTGATCAACGCGTGCCCTACGGTCTTGAATAACGTCATCATGCGTGCGGCTCTTCGCTTACAGGCACATTACCTCGATACCGCGTCACACCTGAGGACTAACCCATTTCGGCCAGAGCAGTTGTACTACCATCGGCAATTCCGCGAGAAAAGACGGTGGGCACTCATTCATGCAGGAGTGGCGCCGGGGTTAACAAATCTATTCGTGGCTCAGGCTGCGGCTGGGCTTGATGAATTGGACAAAGCAGAGGTTCGAATTTTTGAGGACACAGCGTCGGAGAATCCCGTGTCACAATGGTCCGCCGAATGCTCATTCGAGGAGGCGGTAGCGCGTCCGCGTGTTTATCGCGGTGGCCGTTTCAGTTTCGGTACCCGTTTTGGAGAGCGCGAACGGTTTAGGTTTCCCCCGCCAATCGGGCTAGTCGGCGTCGTGTTGGCAGCCCAAGATGAAGTCACGACATTGCCTCGCTTCCTCCACTTCAAGAGTGTCGACGCGAAGATCGGTGGGACTGACATCGACCGCCTTCGGCGATGGTATCGACAAGGGAAACTCACACGGTCGCGCGGTCTCAGTTCGGTCCGATTTCCAGCCACCGTGGCTCCTCCTGCGATAGTCAAGCTGGTACGGGAAGGGGTTTTGCACAATGCTCGTTTCGCCGTGGCGGTGTCGGTTTACGGGTCACGGCGGGCACGTCCGTGTCGAGTCCGCTGGGATGCTCAGTTTCCTTCGCTCTTTGAGTTGCGCCAAAGAACACTCGCGTATTCACCGATCGCCTGGGGCACTGCGCACCTTATGTCCATGTTTGTCAAATACATGCCGCGCGATCTTCTGGGTGTGCATGTGCCTGAGGCGTTGCCGGCTAGTACGCGGCGGGCAATCCTGCACGGTGCACGTTCGATCGGTATCCGTGCAAAGCGAACGATAACGTACCTCAAGCCATAGGATGAATCCTCGCCTGTCCTTGGCCCTCTCTGCACTAACGGAAGAGAGCATTCAAGGTCATTTATTCTTACTTGAATCACTTTGCCGAAGGCATCCGTCCGATCTACTTGACAGCATGTTGCGTCGAGAATAAATTTAGCCTACCCGTAGGGCTTCCTGAGTTTGAGGCTGGGTTGTTCTTCGGTATCAGGCGGCAGCTGTAGGAAACTTTTTTAGGAGGGACGACTCTATCGGCCTCATACTTGGGAGGGTAAACTGTGGTCTACCGCTTCGTAGCGTGACGGGTCCGGACGAGAGGAGGAACCATGGATAGTACCTTCTTGATGTTTGCCGGCGTGATGCTTGTTATCTTCATCGGCGGCATCATCGTGTACAAGAAGAGCTGACGATCGCTCTACCACCCTACTTCATCTTGCGGGTGGCTCAGCAACCGGTGAGCCACTAAAACGGAACTCTCACGAGCTGAGCTAAACGCAATACGTGTGCCTTCTTCTCGTTGGTTGCGCGAGCTGATCAAAAATTATTGTATTTCAGTGTTGTCTTCCCAATTCACTTTGGGAGGCGATGTCGCTCCGGCCGCTGCGGGCGGCATCAACCATGCTGAAACGCGTATCGAGGAGACGAATCCGATGAGCTATTCTCGGATAGCCTTGGCTCGCTTCTGAAGATAGCCGTTACGGACTGCCGCATAGAGATCCACGGTCGATTCTTCCACACCTTGAAATTTCTCTAAATTCAGCGAACGATCGTTCACGATTTCGGTCCCACGAGCAGTAATCAATATCAGAGTACTCGTCAAACTATTAGCATGCGGAATTAGAGAAGGAATGGCATCTATTTCAATGATCGGAAACATCAACCAGTAGATGGGATTGAGAGCAATATCTCCCACGTATCCAACGAGGTCCCGAACTGTATAGGGTTGCAGGAACGGCAACACCACATAGGGTCCAGGTTGGATTCCGTAGAACCCAAGTGTCTGGCCAGTATCTTCCTCCGGTGTTGTCAGGTGGAAACGCTGGGCCACATCGAAGAATCCGCCGATCCCCGCCGTCGTATTGATGAGAAATCTGCCGGCTTCTATCCCTGCTCCCTTGAATTTCCCCTGAAACACGTTGTTGAGCAAACGTGGCGTCACACGAATGTTATAAAAAAAATTGCTGATACCGACCTGGACGAAATTGGGAACGACGAAGTTGTAGCCCTTAGCCACCGGTTTCAGCAGCCAGCGATCGAACTGCCGATTAAATTCAAAGACTTTGACGTTGAGCGGCTCCCAGGGATCGTACTCTTCAACTGCCTCCTCGCCGGGCGTGGCGAATGGATCAAGCAGCTCGTCCGAAGATATGTCGCTGGCCGCAACTGCTAAAGAAGTGTGAGGGGAGGCCTCCGCGAATAGCATCGACGGAGCGTTCTTCTCTACCGAGGAAGTCGGGGAATTCATCGGGCCGCCATAAGCGCCACAACCAGAAAGCAAGATCAACGAGACGGCAAGGATGAGTTCATATCTTCTTTCCTTAGGGCAGGCCGGCCTACCCCCAGCTTTGGTCGTCATTCTTAAGGTAACCTCTTGAGATTATGGAAATGAGTATCGATAACGCGGCCCGCACTGTACCAAAAGTCGAGGCACCCGCCAATCATTTATTTCCAATTTCTTTCTAAGCAATCCTCGCCGTTCCTTTTATTCACAGCTGTGGCGTGAATGCTGATTCAGTGGTGTTCATGACAGCGATGGAGGGCTTCAAATCTGTCGTGTCACGAGAGCTGTTGAACCATAACCTCGACAGAACCGGAGTTCGTGTGACCGTTATGCAGGTCTATCTCATCGGACGGCGAAGTAAGATGTGCTTCTTATGCTTGTTATTGTACGAAGACTCACGGCGCCGAAGATTGAACGGCCTGGCCTTTTTCGCCATGCGTCTGCATCACACCGAGAGCCTTACGGCTTCGTATTAGGAGGATTCTTATGAAGGTTATATTGGGAATGGACGGATTAAAGTATTCACAATGGGCCTTGGACTGGCTCGGCAAGATACCCGTTCAGATTGCACCGGAGTGACGACGGTTCATGCCATGGATCCTCATTCCGCTGACGATTCTGTTGGTCCATGTCATACCGCTTCTTCGCTACGCGTAGTGGATAGTGAAGAGGCGGGGAGAGGAATTGCTCGTGCAGGAGGCGACAAAACTCGAAAAGGTCCTATCGCATTTTCAACCAACCTGCTGCTCGCCCCGGAGAGGGGCGAGCAAGACATCAGCCGGAAAGAAGGTCGACGAATCGAAGTGCGATCCACCCCCTAAATTCCCCCCTCAGGCTACGCGCGCCAGCGCACCACCTAGATGGAGGTTACGCACTCTTCTTATAAACGATGATCCCGCCGAGAAGGAGTGCGCCCATCACAGTTGCAAACAGCCACATCATGTCCATAACGGCTCCTTTCAGGTTAAATGATGGCGAACTGCTGCCGTTCAAGTGAGCAACTCTCGTGCTTGACCGGCGACAAGAAGAACTGCGCGGGAAATCTCGGTACAGAGCCGTTTCCGCCCCTCGCGTGTGCGGGACGCATGTGAGAAGTGAGGAGAATAGCCCCAAGGATGTCCAACTGTCTGGACAGATTGATCGGCGAAATGTGTGTATCCGAAAGAGGAGGGCACGGAATCGATCAGGACAGATGCTCACGACCATGCGGTGCGGCCAAGTCTTGCTCCGGGCCGATTGGGACAATATGGGTCGGGTTGATGTCGTCGTGCGTGATATAGTAATGCCGCTTGATATGGTCAAAATTCACCGTTTCGGCGATACCACCGGTTTGGTACAGATCGCAAAGATAGCCGGAGAGGTTCGGGTAGTCCATAATCCGTCTGACATTACACTTGAAATGGCCGTGATAGACCGCGTCGAACCGAACCAACGTGACAAAAAGCCGCCAGTCGGTCTCCACGAATTCCGGCCCGAATAGATAACGGCGGGTTGCGAGGCGTGCGTCAAGCTGATCCAGCGCGGCAAACAATCGGCGTGCGGCTCGTTCATAGGCATGTTGGGATGTGGCGAACCCCGCCCGATAGACTCCGTCGTTCACATTCTCGTAAATGAACGCGTTGAGCTCGTCGATCTCTTGCCGCAGGCCATCCGGATACAGATCGATCGGGCTTTCGGTGAATCGATTGAACTCAGCGTTGAAGATCCTCATCAGGTCGTCATCGGAATTGGTCACGATCCGTTTGGTCATGCAGTCCCACAGGACCGGGACCGTAAAGCGTCCGATGTAGTGTGGGTCAGTGGCTCTGTAGGCCTCACCGAGAAACCGAAATCCGTTCATGGGGTCGAGGGAATGTCCCGGTCCTTCGCGAAACACCCACCCGCGCTCATCACGAATAGGATCGACGGCGGTCATGCTGATCACCGACTCGAGCTGTTTGAGCTTGCGCACGATGATCGTGCGATGGGCCCAAGGACATGCCCACGAAACATAGAGATGGTATCGGCCGGCGGCCGAGGGATAGCCGGAGCTGCCGTCGGCCGTGACCCATCCCCGGAACGCATCGGCCTGCCGTGTGAATTCACCGGTCGGCGATTGTTCGTCTGGAAACTGGGCTTGAATTTCCATACACCGTCCTTTCGAGTCAGTATCTCATATTCACGATCGACGGTGTTGTAAAGTCACTGTGCCATGTGTCGCATTTTTCCACGGCATCACATGCTCATGGTGGCAAAAGGCGACGAATATCCGGATAGCATGGAGAAAACGATGTGTTTGTAGGGCATGCCACGTGCGAGGAACTCAAAACGGCAAGCGATGACAAAGATCGAAGATGAGGACTAAGGGGTGTTGATACATGGCTCATAACGGACAGCGCAGGACCCGCCTTCCTGCTCGAGCTATTGGCAGCCTGATGGTCTGTCTGCTCATAGCGGCGGGAGTCGCCTGTGAGGACAAACCGGTGGATACCACCCCGGTCAAACCGGAATCCTCTTCCGCACGAGCGGGGTTGTTGCGGTTAACACCGGAGGAGTTATCACGAATACAGGTGGAGCTTGCGCCGGTCGCCCAAGGGCAACTCGTCCCCCATCATGAATTTCCCGCAACGGTCCAAGCCAACCAAAACGAGCTGGCCGAGGTGACTACTCTGATTCGAGGCCGAGTCGTCAAGGTTCATGTGGATGTCGGACAGGACGTGAAAAAGGGCGCTCTCTTGGCGATGCTCCACAGCGTGGACCTGGGTATTGCGGAAGGTGACTATCTCAAGGCGGGGGCGCGGCTGCATGAAGCGGAGCTGGCGCATCACCGCGCCAAGGATCTGTACGAAAATAAGGCCCTCAGTCTCGCGGAACTACAACGACGCGAGGCTGCCATGAAAACGGCACGAGCCGAACTACGGGAGGCGAAAAACCGGCTCGAACTGCTTGGTGTGCCGCCCGAGGAGATCGACAGGCTTGATCGGGAATTGACGATCAAGGCCAACGTGCCGTTGCGGGCGCCGTTCGATGGCCGGGTCATCACACGAAATATCACGCAAGGAGAAGTGGTCGAAACGGACCAAAAACTCTTCACCGTTGCGAATCTTACCGATATGTGGGTGATCGGTAATGTGCCGGAGAAGGACGTGCAATTCATCCGCAAGGACCAGAAGGTCAACGTCGTACTGGCGGCCTATCCCCATGCAATCTTCACAGGAACCATTACCTATATTGGAGACATGCTCGATCCAGCCACTCGCACCATGAGCCTTCGGGTCACAGTGCCGAAC
>DATIGP010000144.1:0-5641 GCA_035454625.1 Nitrospira sp.
AAAACCGTACAAGACGAAGGCGTCAAGCAATGGATCGCGTCGACGCTGCCGACTCTACAGACCCATCGGGAAAAGGCGCGCGAAGTCAAATATTCGCTGCAGACCAATCCGGGACTCGGACAATGAGGTGGAGATCATCCCTGCCGGTGACGCATGAACGAAAAAACGACCGATCAGTCGGTGCTGCAACGAATCAATGAACTTGTCGGCCAGGAGCGTCAGATGCTGGCGCACGAAACGCCGAATGATGAGGACCGGCCTCTATTGTGGGCTCTGCAAGTCGAACTGGATCAATGTTGGGATCTCCTTCGTCAGCGCCGCGCGCTGCGGACCGCCGGCGAAGATGCGGACAGCGCCGAGGCAAGACCGCCGGAGATCGTGGAGAAGTACGAACAATGAAACAAGCGATTGAAAATCAATCGGAGTCAATCCAATTCACGACCCACCAATCAAGGAGGCAGATATGTCGGTGATAGAAAAATCAATCGAGATCAACGTTCCGGTGAGCACGGCATACAACCAATGGACGCAATTCGAAGAATTTCCGCGATTCATGGAAGGCGTGGAACAGGTGTGGCAGCTCGACGACAAACGGCTGCACTGGAAGGCCAGTATCGGCGGAAAGGAGAAAGAATGGGATGCCGTCATCACCGAGCAGGTTCCTGATCAACGGATCGCGTGGATGAGCGAGGGTGGAGCCAAGAACGCGGGCACGGTCACGTTTTCCAAGGTTGCCGAGAACAAAGCCAGACTCAACCTTCGTGTGGAGTATGAGCCGGAGGGCGCCGTTGAGAAAACCGGCGACGCCATGGGAGCGGTGTCGGGAAGAGTGGAGGCGGATTTGCAGCGATTCAAAGAATTCATTGAGTCACGTGGTGAGGAAACGGGTGCCTGGAGAGGAAAAGTCTGAAGCGACATGAACGAGAGTTGGAAAAGACTCTGGCTGGGAGGTTTAGCGGGGAGCGCCGCCGTCGCGGTGACGGCGGCGCTCCGCGGGGAACTCGAAGGTCGCTCGGCCTGGAGGCCGATCAATGCCATCAGCCACATCCTGTGGGGATGGCATGCCGCCAAGCCGAGAGAAGGCACCTTTCGTTACTCCGGCACGGGCCTCGTATTAAACGCGGCGGCCTGCCTGTTTTGGGCCGGGTGTTATCAAGTCTGGCGTCGAAACATGCCCAGGCCGAATTCTCCTGCGACCGCAGCGTTCGTCGGCGTCGGCACCTCCATCTTGGCATATCTTACCGACTACCATCTGGTTCCTCGTCGCTTTACTCCGGGATTCGAGTTGAGCCTATCACGGCGTAGCTTTCCGTGGATTTATGGAGCCCTCGCCGTCGGGATGCTGCTTCCGGAGTGGCTCAACGTTCGGAATAAACGGAGAGCGTGAATCGTCTTGGAATGGAAGGTATCTCTGTAGCCGGCAGGATCAGCACGGAACGCTGTCGGGACCGGCGTCTCTACAGAATCGAGCTCCTCTTCCTTCCGATCTCCTGAGAGTTCATCATTCGCGCATCAGCCATTCCTCCTCCTGTCCGCTCATCGACGTTCATTCAGTTGTCTGGCGGAGAGATGTACCGCCAAACTTGATTGTGTCTCACGAACTCATTGGTCCGATCCTTGCCGTTTCTAAACGCGGCCCGGCGCATCGGGGGAATCGGGCGGAACTCTGTTGGACCAACAAACGAAGAAAGAAGCCATATGGACATAGCGACGACGGCATTGGGATTTGTGGCCGGCACATTGACTACCCTGTCCTTTCTCCCTCAAGTGATTCGCACCTGGCGCACCAGATCGGCGAAAGACCTCTCGTTGCCGATGTTAGTGGCGTCCACCGTCGGTCTGACCTGCTGGGCCGTCTACGGATTCTGGATCGACTCGATACCGATCACGCTGACAAACGGCGTGACCTCCCTCTTGGCTGGGACGAATTTGTGGCTGAAGTTGCGTTATGGATGAGAACCACTTGGTCTCACCGGAGAATCGTGGAGTATCCACGTACCGATGGACCGCACAGGGATGTGCCGGGCTCCGCCTTTGGGCCGGCCTGTCCGCCGTATTGGCAGTGGCCCCAGCTGGGTTGAGAATGACGAACAGCCGCGCATATCGTGCCGATCCTCTCTGCCGTAGTCGGAGGCTCTCCCTATGGGTGGGACACGAATTCGAATCAGCTCGGTCGACTCGTCGATCAGCTTCTCTCCAGGGTCGACAGTGTGAGCGAGGGCCTA
The DNA here is from genome assembly GCA_035454625.1 of Nitrospira sp. GTDB lineage: Bacteria > Nitrospirota > Nitrospiria > Nitrospirales > Nitrospiraceae > Nitrospira_D. Next base: position 2,226 of record DATIGP010000144.1, read on the forward strand.
TTGTCTCGGCCAGGACCGACATGAGAACCATGAGCGAGACAAGGCCATATCGGTCACCGGCTCTGGGCGGGACCGCCGTTCGGATGCGGCCCCCATCGGTCGGGGTAGATATTCGACTCGGTACCTCTGCGATCCCTCTCTCGATCGCGGGCCGTCTCTTGATCGTTGTCGCGGTATGCCGTTGATCCTCTATCGTGTCGATCGCCGGCGCATGAAGGAAACGCGCCGAAGGCCAGGACCAGCAGACTACAGACCGTAATGGCTTGTTGCATGGGACCTCCATTTTTACAACTCCACTGCTCGAATTCTACGGAAGCCTCTCACATTCATCTCTAGACCTTCGCATGTTCGGTAAACAAATCTGCAATGCTTGTACCATGAGCGACAGCGTACCCTTTGGAAACATAAGGGCGCCGGGGTTAGTGTTGTGACTCAACGGTTCGGGCCGGCACTTCACCAGAACGCGGAACGGTGCCGCCTTCCAGGACGGCCATGGCTTCGCGGAATTCCTGCTCGACGGCTTCGATGCCGATGCGGTGGCTCAGATGCTTGCGGCTCTCTTCATGTACCGCCGTAATATAACGGCGCAACGCCGCTCGGTCCTCCGGACGGCGGGTATGAACCATCACGATGCGCAGCGTGCGCAACATGTGAGCGGCGATGACCATCGTTTCACCCATAAAAAAATGGAGCTGCTCGAGTGAGCGGTCGACTAACTCGACGAATGTTGTTGGTCGCGTCATCAAGCATGGTCGTCCCTCGCCGTCGTGCCATACAGCCGGAGGAAACTGTCGTTCGGCCAGCAGGCTCAAGGCCGCTCCGAGGCGATCGAGACACAGCATGGTGGTGAATGTGTCGTTGCGGTCCGGAGAGAGGCTGCGGATCGCGACTTGCGTCAACTGATTGAGACCCAATTCGATATCCCATTCCAACGTGCGTTTGACTCCGATGGATATGGCTTTCCGCACGGGGTTCTCCGAGATGGGACTTTCCGAGGATCCGTCGACTATCGCCAGGCGATCTCCACATTTGACGAAGCGGCCGACGGCGAACTCCAAACGAATGACGGCGCCATGCTGTCGGGCCAGTGCCAGCAACCGCTCGTGGTCGATCGTCTGCACATACCCGGTCAAGTTCGCCGTCACGATTTGCGAGCCGATCCTCTGCGGTATCGGAGGATCGTCCTTGTCATCCGCTCCGCTCAGAGGCTCGGTGGTCCGCTGAATCACCCGTTCGAGATCCCGTCCGATGGCGGCAATGAGATTCGGGGCGTCGATATTTTCGGATATGTGGTAGAGGAAATAGACCAGCATGCCGAGGGAGACCAACGCCAGTAGGATGCCGAGCGTCACCGCAATGCGGGGAAGCGACTCGTCGTTCGGAGCGGGATGCCAGGGTTTCTCATAGAATGGTCATTACAAGAAGGTAGAGACGAGACAGCGAGAGCATCTCGCATGACAGGGGGCTGAAGCCTTAGCCCAATTTGTCCGTCCCAAGACAGGTTGGCCGGAGTCGCCCGTCGCACGTTTTATTTTCCTGTCCTGAGCGGTAAGCGAAACCGTTCACTCCTCATACAAAAACATCATCTGTGCTGAAACGGCATGATCGGCCCGCAAGTTGCTTCATGCAATCTCATGGCATGTGTTGTCGGTGTGATCTTCATTGTGGCCTGTAGCGTCTGCTTACCTTGTCCGGTCTCGGGGAATGACGCCATCCTTCCTCAAGGGGATCCTCGTTTACAAGCGTCTGATGCGGAAGAGCACAATCGACGCGAGGAGATTCGAAAAAACCGGCTGAAACAACAGGGCCAGGGAGAAAACTACCGCATCGAAGGCGAACTCCAAGGCGGTTCCAAAGGACCCAAGGCTGAAGAGACAACAGGTCATAACCGGGAGAAAACCGGCATCGAAGATCCAAGCGTGAACCCCGGTCAGGCCTCGGGATTGAAAACGGTACGGGGCCGCGTCCTCAAGTCCGAGGAGAACTCCCTTACTATAGAACAAGCAAACGGTGAAGAGACCGTTCTCACGATTGACCCACAGACAAGAGTCAACCGCGATGTTCATCCCGGCGACCGCATCACCGGGACTGTCACCAACCAGGGTCGAGCCGTCGTGGTTCAAAAGGAGGGTACACCTCAACCATGAGTGTCGAGGAGTTAGCGACATTCCTCATAAACAATTAATCCGTTTTATGTGAAAGGAGAATACCGATGGCTGAGTCAATGACGAGATGGAAACAAGACACCGATACCTCGGAAGCGCAAGAGCACGGTGAAGGGCGAGTCGCTCGTACCATCGAGGATCAAACGGCCAAGCTGCCTTCGGACGCCTGGCTGTGGGCCGCGTTTTCCGCGATCGGCATTTCTATGCTCTTGCATGCCAGTGGAAGAAGGCAGGACGGCCTCTTTGTCGGGCAATGGGTCGCGCCGTTCTTGCTGTTCGGCGTCTACAACAAAATCGTCAAGGTCGCGGGGTACGATCGTGCATCCCAAAGGTCGTAAATCCCTGTCGAGACCTCGTGCCCAATAATGTGCGAGGTAAAGGAAAGAAGGAAACTCCCATGGGCATGAAGACGGCGGAACGACAGTCGGAATGAAACGGTTCGGCTTAGCGTCGGTGATCGTCACCCGCATAGGTACTAGGGCCCAAAAGGAGAGGATATCTTGAGATAAGAAAGGACGCCCATGATTAGCACCATCAAAAATAGTTGCTTGACTGTCGCCGTTTGTCTCACCGTCCTATCGGCATGCACCGGTCGTTCAGATACTCAAAAAGCGGCGGATCTTTCGGGGAATTACCGAATAGTCAGTGGAGAACGCGACGGCGTGCCGATCGATCAGAAGGAGCTGACCGACGCGATCATCCAAATCAGGAACCAGACGATTACAGCCTACGACAAGGAGCGGAAGGAGACGTTTGCCGCCACGTATACAGTGGAGACGAACCGGCTACCATGGCAGATCACGATGATCAGCACCAAAGCTCCCGAAGTCGGCGCCATCGCGAAAGGGTTGATCGAAGTCGACCAAAACAATGTCAAGCTCATCTATGCCTTGCCGAACGGGCAAGCGCCCATGGATTTTAAAGCCGGCGATCGGCAGCAGATGTTCGTGCTCACAAAAACGGACGTCGCTCTGCCGGCCGATGCAGCGAGTCCTGCCGGGGGCTGAGAGCGATGAGAACAGCGAGCGAAGGGTGAGAGACCTTCGCTCGCTGGTGACCGGCGCCTCGACCGATGAATCCGTCCGAACATGGCGGCAATCGGTTTTAATGCGCGGGGACGCCGACGTAGTGAGCGGATGGGAAAACAAACTTCTGTCCGCCGTGGTATCGATTACACCATTACCGTGCCGGCAGGAATGCATCGACGATGGTCCGAACCGGGATCAGGTGAGTTGTCGGAGCCCGTTCGTC
>DATIGP010000145.1:0-10568 GCA_035454625.1 Nitrospira sp.
CATGCCGCGGTGGGCGCCGAAAAAGAACGTATTGTTCTTAAATGGTGAGTAGGTTACGCCAACTCCCGGCAAAACTTCGGTGAAGTTGGTTTTGCCATAGGTACCTCCGCCGTTGTTGGCCAGCCTGTTTGTTTGGTCGTAGCTGATATGTTCGACGCGGAACCCAGGTGTCACAGTGAATGGGCCGAAGAACAGACGCTCTTGCGCGAAAAAGGCATAGGCGTTGGTCGTGCGAAAATTGTTTTCTCCCAAACATGTGGCTCCCGGGACGGAGACGACGCAACTGGAAGGCAGTCCTGTTCCTGAGATGGTATTAAGGAGTTGCTTACGGTCCGACTGCTCATACATATAGCGAGCTCCGAAATCAGCCTCACCCTTTATTCCCAACAAAGAGTGCAGATAATGGAATCGGGGCTCGACTCCCCACACCCAATACTCACGCTCGTTGGTAAATCGCTGATTCGCCGGCACGACGCTAAAGGACTGTGCCGGAATATTGTTGCCGTTTTGTATGCCGCCGACAGGCGCCCCGTTGGCGTCCACCCCTTGCTGAGACTGACGCGACCAGTCTCGTTGAATGTAATGCCCAAAAAGGTTGACCGTTGAGGTCAGGTTCGCCGTGAACATATGATTCACGGCCACATGATAGCCGAGTCTCATGAAGTCGAAGTGATCGTTGGTGAAGGGTGTTTGCCGCTCACTGCCGCGGAGGGCCCAGTCCGCTTGTGTGAAGCCCTGGTAGCCGATTCCTGAATTCTCACGGTAGTAGTTGAACTTGGCAAGGATCTGCGTCCGATCGCTCAACTCTTGAACGGTCTTGAATGTCAGGTCGTCCACCTTGGCACGGATGTTGGTAAATCGCGGGGTGTCGGTTTGATAGTGAGTGTAGTCGACCAAATAGCCGCCTTTTCCCCACGTGCCTCCGTAATCGAAGTGGGTGTTGAAATAATTTAAGTTGCCGCCCCACAGTTGGAAATGTCCTTCCGGTGTCGTCGGTGGCATGCGGGTAATCAGGTTGATGACGCCTCCGATGGTTTGAGGTCCGTAGAGCAGTTGGCCGCTGCCTTTCAACACTTCAATGCGGTCGAATCGGAAGATCGGCGGAAAGTAGTACGACGACGGGTCGGCGTAAGGCATCAACATGATCGGGACGCCGTCTTCCATGATGTGGACTTTTCGACTACGGGTCGGATCCAACCCTCTGATGCCGATATTAGGTCTAATCCCCAAACCGTCCTCGTCCCGGACATGGACACCCGGAACCTCTCTGAGGGCCTCATTGATCGTGAACCGATGATTATTCTGAATGGACTCAGAGGTAATCACCTTTCCCGACCCGGGGATATGGTCGAGCGCCGTCGGAGAGGTTCCGATAACTTCAGTCAAGGGAATTTTCAGCGGTTTTGATTCGGCCGGTGCTGGCTCAGTCGGCGAACTCTCCTGCGCCGTCTTCGTCGAAGACTTATTCTGCGCCTCCTTCTCCGTGGAAGGCTTCTGGGGTGACACATCTTCCGTCGTTCCGGTCCCCTGAGCCGGCGGCTCTTCAGCGCCCACAGGCAAGTTGCTTGTGAAGACAACCATCATCGCGAGGCCGACGATAATAATTTTAGTTCCTATTCTCAATTTCAAAAACAGCGAACTGTTCACGCACTTCCTCCTTGCGGGATGGGCTCTAACGGCCTCTAGGGGTGAATAATCGGGCTTCCCTATAGAAGAGCGGGAAGCATCGGACATTGTGGAGTAAGTCCACGGATGAGACAGTCGATCCGACTCGTATCATTCCGACCCGGCGGCGCTCTTCCATTTTCTCGCTTGGATAGAGCGTCAATTCCGACCTCCGGGATTGCGAAACATTTCCTGTTTCATCTCGTATGGCATCACAGCATCGTTCGATCGAAACGTTTCACGGGAATCCGTAAAAATCAACGAAGCGAATAGCTGATCGGCATAAGGATCGCTATTTGAGGTCTGCCTAAGGGCTGATCCAGTTTTAACGGAGAGGCCTTTTTTAGGGTCTCCATGGCATCGTTATCCAGAATCGATCGGCCGGAGCTCTCTTGTACATCGACCATCAGCACTTGACCGTCGTCTCGAATGACGGCTCTGAGGATGACCTTGCCCTCCCAGCGGTTCATTCGAGCCATCACCGGGTAATTCTTGAGTTCATCGATTCGCCCAAGCAATGCTCTCATCAGCCATCCATAGTCGGCTTTGGTTGCCGGGGCTGTCTTGAAGGGAGCTGCCGAAGCCACCATTTGTTCGGCGCTGGGCTTCTGGACCTGAGCCGGCGTGGTGGGTTCAACGGCTGAGGTGGTGACTTCGTTGGAGACGGCATCATTTGTCGGCGCAGGATCCTCTTCTACGATTCTATCCTGTGTCATGACCGGGGTCGTAGCTTCGGTGACTTCATGAGGTTGGACGGCTTGCTCGATAATGGTCGAGGCGGTTTGATTGACGGGAGTCGCCTCCGTAACGTCCTGGACCGCTTGAGTAATCTGACGCGGGACGACCTCCTGCTGAACCGGTTTTGAGACTGCTGCGGGCGGCACCACCCGAGATTTGAGAGACTGCGGTTTCGGAGGAGGTTCAGGCCTCGTCGGCGGGAGCGGATCTACGGATGCGACGGGACCCGATGATTCGACTAATGCGACGTTCCATCTATAGGAATCGGGTTCAAACGACAAAGTGAACCGTGACACCAACGCTACGGCACAGACGCCCATCATCGCGTGAAATACGACAGAATAGATCCAACCCTGGAGGTGCGGGCGACTATGAACGGAATAGGGATAGGAAAACGAGCTCACGATTTCACCACTTCAAGGCTGACCTGTCCGAAGCCCAGGCTTTTCAACTCATCCACCACCTGAACAAACCGTTCCAGAATCGTGACTTTGTCCGCGCGCACGACAACCAAAGATTCTCTCGGTTGCCGTTCAAGCACGATCCGCAAGCCGTTTTCGGGCACAGCGGAATCGTTCAAGTACATCTCGCCTTGCGAGGTCAACGTGATGACCAGCGGCACATCTTTTCTATCCGCGGCTTCCGTCGCTTTGGCCAAATCGACCGGTATTTGGCCGGTACTGATGAACGTGGCCGTCGTCAACACGATCACCAACAGGACCAGCATGACGTCAACCAAAGGGATGACGTTGATTTGGTTCAATTCATCATCCATGTTGATGGTGCGCTTGATAAAGGGTGATGAGTTCGGCGACGCGCCTTCGGAGGGCGTTGTTCATTACGACGCAGGGGATTGCAACCAGAAGTCCCACGGCAGTAGCTTTCAGTGCAAGGCTCAATCCGACCATGATGGAGCTCACGGCAATGGTTTTGGACGTGCCCATGGTATGGAAGGTCAGCATGATTCCAAGAACGGTTCCCAACAGTCCGATGTAGGGAGCATTGGCCGCCACCGTCCCGATGATGACGAGCCGTTTCGTGAGGGCGATCTCGAACAGTTGCTGATTAGGATAGTGAGAAAGGTCAATTCGTCGGTAAAACTGCCAGCGCTCGAAGGCCACGGCCATCGCCCATACGCTTAAGACGACCAGCAGGCCGATAATTCCATAATCAACGATTTCTTTCAGTACATCCATGAGGATATTCCTCGGCCTCCGCTCTTCTTGATAATGCTTCTCAGTACCATTCGCCCTTCCGCCCTGTCAATGGAAAAATTTTCAGATATCTTGCCATCCCAACGGTTCACGGATGGCTTACCCTGGCGGCCTCGGAAGAGCGCTGACATCGAATAGCACAGTATGGGTGGCCAAAATGCGAATTTCAACCGGGGTGCCCTCCTGGTAGACGCTGGTCGAACTCTCGCTGCTATGAATGATTTGTCCGGAAGGGAGCCGGACGGTATAGAGATTTTCTGAGCCCCGAAACTGCCGATCCGCGATTCGTGCTTCCGCCGATTGATTCGGCGCGACATGAATATCATCAGGGCGAATCATGACGACGACGGAGGTTCCTTCCGCGCTGTTAAGCGTATTGGGAAACTCGCCCAGTTCGGTGTGAACCAAGCCTTGCCGGATCTGCCCTGGGAGAAAGTCGGCTTGGCCCACGAAGTCCGCTACAAAAGGGGTGGCCGGCACGTGATAGACGAGTTCGGGCGAATCCAGTTGTTCAAGGTGTCCCTGATTGAGGACGGCGATACTGTCGGCCATGGCGAAAGCTTCGTCGTGATCATGTGTCACCAGAATGGTGGTCGTTTTCATGCGATGCAACAGGGCATGCACTTCTTCTCTCATACGTCCCGCCATGTCGGGATCCAAGTTGCTGAACGGCTCGTCCAAGAGCAGCACGACCGGATTCTGCGCCAAAGCCCGCGCAAGCGCCACCCGTTGCTGCTGCCCGCCTGACAGCTCATGGGGGTAGCGTCGCTCAAGTCCTTCGAGGCCAGCCAGCCGCAGCATTTCCTGGACACGACGTATCCGTTCATCACGTGAAAGGTGGCGGAGCCCGAAAGCGATGTTGTCGGTGACGCGCAGGTGTGGAAAGAGGGCGTACTCCTGAAAGACCATACCGACGCGGCGTTGCTCCGTCGGAATAGTTTCCGAGGAGGAGGAGACCAATTGGCCCGACAAAAATATTTGGCCGGACTGGACGGGTTCAAAACCGGCGATGGCTCGTAAGACGGTGGTTTTTCCGCAACCAGACGGTCCGAGCAAACACAGAATTTCGCCTTCCCGGATGGAAAACGACATATCGCGGATCGCCGGCCTGCCCGGGTCATAGGCACAGGACACGGAACGGAGTTCCAGGATGGAGGACACCGGCTGATAGAGGTTGACTTGACCGCCGAGACGATCGGCATCGGCATGCGTCATGGACGGCTCTGAGGTCACGATGGTTCCTGAGCGGCTCGCCAGTCGCGGGACAGCAACAGGACCAGCGCCGGTAAGCCGACGAGCACGATCAATAAGGCGGACGGAGCTGCCAGTTGGTAATACTCTTCACTCGCTTCCAGCCAGACACGGATTGCCAGGGTGTCGAACCCCACCGGGCGCAGCAGCAACGTCGCCGGAAGCTCCTTCATGGTCTGCAAAAAGATCAGGACCCATGCCACGATGACCCCGTTGCGGATGAGCGGCAGTGTCACGCGACGCCAGGTATCTCGCACGGTAAGGCCAAGGGTGCGGGCGGCTTCTTCAAGATTCGGCGTGATTTGTTGAATCGACGGCTCGAGCGATTGGAGGCCGGCTGGGAGAAAATGCAGGACATAGGCGACGACCAAGACAATCACCGTACCGTAAAAGAACGGCAGAACATTGAGAAAAAGAACCAACACCGCGAGGGCCGCAACCGGTCCGGGCAAGACATAGCCGGCATAAGCGGCTTGCAAACAAGCGGTATTGATCCAGGTTGGTTTTCTGCCGGCGAGGTAGGCGAGAGGCAGTCCGACCAACACCCCGGCAGTGGCGGCCAGAATCGATAGAAGGGCGCTGTTCCGGACGAAGCCGAAGAAGCGGGCGTCGAGGATTGCCTGAGCTTCCGGGGACAGGCTCCATATCACCAGGAGATAGGCAGGAATTCCGAAGGACAAACCGATCACGGCGGCCAAGCATACCGTCAGAGCTGCAGTGTGCCACCATCCGCACCGCATTCGTTGCGGTGCTCGAACGCGACCGGTGGTCTGGTAAAACCGGCTCTTTCGACGAGACCATCGTTCGGTCAAGAGGAACAGAAGCGCTAAGATCACCAACAAGACGCTCAGGATACTCGCGGCTTGATTGTCGGATCGTCCGGTCATTTGCTGAAATACGGCATAGGTCAGGGTTTGATAGCGCAGCAGGGAGACGGCGCCGAAGTCTGAGACGACGTACAGGATGACCAGGGCGAGGCCGGCGACGATGGACGGTCGCAACAACGGCAGGATCACGGAGAACATTCTGCGAAGTGGCGACGCGCCGCAGGTCCGCGCGACTTCCTCAAACGATACGTTGAAACTCAGGAGCGCGCTGCGCGTGAGCAAGTAGACGAAAGGGAACGTGTCGAGCGCCATTACGAAGGTGACGCCCCAAAAACTTTGGGGTGAGATGACCCTGGCTTGCGGTCCCGCGATCATCTGCCAGAGATGCTCGACCGGACCGCCGAATCCCAAGAGGTAATTGTACACATAGGCCAGGACGTACGTCGGCATGGCCAGCGGAAGCACAAGACCGACTTCCCACAAACGGCGGCCTGGGAATTCGAATCGTGTCACCATCCAGGCGGTCGATACCCCGAGCACCAGCGTGAGCAATGCCACGGCGCCCGCCAACGAGACCGTATTCCCAAGCAGTTCCGGGATACGAGTGGTCCAGAGGCGATGCCAAATCGCGGCGTCGGCTGACAGGGCCATGGCGGTGACATAGCCTAACGGCGAGAGGACCAGTGCCGCGCTGGCCAGGGCCGCCAGTTGAAGGGGGGAGATAGAGGATCGGCGTACGGCAATCACAGGGTGTCCGGTAGAGTCAACGCATTCCGACTTGCTCGATGAGCAACAGGGTAGGCTCCCGAAGTTCAGCGAGCTTGGTCAAAGGCACCGAAGCGGCACGGAAGCTTTTCCGATCGACAAGAGCCGGGTCGGCTTTGACCTCGGGATGGAGCGGGTACTCTTTGTCGAGGTCGGCGAACATTTTCTGGCCGGCTTGTGCCGCCAGAAATTCCACGAGCAGTTTGGCGTTCTCCACGCGGGGAGTGTGTTTCAGGATGCCGATGCCCGCCACGTTCATGATGGCGCCAAGGCCGCCTTCTTGTTGGTCCGGCATCAACACCGCCAGTGGAGCAGCCGGTTGTGCGGCAAGATGCCGATAGACGTAATAGTGATTCACGATCCCGATCGCGACCTGCCCCTTGGCGACGGCGTCGACGATCTGCGAACTTTTTTGATAGACCTGCGTGCCGGCATTGTCCCGTATTCCCTCGAGAAACTTCTTGGTTTGATCGTCCCCGAGACTTGCGCGGATCACCGATACGCCTGCTTGCAAATATTCACTGCCGGCGTTGGGAATGGCGATCTTGTTCTTCCAGGTCGGCTCTGCCAAATCGAGCAGCGATGTGACTTGGTCGGGCTTCACCAGTGTCGTGTTGTATACAACGACCCAAAACCGTCCCGACAAACCGATCCAGCTGTTGTCCGCTGCGCGAAATTGAGACGGAATGGCCCGTTCGACTTCCGGCATGTTCAACGGGCGAAAAAGTCCCGCGGCCCGAGCTGTTTCCAAGCTGCCGGCGTCGTTGGTAATGAAGACATCGGCGGGGCTGCGGTCTCCTTCGGCTTTCATTCGGTTCACCAGCTCCGTGGTGCCGGAGGAGAGCAACTCTGTTTGTATACCGGTCTTTGTCGTGAAGGCGTCTAAGACCGGCTTGATCAATCGTTCGGCACGTCCGGAATAGACGGTCAACTTATCCGCAGCCGATGCGATGGTCGGCATAACCAAGCCGAAGAACGTGAAAAAACACCCGACTGAAAAGCCGAGCGCGCTGAGGTACAAGGCAATACCTTGGGAGCGATACAAAGGTCGAGGAAATATGTACATGATCTTTCCTTATTGGTGATAGCCGGGGCGGGCAGGGATTTGAAATTGATAAGCCGTCTCAATAAAAATACCAGAAAAATGGTCGGGGGTCAATGACGGCAGCGAGAGCAGAGTCCGTAGAGCTCGAGACGGTGGGTTTGGATGGTAAAACCGTTCCGCGATGCCACTTCTTCCTGAAGGCGCTCAATGTCGCAGTTCTCGAACTCCACGATCTTTCCGCAACTTGTGCAGATGAGATGGTCGTGATGGCCCTTATGCGACACATTGTCGTACTGCGTCTGAGTACCGAAGTGCCGGGCTTGGGCGAGACCCGCTTCGCAGAAGAGATTCAGCGTGCGGTAAATGGTCGCCAGTCCCAGGTGCGGATCCTTGCGGGCGAGCTGGTGGTACATCTCTTCAGCCGTGATGTGTTCTTGTTTTAGAAAGGCATCGAGGATCAACTCACGCTGCCGTGTAAATTTGAGCTGATGTTTCCCAAGATGTTCCTTCAGGACTCCCATTTCTTTGGCGTGTTTCGACATCATGATCAGACCCGTATCTCCTTATATCATATCGGGAATTAAAGACGAAACCGAGAGGCCGGTCAAGAGTCGTCTCCACGAATCGAAGGCCGTCGCCAATCGACTTTGACGATTGCTTCTCCGGCTGTCTATAGTAAATCGCTCATCCACATAGCGGGATAGTCGAGATACCATGAGGACACCCAATCAAATCACCGTCGACCGCGCGCTGCTCCTGTACGTGCTGCAGCTCGCGGAACCTTACGGCTGGCTGAGCGATGTGAAATTACAGCAGCTGTGTTTCCTATGCGAGCTCCAAACCTTTGCGAAAGGCGTGAAAGCGTTCCACTTCGAATTCTTTCGTTTCGCGTATGGGGCCTTCAGCAAAGATCTTGATAACGACCTGGCCTCCCTCCGTCGAAAGGGGCGGATCGAAAACTTCACGGTATCGGATCAAGCAAAAGAGCAGGTCATTCCGCTATTGCTGGCCTCGATCGACGGGGTGGAGACGAACGACAAGGTTACGGACATCATCGAGGCGGTGGTCGCTTCCTACGGACCTCAAGACGGCAGCGCCATCTTGCAGTCCGTCGAATCGGTACAGCTGAGCACACCGCAGGAGCCTGAACTCAAGATTCCGATCCGCGATATCGTGTTTCACACCACGCTGCTGGTGCCGCATCGGATTGAGGTGCAGGCTGAAGTGACGTTGTCTCCGGCCGTCGCGGCACGGCTCAACGCCGCAATGGGATATGACAGCCGACCCATGATTGATGCTCAGAGCTGGTAGAGCTCACCGTACTTCTTTTCCACGTAGTTGAGAAACGGCTCAGGACTTACGGTCGAACCGGTCACCCGTTGAGCGAGATGAGCCGGCGTGAACATGCGGCCCCAGCGGTGAATTTTCTGCTCCAGCCACCGGCGCAAGACCACCAACTGACCGGTTGCAATGTCATCCTCCAAATGCGGGATCTCCAGCTTGGCCTGCTCGAAGAATTGCACGGAGTAGAGGTTGCCCAGGGTATAGGTGGGGAAATACCCGAAGGCGCCGAATGACCAGTGAACATCCTGCAGGACCCCTTCCGCCTCTGAAGCCGGTACGATTCCCAAGTACTCCTTCATTTTATGATTCCAGATCTCGGGCAAGTCTTCGGGTCGGATTTTATTTTCCACGAGCGCCTGCTCGATCTCGAACCGCAGCATGATATGAAGATTGTAGGTCAGCTCGTCGGCTTCCACGCGGATGAGCGAGGGCTTCACGCGATTGATCGCGGCATAGAATTGCTCGCCGTCCACACCGCGCAGTTGGTCGTGAAAGGTCTGCTGTAAAATCGGATAAAAGAAACGCCAGAAGGACCGCGAACGTCCGACGCAGTTCTCCCAGAGGCGAGACTGGCTTTCATGGATGCCGAGGGAGACCGAGTCGCCCAACGGCGTGCCGAAATACCGTTGATCCAACCCCTGGTCATACAGTGCATGCCCTCCTTCATGGATACAGCTGAAGAGACAGGATTGCAGTTCATGCTCATGAACACGAGTCGTCACGCGCACGTCGGTCGGATGGAACGACGTGGTGAAGGGATGGGCCGAGAGGTCCAGCCGCCCGCGCTCGAAGTCGTACCCCATCGCAGTCAGAACCAATCGGCCGAACTCCAGTTGTCGAGCTTGGTCATAGGCATAGTGCAAGATCCCGTCATCGATCTGAACGCGGCTCTCAGTGATGCGTTTCAGCAAGGGCACGAGGCGCGCCTTGAGCGCGGCAAACACAGGCTGGAGACCGGAGATGGTCGCATCCGGTTCATAGACATCCAACAGGGCGTTGTACGGCGAACCGTGATACCCGAGATACTCCGCCTCCTCTCGCTTGAGCTGCAGCACCGTCCGGAGGTTCGGCAGAAACATCACGAAATTATTCCGTTCTTTGGCCTCGGTCCAAACTTGCTGGGCGAGTGAACATTCCCGGCTGAGTTTCACGACGAAATCCGACGGCAATTTCTTCGCGCGACTGAAATCCCGCCACACTTCGCGCAACAGCGAGCGCGACGGCTCATCCCAGGTCTCGTGGGATGGGTCAGCTGCCAGACCGGTTGCCGGGTCGATCCATTGAGACAAGAGCTGCTGGATGTCAGACGAGACGAGTTTCTGATGGGCCAATCCCTGTAGCACGGCGATCTGCTCGGCCCTCGCTTCTCCTCCGCCGGCCGGCATGTAGGTTTCTTGATCCCACGAGAGGACCGAGGCGGCACTGTTGATGCGTTGAATTTCCAGCAGCCTGGTGGTGAGAGGTTCCAACGTCGCAAGGGTTTTCAAGCAGTCCTCCTTCTGGTTTCACTATGTTAAGATCCGGTGACAAACGGTTGAGATCCGACCCGCAAATGCGTTGTTTTAGGCAGTGTACGCACCCACGTCGGACTTTTTCAAATTGGTGAAAGGATACAGATGAACCGATTGGTTCCGTCCGACATCGAAGCCTATGCGGAAGCCCATTCCATGCCGGAGTCCCCCGTTTGCCGCGCGCTGCGCGAAGAAACCCTTCGGACGA
>DATIGP010000146.1:0-23654 GCA_035454625.1 Nitrospira sp.
GACACTTGGCCCCATTCAGCTCCGCTGGTATGGGCTGATGTACCTGATCGGCCTGACCTCGGCCTACTTCCTTATTCAACACAAGGTCGCCCGTAAGGGATTAGCGATCAGGAAAGACCAGATCTATGACATGGTCGTCTATGCCGCCTTCGGCGTATTTCTCGGTGGGCGGATCGGCTACACGCTGTTTTATAACTTTTCCTACTACAGTCAAAATCCACTGAAACTCCTCGCGGTCTGGGAAGGAGGCATGTCCTTCCACGGCGGGCTCCTGGGAACCGTCATCGCGCTGATCTGGTTCAGTCGAAGACGAGGGATTTCCGTCTATACTATCGCGGACTTGGCGGCCTGCGTCACACCGATCGGCTTAGGTTTCGGTCGGATCGGGAATTTCATCAATGGGGAACTCTTCGGCCGGTCGACCGATGTAGACTGGTGCATGGTCTTTCCATCCGGGGGGCCGGTTTGCCGCCACCCCTCGCAACTGTATGAAGCTGGGCTGGAAGGGCTTGTGTTGTTCACGGCGTTATGGTGGATCGATCGCCATCCGACCCCGCCTGGTACGGTCTTTTGGAGCTTCATCACCGGTTACGGGATCAGCCGATTGATCGTTGAACTCTTCCGTGAACCGGATCAGCACTTGGGATATATCCTAGGACCCGTCACCATGGGCCAGGTACTTTCCCTTCCGATGGTGCTGATCGGATCCGTCATGCTTCTGGTGGGCTACCAGAGAGAAAGACAGAAGGTCGAGCGCTCCGGACAGTAATGGTGGCCGAGTCCCGGATGACAGAGATCTCGGGTTTCAACCCCGCACACAGCCCTCAATTCTCAACGCCGAATTTAGTACGGCATTTCCTCATCATCCAATCCCACATGATGGCCCAGTTCGTGAACCACCGTATCGTACACTTCCTGCACCACTTCTTCCGGACTCTCACATAGTCGGAGGATCGGTCCGCGATAGATGGAGATCCGTGGCGGCGGTTCCCCTCCAGGCCTGAAGAATGAATCGGCCGCCAGCGGCTGGCCTTGATACAGACCGAGCAAGTCTTCCCCGCTGTCGAGATCTAGATCTTCCAGGACATCGTGAGATGGCTCCTCCTCTACCACAACGGCGACGGATTCCATCAGCTTGGCATAGGGAGGCGGCAAGTCGTCGATCGCTCGCTGGACCAGTTGTGCAAAGGCCTCAATTGAGATAGGGTCCCGCCTGGCCATTTCGACCGCCCTTTATCGTCAGAATTCTATCGCCGCCCCGCATCGAAGGAACAGACAGTGAAATCGCGGTTCAGTTCCAAGGCTCTGTTTGACAGCGGCCTTATAGACCTCCCCCTGTGGGCGGTATTGCTCAGCCCGTACCGCAACCTGATCGGCCGATATCGCGTCGGTCTTATAGTCGGCTATCCAGAGCTCTCCATTCAGCCGATAGAGGAGGTCGATCACTCCCTCCATGACCTGCCTGTCGCTCCAGGGAATGATGAACGGAATCTCTCGGCCAAGGATGTCGGAGGCACGAAGGCGCGCGTAGACATCCGATCGACTGAAGGTCATAAGAAGTTCCTTCACGGACTCAGCGATCGCTCCAGCATGGGACTGGTCTCCCGCCCCAAGAGTTGCCTGGACGGTCGAAACAACCTGAGCAAGTAGCCCGGAGGGGTCCTGTGAAAAGTCCCATCGCTCCAGCAATCGGTGAGCCACCACACCGGCCAACCGCTTAATCTCTGCATCCGATCGAACCGGCGTCGTCACACCTATGAGTGCTCCCGCTCGTTTCCCCAGCGCCGTCGGTGTCAGATGATGCTGGGTTTCACGAATCTCCGTCCACCGAGCGGTTCTTATTGCCCACTGTTCGGCAGTCTTCCGGTGGTCAATCAAGCCCGCATTGGTTGCCTTTTCCAATCGACGGCGCGGAGACTTCCGTTCCGGTGCTCTGATAACTCGATGGGGCATCTCGCTCCCGCCGATCTTCAGGGCCTCAGTCGAGTCGATCCCGATCTCTCCCGTTCCGATATCTTGCAGCAGATCGAAGACCGTTTCACCGACCGAACGGGACCTGCCCCCCCCTGATAACAGCAACAGTTCCTTGGCCCTCGTCATCCCCACATAGAGCACCCGTCTCCGTTCCGCCTCTTCTCGAAGCCGCACCTTGTGTTGGACCAACAGTGAACCAAGCGACCGATGGCGGTCCAGGGAAATCCCGTAGATCCCGCTCGACCAATCGTATGAGACCTGCGGCACGCCCCACTCCCGTCCACTTCCATGATGGAGGCCCGGTAGCACGACAATGGGGAATTCCAACCCCTTGGCCTTATGAATCGTTAAAACATGCACGGCTTCCAGCGATTCCTCGGCGAGAGGACTCTCCGACTCGTCCGGCTGCTCTTCAAGCCGGTCCATCATGATTTCCACAAACCCACCCAAGGTCATATGCGGCCGGTCGGCCAAAGAGGCGGCCGTCTGTTTGAGCTTCATGAGGTTGGCCACAGCCTGCTCTCCATGGAGCGACGCTGCGGCCAGTTCGAGAACGGGAAGCCGGTCAAACATCAGCTCGATGGCTTCGACCAATGGCAGCATCGCGACGGCCCGATGGAGCCATGCCAAGTGCTCGAACAGCCGTCGAACAACCGCGGCACGGGCATGGGGCCAGCCCTCAAGGCGAGCGGCGTGGAGATAATTGAAAAGTCCCGCCTGCTTCAGCTCAAACAGCTCCCGATCCGTCAGCCCTCCAAGCGGTGAACGAAGGAGACCGGCCAGGGCGATTTCGTCATGGGGATGATCCAAGA
Organism: Nitrospira sp.; assembly: GCA_035454625.1. Classification (GTDB taxonomy): domain Bacteria; phylum Nitrospirota; class Nitrospiria; order Nitrospirales; family Nitrospiraceae; genus Nitrospira_D. The sequence goes on from DATIGP010000146.1 coordinate 2,787, forward strand.
CCCGCAGCATATTCACGAGATCGATGACCTCCTGGCGGCGATAGAAATGTTTTTCCCCTTCGATGACGTAAGGGATGTCGTGGCGGCGCAAGGCATCGAGGTAGGCATCGGCTTGTGTGAGCTTCCTGAACAAGAGCGCCACATGGCCCGGCTTCATTGAAGGATGGCCCAACACTTCGTCCGTCAACCAGCGAGCCAACACTTCGCTCTCAGCCCGCGTGGCCTCTGCTGCATCGAATGTTTCGTCTTCGCCTTTCGGCGCGGTCACGATGAGACGGACCCCCGGCCCGATCGACGCCGGGCGCGGCTGAGGGCGCACCTCCAAACGGACATTCGCCGGCTGAACCAGCGGCTGCCGTTCGAACAGCCGATCGAAGACGTCATTCACCGGCTCCAGGATCGCCGCGTCGCTTCGGAAGTTCGTCGTCAACGTGCGGATTACTCCGCCATCGGTCGCGATCTTGTCTACGACCCGATCGAAGGCTTCGATGTCGGCGCGCCGAAAGGCATAGATCGACTGTTTGGGATCTCCGACGATGAAGAGTTTCCCCGGTTCAAGCGCCATTTTGTGCCAGTCGTTCGCCTGACTTCCTTGCCGCTCAGAGACCGCCAGGATGATTTCATACTGCACCGGATCCGTGTCTTGAAATTCATCGACCAGCACGGCTTGATAGTCTCGCTTGATCCGCTCACGGACGGACGGGTGCTGGAAGAGGAGCGTCCGTGCCCGTGCCAGCAACCCGTCAAACGACAGCCAGCCTTGCCGGACAAAGTTTTCTCGAATGCCCCGCACCAACGGAATGAGCAGGTTCAGGAGGTCGTTCAGGAATGCATGATCGATCGACAGAAGCTGGTGTGCCGTCCGGATGAGCGCAGCTGCCTCTTTGAAATCGCCCTTGTCCCACCCACCCACTCCGCTTCCCAGCTCCTTGCCGAGCCATTCTCGCTCCATCGCCGTCAATTCTTGCCGGCCGGGCAATCCTTGTTTTTCCACGAGCCGCATCAAGGATGCAGCCGCGGCGAGCATGTGCTCCACCTTACGTCGCTTCGGCCGGTCATACGCGTTCATGAGCTGATGTGCCCGGTCCGCCATATGCCGAATCCAGTCCAAGACGGCCTGAGGCACTGCTGTCGATGCAAGTTGTTGCTGCAGGCGATCCAGCTCGACCAAATCACTGCACAAAGACCGGGCCAACGCTCTGACCGACTCGAGAGTGGTCGTCGATAAGACCGCTCGCCATAAGGGATGATGTTGCCCGGCTCGGCTCAATTCGCGGTCAAGCCAGCACTCCCACGCGGCGGCGAACTGTTCTTCGAATCGCAAGCCGTCGTCTTCCTTGAAGTCGGGATCGACGCCGCCCTCCAATGGATGAAGCCGCAGCACGTGGGCGGCGAAACTGTGAAGGGTGCCGATCTGAGCTTTTTCCAAGTCGCCGAGTCCTTCCCGAGCACGGGCGGCGATCTCATCGCCGCTCAACCCATAGCGTGCTTGAAGATCGCTGCAAGAGACGGCCCCCCCGTCGCTCGACCGGCTCGAATCTGCATCCGGTTGTGCAAGAGCAACAAGCCGTTCCCGCAATCGCACTTTCATTTCCGTTGCCGCTTTGTTGGTGAACGTCAAGGCGACGACCTGCATGATCGGAACCGGAGCGGGCTCCTTCATCAGCAGATGCACGAGACGATTCACGAGCAGGGTGGTCTTGCCCGTCCCGGCTCCGGCTACGACCACGACATTGCGATCGAATGTCGTCTCAGCCGACTCTCGCGCGATACGATCCGATATGTGAAGTTCTTCATTCATCGGCGATCTTCTGCACACGAAGCGTCTTCAGCGTTTTCGGCTCAGCCGCACGATGCGCTCTCCACCACGTCGGAGCATGTTCCCGCCGGCACGCCACACGAAAGCCACAGCCGTCGCAATAGCCGTCGGGAAGAATGAAGAAGCGTCCGGCGCGTATGCCATCCGCCAAGGTCTTGATCGTGTTACGGATCAGCGTTCCGGTATCGGAGGCCCACGACGTTGCCTCAAACGTCGAACGCCTGATCACCGTATCCCACTGGGGAGCGAGAAACAGAAACTGCACGTGGCTCGGTGGAGGCTGCCCGGGAATGGCGAGACAACTATAGAGCGGGGGTTGGAGCCGATAACCGCGGACCGCCGACTGCGCCAGATGACGGTCTTCCGGTTTCATGGCTGAGCCCGCTTTGAATTTGTAATCGAGCACCCGTAGCGCGCCGGACATCCGATGTCGATCGAGCCGATCGATGCGACCGCGGATCTTCAACGATCCTTCGTGGAGAACGTCCGGAACCGCTCCTTCTCCTTCCACTTCGAATGCGACCGGTGTGTACGGATGCTCGAGCTGTTCCGCTTCATCGGCCTCCACCGCCGCGATCACCAATGCCGCGATCAATTCTTTCACCAACTCCCATAGCAGATAATGGCCCGTCCGATGTTGTGATTCCAGGTGCGCCGCCGCCTGTTCCACCGACGCGCGAATTGTCCGTTCCTTCCCCTTGCCGGTCGCTTGTTCGGCCGGCCATCCCTCTTTCACGAGCTGTTCATAGACCCGACGTAATGATGCATGACAGAGCGTACCGATCAGCGCCGTATCAGGCTCTTGCCCGATCGCAACACGGCTGGGTTCGAGCCGAAGCACATCGGCGAGGAAATATTGAAACGGACAGCGCGCATACCGCTCGAGCGGCGTCGGAGCCAAGCCTCGCTCAATAACCCGCGACCAATGCGCTTCGAGCGTCCCGGTGATCCCATCGAAGCAATTCAGCGTTGTGCCATTCTCCTCGATTCGCTCCAGCGCCGATGCCCCATGGCGCAACGTCTCCACATCGCGCCCGAGCGCCTGCACAAGATCGGTCGGATCTTGTCCATTGATCGCCAGCCATTGAGTCAGTTCATTCGGCGGGAGAAACAGTGTGATCGACGGCTGCTGCAACACTCGATCGCTCAAGCGGCGCGGCACCGCATCGATCGGTTGCTCCCCATGGGCAAATCGACGGCGGGCTTCTCCCAGAAAAGGAGAAGCAGCCAGCATGCGCCCCGATTCATCAGCCCGTTGATAGGACAGGAAGAGTCGATGAGAGGCCGCCTGACAACACAGGTGAAAGAGTAAGCTCTCTTCTCCATACGCCGCCAGCTTCTCATCGACTTTGAATCCGAGCGTGGCGTCGAACACACGCCGATGGCAATCCCGCAGAAACGCGTCCTCTCGAATATAGCGGGGAAATACCTTTTCGTTCAGGCCTAGGATGAACAGCGCTTTGAACGGGACTCCGCGCGCTCCCATAACGTCGCACACCATTACCCCTTGCGATGCACCATCGTGAAAGGGTCGCGTCGTCCGCTCAAACGTATGCGTCAGCAATTCGACGAATTCGACCCATGTCATTTCTTCGTTGAGCGGTTCCAATTCCATGAGCGCCAACCAGAGGCGATCGATCGCATGCCACGTCATCGCTTGGCGCGCAAGTAGAACATCAGCGTCGGCCGTCGACGTGGCTGCCTCGAGCCGACGCAGACGCCGATCAACGAGTTCTCGACAAGCCGTCACCATCCGCCCGATTGTCCCTCGGAATGGAAGAATCGAACAGTCTTCCATGAGCTGTGAAACGACCTGCCAGAGTAGCCCGATCACTTCCGGCGCAATGGCCAGAGCATCGACAAGATTCTCCCCGCCATCGAGGATCACTGATGCTTGGCTTGCCTGCTCCAACCGTTTCCACTCCTCGGCTCCGTGCGTGATGTGCAAGGCTTGGACAAGCACTTTCCACTGTTCGGGCCGGTATGACATCGACCGGTCGTCATGCAAATCGGTCGCGTAGAGCGGAGAGGTCACGACATCGAGGACCGACGCACGATAGAAATCGTTCAACGGCAGGGACACCAGCAGCAAGATGAGTTTGCAGATGGGTTCCTCAATCAATGGTTGCGACGTGGTCGTATAAAAGGGAATTCGATGGCGATCGAACACCGATTGAACGTAGGGCCGGTAGGGATCGAGCGTACGGGCGGCGATGCCGATCTGGTCGAATCGATACCCGTTCGTTTCAACGAGATCGAGAATGGTGCGGCAGGTGGTCGACAATTCTTCTTCCGCCCCGATCATACTCCGTACAGTGAGTTGGACGGAGCGGGGAGTCACAACGGGTGACTCTTGTTTCAATCGGATCGTGGCTTCGTCCGACGTCACCAGCGGTTGGATGTAGCGGGCAAAAAAACGCCGGGCGAATCCATAGGCCGCATCGTCCTCCAGCGGAAAAAACAGCGTCGTGTTCTTCGCTCGGCTGACGGCTTCGAAAAGGGACAGTTGCACCTGCGTTAAGTCATAGAAACCGTAATACAACACTTCGCTCAACGGACGGAGAAACGAGGCCGTGGAGACAACTGGAATGAGCGACGCAGCAAGATCGTCCTGCGTTCCGACCCCGAGTGTCTTAGCTGCCTCCTTCACCCCCGCGTAGAGGGTAATGAGGGAGCCGAGCCACTCTCTATCGTCGTCGAAATAGCCCTCGCGGAGACCTTGCAGTGCCTGCCCTGGATCGACATCCGCATCCTTCAAGTCGCGAATCGTTCCCCAGAGCGCACCCCACGTCCCGGAGGATTGCCCGATTCGTTGTAATGGAGCCTGGCTGGGAATATTGTTGCGAACAATGTGGCGAACCAATTGTTCGAAGAACAGCTCGTCAACGACCCGCGGCAACGGGTGAGCTGCTGCTTCTTCAGCCAGCCGAAGGGCCAACTGGTGGAAAGTCAGCACCCGGAGATTCAGAAACGACAAACGGTGTTCGACGGTGAACAGGGTTCGAAGGCGATCGGCTAGTGGTTTGGATGGAACGACGATTGCGATCGTCGCGAGCGGATCAGTGACTTTGGCATGCGTGAGATGATCGACGAGCGCAAATTCAAGTTCAGGATGAAATCGACCGGTGACGACCCTCAACATGGCGGGTCATTGTACGCTACCCGGTCTCCGGTCCCAAGAGCTCTCCATTGCAGTCCACACAGGCCCAATCCCCGTCGATGAACGACATGGGATCACCGCATATCGGGCAATCGGGCGGAGGACCCTTATCGAGCTTCGGTAGGACCGGTAGTTCGATATCGTCTTCGTCCATGACCTAGCCTTCCCGTTGTTTGATTTTCAATTGAATGGCCTTTTCCGCACTTTCACGACTGGGAACGCCGACAAACGTCAGCCGTCCATCGATAATCGTCGCCGGGACTGCTCTGACGGAATGTCGGTCGGCCAGTTCCTGGCCATCCTTCGTTGTAATATCCACTTCGCGATAGGAGAAGCTGTATTTCACCCGCAATTGTTTCCACAAGCTTTTTGCGGAGGGACAGGCTCCACAGCTGGGCGATACAAGTAAAGTAATATTGGGCATGCTCGCATCAGTAATGGGTTAAGGCTGATGTTCAGGGCTAAGATCAGAATGAGTGAGTGAACGTATATCTTAGCTCAACTTAGTACTGTTGGGATCTTAGCACCGGCTCAAAAGTCGGCGCAAGCCGCAGGTCTCCCGCGCGGACGCAGGACACCTGCGAGGCTAACGCCCCGCAGGCCAGCCGGCAGACTGGTTTTCCGTGCCGTTGATGATGGGAGGTGATCCGGCTGGATTGCCTGCCGGATTTCCCGGCGGGGCTACGATGTTGCCGGCGGTATTGGGATAGTGATAACGGGGGGGTTCGGTTCTGACGATGGTGCTTCCCGGTTCACCTGTGTGCTGAGCCAAAGAGTTTTGAGTTTCCTTCGGTACACAGCCCATGCACAATACGACCCCCATCCCCACAATCAAATGAAGCGATGTTCTATCTTTAGAATTCATAGACCCTCGCTCATCAAATTTTTCCCACCAGATCCAGACCCGGCTTGAGTGTTTTTTCACCGGGTTTCCATCCGGCCGGGCAGACTTCGATGCCTCCGTTCTCACGAACAAAAGCCGCCGCTTGTACCTTGCGGAGCAACTCCTCCATGTTGCGCCCGATGGAATTGTTGTGGACTTCATAAGCACACAATTTACCGTCGGGGTCGAAGACGAAACTTCCCCGCAGGGCCACCCCGTCCTGCGCGAGATACACGCCCAGGCGCTGGGCCAGACGACCGCCCGGATCTGCCAACAGTGGAAACGGCAAGTTTTTCACCGCTGGAGAAGTATCACGCCATGCCTTGTGCACATACACGGAATCCGTGCTGATCCCCACGACTTCAGCGTCTACCTTTTGAAACTCAGGGTACAGCATCCCTAGATCTTCCAATTCCGTGGGGCAGATAAACGTAAAATCACCGGGGTAGAACACCAGAACCAGCCAGCGGCCCCTATAGTTTGATAGGGTGACGGGTTGAAGCTCGTTCTGATGATACATCTGATAAGTTCCCTCGGGAATCAGTTGTCCTATCATTGGCATTCAGTGCGTCTCCTCGATTACGTCCGGTCATCCAAGTTGTTTACTCGGCTGGTATTCCTGTCGACATTGTTACCTAATAGATCGGTTGCTTGCTTCAGTGCGGCCTCTTCAGCCTCATCGCGCGTAGCATAAGAGGTCGTATGAAACGACCGTTCGGCGGCTTGTTCTTCAATTCCACAGCGAACCGTTCCGTGGACCATCCACTTCTCGACGTTCTCTTGGTGAAAAGCGAGCTGCACACGGCAACCTGCCACTACCATGTCCTTGATATCCTTCTTGGTGTTAGGGATGATTGACATGGTTGTCTCTTGCCCCGTCAGTCATTTATTGGAAGGCGGGATCTCTTTAGATGGAAGCATAGGATGCCGCTCTTTGTCGGTCTTTGCTTCCGGGTCGACGGCCATTTTGGGATCGATCACAGGCGGCGTGACGACGGAATCGGGATGAGGAACCGTCTCGGGCTCTTTCACCATACCAGGATCACGAGTGCTCGGAGCAGTATCCGGCTTGGATTTTTCGATCGGCGGATCACTCGGGATCGATGGCGGCGGCTGGGAAGGCGGAGCAATATCGGCAGCCAGCGCAGGTGCGCCATATACTATAGAAAGGAGTATAATAATTCGCCTTCTCCACATAAGTGGATCTTATCGGATAGCATGCATTCTGCATACTCGGGGATTCCCCGGCTGTATATGAATAGAGGCTCTTCTCCTGCGAAACGTGCACATGCGCCAGCTTATGGCCGTTCTGGCTCTACGACGATCCGATCGGTTCTCTCGTCGTCAGGGTTGGTCGTTTGTCTTCTGCTGGCCTGCCTAACGATTGAACCAGCAGTAGCCGAGGCTGAAAACCCGCCTGTCCAATTACGCGTGCTGACCTACAACTTGCTGCACGATGGGCCATGGTCCGGGTTTTTCGAGAGCGGAACCCATCTTGAAGAACGGCTCGACATGACCATTCAAGAATTGCGGCGCTTGCAACCCGATGTGATCGCCCTTCAAGAAGCCTCAGATAGCAGGAAGCACGGCAACGTGCCGCAACGCATCGCCGATGCGCTTGGTTACCAGCTGGTGTTCGAGCCCGCAACTCAGCACATTTCCGGCGTCAGCCTCTTGGATCGATTGATCACCTCAGCCATCGGCTTTAAAGAGGGACCAGCCATTTTGAGCCGCTATCCCATCATCGCCTCGGAAGTCTATGATCTGCCGCGATGCCAACGTCGGCTCGATCCTCGCATTCTCCTGCGGGCCGAAATCAACGTGCCCGACGGGCCGATCCAAGTCTTTTCCGCTCATACTTCAAAAGGAGATGAATGCCAGCTCCAGCGGGTCGGAGAACTCTTCCGCGAACATCGAGGAACTGGACGAGCGATCTTGATGGGCGACTTGAATACCGGAGAGCAATCATCAGTCCTCACCGGATGGCAGAAGGAGCCTGGATTCATCGACGCTTTCCGAGTGGCGAATCCGGGCGTTTCGGGAGGAACCGTCTGGCAAAACATCCTCGTGGAATGGCCCACCACCGATCGCCGCGTCGATTTTATTTTCTTGTTCGATGGAAGTAACGATCAGGGTCCGGTCGTCCATTCAAGCCGTCTGACATTCGACCAGCCCGGTCGCCTACCGAACGGTGACGCACTCTGGCCATCGGACCATCGCGGCGTATTGGCAGATATTGAATTGATCCCTATTAAGAGCACAAGGCTAAGCCGGCTACCTGATAAGGGCATTCGTTAATCCGCATAAAACGGACAGATCTCCTAAGATCTCGTCGCCATTCGCTTTCGGAGTTCACTCGTAAGTCTCGCACACTCAGGGCACAGCTGCTGATTTGACTTCCTGGACAGGAAGGCGCAGCATGGCTTATCCCATTAAACAAAGAGGCGTTCTGTGACTCCTTGCTAAATCTCGCTGACGCCACCATAGAACCCGCTCCAGAACAACCCCACGCCCTCCTGGTATCCATCACCACGAGGGCGTTCTTGTGCCCGCACCTGTACCCTGCATCGACACCGTGCCCCATCTTTTTACCTATCTTGGAAGGAGACCACGATGAAACGTTTAGCCACACTCTCAGCCGGACTGATCCTGGGATCGCCGGCCCTTGCCTTGGCGGCAGAGCACAGTGCCAGTTATCGGGGAATTGGATATATCTACTTCACCTTCATCGCTGGAATCCTGATTTATGGGGTCAACGATGCCTTCGGGAAAACGGCCATGTATGTGGCAACCCCGATTATTCTCGGCTGGTGCTATTGGATGCTGCCGCCGACCTAAACCAGGCGGCTCACGGTGCCATAGAAAGGCGCTCACTCGTCCAGCGCTATGTTGCCCAACTGGCTAAGCTATGGACCACATATCACTGGGACACATTTCATTCTACGCCTTTCTCGCCTCTTTTCTCCCATTTGGACCATTCATCTGCGATAAGCACCTTTTTGAGAAGGAAGTCACCACGAACTGATCAGGGACCATAAGAACGTCTCACCGTTTGCCATCGTAGCCTCGCTCTTTCCACCGCTCCAGCAGTTGAATCCGTTTCTTGAGCTGTTCGACCGTCGCTTGATCGACGCGGCTACCGGTACGCGCAATCAATTCCGCGTTGAGCCTTCGATGATCGATGCCGCTCGTCCGCGCGACACTGGCAACCAACAGCCGGTGGAGATCGCGCAGGTCTTGTTTTTGCTCATGAAGAGAGGCAGTCGGTTCGGGAGCGGAAGTCCCGTCGCTCTCCCCTCGCGCCTCCTCTTCGCCGATGAGGCTATCCATTTTCGCCACCGCCATCAGCGGCATGTATTCATTGGTTGAGACGGTGACTCGGCCGAAGAGGTCTCGTTGCCCGGCGGGCATGATGTCTTCCAAGACATGATCGCGCTCCGCCTTGATCTGCTTGGCATAGTGCACCAGGACCGGATCTTTGGGGAGGTACAGCCACGCTCGCTGTGGTTTGGGGAGACCTTCTTGCATTCGGACGAACCGGCCCACGACCTGCCGGAAGTACATTTCCGTGATCACGTTCGTCCCATAGACGCCGACACGGAGTCGTGGAATGTCTACGCCTTCACTCACCATGTTGACAGCCACCAGCCATTGCTGCTTCTTATGCCCGGCGAATTCGTCGATCGTTCGAGATGCGGCAGGATCATCCGAGACGGCCACTTCGGCTTTCGTACCAGTGACGCGACCGACGAGGTCCGCAACCCACCGCGCGTGTTCCTGGTCCATACAGACGATCAGCCCACCGGCATCCGGTTGTTCTTGTTTGCGAAGTCGTGTCAGTTGTACATGGGCATCGGTGATCACCGGACCAAGCCAGGTTTCCTGAAGCAACGCCGTCTTCAACCGTTCGCGCTGCCGGTTGAACGTCAACCCGTCCTCAAAGGTTGCTTGATGCTCGCGGCCATCGGATAACCAGCTGAGCTCGCCTTCGTAGCTTGGAAAGACGATCGGCCGGCAGACGTTGTCGCGGATCGCGTCGGTATACCCATAGGCGAAATCCGCCCGGCTTTCTCCATGTTCATATCGGATAAACGGGATCGGATTGTTGTCCGACCGAAACGGCGTACCGGACAAAATCAACCGAAACACCGCCTGGTCAAATGCCGTGCGGAGCGCCTTGCCCCAATTCTTGCCGTCACCAGCGTGGTGCAACTCGTCGAAGATAAGCAACGTCTTCTTACTCTTGCACACTCGCTGAAAGCTCGCCGGAGCCAGACAGACTTGCTGGTAGGTGACCACGGCGCCATGATAGTCGGAGGCTTCAGCAGCCTGTTCGTTGGTCAAAGTCGGATCAAGCTGCAAACCGATCTTCCCTGCGGCCTCCGACCACTGCGTCCTGAGATGATTCGTCGGGCAGACGACGAGCACTCTGACCGCAGCCTGGGTCGCCATAAACTCGTGCGCGACGCGCAGGGCAAAGCGCGTCTTTCCTGCGGCCGGAGTGGCCATCGCCAGAAACTCTTTCGAGTGATGAGCACAGACCGCCGACAGGGCTCGTTGCTGCCAGTCACGAAGGGGCGCAGTCCAGGCAGGCAATCTCTTCATGGCCGGTGCGTCGTTACCGGTTTGTGGAAGGGAGACTAATCCAACCAATCCCGTTCCTGAAGTTTCTTCGGAAGGTATTTCTTGGTGAGATATTGGAAGTCTTTATTGGCCAATGCATCAAGCTCGTATTTTAATCCACTGGCTAGCATGCGCTTAATCTCCGCCTGCCAGGCCGGCTTCTGGAACCACTGGTAGTTCAATAATTCCTTGGCACGGGCAATATCCTTGTCGTTGAGCTTGATCCCGACATTGCGCGGCAATTCATAGTGCTCCGGATCGGCACTCGACAGGCCCACGAACTTGGCTTTGGGAATCGCCATCCGTTGACTCTCGAAGGCCAGATTGATCGAGCCCTGCTTGACGACGGAATAGATGTAGTACCCCCAGGGATCGTTATCAACCAGCACATAGACCGGCAACCGATGTTCCTCGTGCAGACGGCAGGCTAACCGCCGCACACCCCGAGGGGGTTGACCGTTTCCCGTAAGCAGAATGCAGTTATAGCGACGCCAGAACTTGTCCTCCGAGAGCCTGTTCCACTGCGTGCCCTTTTCAACGAGCAGTACGAAGTCCGCCGTACAGCGACGGATCTCCAGATACTCCGGCTCGACGATGGAGGGGACCGAGTAGCCGCCCTTGCCGAGCTTCGCACAATCGACACGATCACCGTCATCACCGAAGACCACCGGCCCCACGATGCTGCCTCGATTTTCCGCACTGACATGGAGCTCTTCCCGAAGCGCAGCGAGCGACACCTCAAGATCTTCGATTACCGGATCGGATTCGTCCTGCGCATCGAAGGTGTTCTCGTGAGAATCTTTGATCGTGTGTTTCGTGCGGTAGTAAATTTCCCGAAGCGACGTGGTCAGATCGGCCCGCTGCAATTCGGAGAGCGCATCGGCGACCAACACTGTCTGCATGAATCTCTTCGCCATGCCGACGTTGAAAAACGACCGCTCCTGCTTCTTACTCCCCATCTCAATCAGGCCCTTCTTTTCATTGAAGGCCACATTCGAAAGGGCACGGATCGGGATCTGAAACGTTGGATCCTTCGACCGTTCAGCCGCTTGGATCACGACATCCGCCAGACCGATTAACTTTTTCTCGACCACTGTGGGTTGCTTTGTCTTAGTCGCCATGATGTCCTATTTTGGTTTACGCAGCGCCGCAGCCTTGGTCGACTGAGATGACTTTCCTTGGGATTTCCTCTTCACTTCGGATTTTCCGGCGAAGAGCGCAACCTGCTCGGGTTTTGCCGATTGTTTCTTCGACGACTTTTTCGTGCGGCTTTCGGCAGCGACTTTTTCCTTCAAGTCCGGGGCATCAGCTGACGGCGGCGCGCCAACCAAATCCGGTGTGGCGACTGGCTCCGTACCGGCTTGATCAGCCTCGACTTGATTAGCCACCGCCGTCTCGCCTTCGATGCCTTCTGCTGTCACAATGATGGAGTGCGGCAGCCCTTCAGGCCCGGCTCCGCTCTTACCCAAGGCATGGTCGGTTTTCTGACCACCGGTGCGTGCGGAAGCGATCTTCTGAAGCTGTTCTTTCAGTTTTTCTTTCGGCAGCTTGCCTCCCTTGAGCCGGTTGCAGGCGTCAACGACTTCTTCGATATAGAGCTCAAAGATATTCCGACGACGATATTCGCTGGCGGCCCGTTCACGCCGTCGCACAAAGAGGCCCAGCCTTCTGCCGCACTCACGAAGCGCCAGGGTGATTTCCTTTTGAATCTCATCGTAGTCGGCAATGGCTTCCTTGGACTCGCTCGTGAACGGCACCCACACCGAGGCCATATGGACGAAGATCACCATCGGGCCGCCAGGCAGGGCCCCTCGCGACTGCGTCAAGCCGTAGTTTTTCCAGGTTGTGCTGAGAACAGCCTTGAACGTCGAGCAGGCCGATTGCTGGTACAGAAGTGGGACTCGATTCGCATAGCGGATCACGCGCGCGAGCTCCGAGTCTTCTTCCTCGTGCTCGCCTTCGGCCTTCGGCATGGCCGGCTGCTGAGGCTTGTTCTGGTCCTGAGGTCTATTGCCATATGCCAACCCTGCCTCGATGATGAAGGGATTGCCACGATAGACGGCCGGTGGCCGACTAACTGCGGTATAAAACTCGCCTTTGATCTGCTTATAAAGTCCGGAGAGGATCGCCTTTTCACCGATCGGGGAGATGCAATTGGTCGGCGGCGCCATGAGCTTCGTCTCTTGCAACGTCTTGTAGAGCGTTTCAGCCACCGGTCCCTTCAAGTCACGCGGTTTGGCGTCGGGCGACACCTTCGCTGCCTTGCAGACCTCCTCGGCGACCTGAGTAGACACTCGGCAAAAATCGCTCTCGAGAAATCCGGCGACCGTATGACTCTTCGTATCCTGCAACATCTTGAGCAACATGCCGAACTCGATCCCGTAGGGATGCGGCTTGATCTCGCGTGGTTGCGGCGGCAGCTCATGATAAGTGCGTGCGTACTCCTTCGTCTCCCCCTCCGGCGTGTGATAGATCAATTTCACATGGGGATTGGCAATAGAGGTCTGTTCCAGCCATTCATCGACCGACGCCCGGCCTTTCTGATATTTGCCTTCCACTTCCAGTGTGACTTGGGTCCCTCGCGGCTGCTCCCAGTCGATCTGTTTATTTTCATGGACCAGCGGTTCGTTCTTCTTGGTGTCGATCTGCACCTCGAAGAAATGTGCGGCGGCCTTCGGGCCGATCCGAGAAATAATCTTGACCGGCTTCCCCGTTGTCAGTTGCCCATACATGCCCGCGGCTGAGATACCGATGCCCTGTTGCCCGCGGCTCATCCGCAGCCGATGGAATTTAGACCCATAGAGCAGCTTCGCGAAGATCCTGGGAATCTGCTGCCGGACGATGCCGGGTCCGTTATCAGTCACGGTTACGCGAAACCGGCTTGCTTGACTGGGCGCAACCGGTTCACCGTTTGACACCACCTCAAGCCTGACTGTTACATCGGGAAGGATCCCCGCCTCCTCACAGGCGTCGAGCGCGTTATCAACCGCTTCTTTGACGCAGGTCAGTAGCGCTTTGCGCGGATTATCGAAGCCAAGCAGATGGCGGTTCTTCGTGAAGAACTCCGAGACGGAAATTTCGCGTTGACGCGCCCCCATCTCGACCGCAGTGACCCGTTCCATCGGCTTGGCGGGGGCTTTCGTCTTTGCAGCTGGTTCAGGGTTTGATCGAAGAGCGGAAGATTTCGATTCAGGCTCTGACGCGGATGCTTTCTTTTTTGTCATTTACCCTCTCATTAAACACACCTGGGTTGTTTGGTATCATAAAACTTACCACCGATACAATGGACCAGATGGCGAATGGGGAGGGACGAACAAGACCCGTATGAAAGACGAATTTCCCTAGTGGGTTACGGAAGGATCCCGCAAGAAGTGCGCCGGTTCCATAGTTTCGGCGGACCAAACGAGGATTTTACGGTCAAGAGTGGCTACGATCAAATGCCTGCCGTCGCTCGTCCACTGGAGATGATACGGAGTTCTGACATGGAATGTCTTGTGTTTTGTTTGTGCCGCGAGCGCCCAGATTGCAATACGTTCTCCGACGCGGGTGGCGGCCCATCGGTGCGATGGGTCGATGGCCATTGATGTCCCTAACGCCACGGCCGGCCCATGATCAATCTGCGCATCCCGATCGGTGAAGGTATCCAACCTTGCCAACATCGTATTGTTTTGGGTGTCCCAGACGGCTAGGGTCACGGCCTTTGGAACAGTGGAGCGAGTGGTCGTCCACACAAATGGCTGTTTCCATCCAAGACCGGACCACGCTTCCGGAAGCCCAGCCGGCTTCTCCACCTCGCTCCACGTGGTGATGTCCCAGAAGACGGGACCGGATCGAGAGACCGTCATCAGAAGCGTACTTCCGTCTAAGAAGCTTAGATGATCTACGGCCTCTCCCCGTACAGCCCGGTTCTTCATACAGTTTTTTTCATCGCATGCCGAACGACGGCTGGTATGCACGAGCCTTTTCACTACCGTTCGGGTGACCAGATCCACGACAGGGACACTCGATTGTTCTCCAGCGACGACGAGAAATCGATTGCCGGGAATGAATTGCAACGCGTTGATGAGACCTTGCCTGCTTAAATAGGGTGGGAACTCCCGCCAGGTCGTGGTTTCCCACAGACGTACGTCTCCTCCCATGGTACCCACTGCCAGGATTGAACCATCGGCGCTGAACGCCAGTGCATTGGCCGGAGCGGACAGTGTGAGCTGACGTAATAGGATACCTTGCCCAGGATCCCAGATTTTTAGCAATCCGTCGTCACCGCTCGTGACGAGCAGATTGGCGCTGGGGGATGCCAGGACTGCACGCACGGCCTCCGCATGGACGAAAGCCGGTGCAGCAGGTGCCATCGTAATAAATGTCGGTGGAGTGGTTCGTTTGGCCAATACTTTGGCCTGAGGTCGGCGGGGGTCCAACACCAATTCCGGGGAACGTGAGGGAACATCCCAAACCGATAGCCTTCCATCCACATCGAGGTTGAGGCCTCCCTGCATCTCCACTACGATCTTCGAGCCGGTCGGCGACCATCTAAGTAACGAAACGGGGGTAGCCACGTTACGGCAATCCTCTCCGCACAGATCCGGCAACATCACCCCTTTTTGTAAATCCCAAATCTGTAACGTGTGGAGATGCTCCGGTTGTCCGACCAAGTAATCTGCATCGGCGGCGATGTCGACGGCACGGAGCCGTGTCGGCGAGCGCATTCCTCGCCCTGGAGCTGCATAGGTAAACTCGGTCATGCTTACCATTTCGCCCGTATCGGCATTGAAAAGAGCATAGCTCCATTCTCCGTTGGCCGCCACCAATCGATGACCGTCCCGCGAAAAGATCTCGGGCGTGAGAGGGCCCTCGGCCCCTTCAGCAGTCGACAACGTGGCGCGCGCGGCTATGGACGCTTCCACTGGATCAATCAGGAGAATCAATTTGCCCACACTCGCCGCCAAACGAGAATGGTCGGGTGCAAAGAGGAGATTCCGCGGTTTGCCGCCTTCTATAGTTACGTCACGGATGGTGGTCCCGCTGAGGTCATGCAGATGAATAGTGTGGCCTTGCGCAATCGCCAATAGCTTCGTATCGGGCGAGGCGGCAACCGACAGAATGTCCTTCCTCTCGTCCAGCGCAATATGTCTGAGCGGCACCGGCTTCTTCCCTAGCTGCCAGACGGACACGGCCCCGTTCCCGTGGCGGAGGATCATCCGATCGGTCTTATTCGAATAGGCCAGCAGGCTGTAAGGCTGCTGCGATTCTGGTGGGATGGTGGCCACTGATGATCGGTTCTTCCAATCGTAGATGGTCACGCTGTGCTCCACACACAGCAGCCACCCGTCCTGTTTCAGCAACGCGATCTGCTGACAATGAAGGTCCGGAATCTTCGCGACGAGCCCCTTCGTCTCAAGATCCCAGACAACCAGTTCATCAGTCTGGACCAGCAAAAATCGACCGTCTTCAGAGAATGCAGTAGGAGTTTTTGAGACATTACCTACTGCATGTTGAGTCGATAAGGCGGCAAGGAAGAGGACGGCCAGAAACGTCGAACGCTGCATGCCTCACCTTCACTCGTCTGGTTGATGATGCGAACGAAATGCACCGGACGCCGGTTGCTTTGCACTACGCGCCGGGTGCGAGGCAGATACACCTTCCAACGTCGGCGCAATTTCTGAACCACTTGGAGTCGGCGGCAAAACGTCTGCGAAGTGATCAAGCCCCTGCTTATCCTTCCATCGCTGAACGGGAACCTTGGTATTTAACCGGTCGTCGCCGAAGGTTTGCCAGAAACTTGTCAGCGTTGCCTGGCTCAAACCCAAACCTTCGATGGTCTGTTGAATAGGGGCTTCCTCACTGGACTGAGAAGGGACTATTGAATTGGGAACTGAGTGAATCTCCGCCTTGATCCGCCCGGGCAAGGTCGGTCGAACCGCGGCTTTCTTCGGCGCCGCAGATCCAGGAACCGGCGACGCCGTGTTAACCGATTTCTTTTGCGCCACGCGCGGTGGTGTATCGGTTATGTGAAGATTCCCTTGGTCATCGGTCCATTTATAGAGTTCCGCGGATCCGATATCCGGCCAAAATAGGAACACGCTCATGACGCTCAGCATGAATATTTTCATGTGGAGAAATACCGTCAGTATACAAATGATGCCGCAATTGCCCAAAGTATAGCAGGCGTCCTTCAAGCATCCGGGCGCTCGGTACAGCCCTCGGCCGGAACTAGAAGGAGTCAGTGGGAGTGGAACAGATCGGAGGTTAGGGTGGGAGGAGCACGCACCTAACCGAGGACGATTAGGTACGGCGGAGATCTTGGGAGGACTTTAGGCTTCCCAGTACAAGCTGGTCCTGCACACCATCCTCACGCTCGACCCCCTATTGAACCATATTCCCTCGGGGCGTTAACTCCTCCCACCTGCGTACGATAGGCTCCAACTACGGATCAGTCAAGAAAACTAATGTGTCATTATCAAGGCCGGCTATGATCTAGGATGCCTCCCTCTTGACGTTTGAGTTTGTAACGTGCAGGGTACCTTCCAGGCCGCAATCACGGAATAAGAAGCCACAATGGCTCCAGCACTGACGAGTCAAGAGGTACAAGAAACTTGGTCGGCATTGGTGGCGGAGGTTCGCATCGCTGTGCTGCTTACGATGCGAAATGACCGGCCATATGGATCGCACGTGCCCTATGTGTTTGGATCGGACTGGACGAGAGCATATCTGCATCTCAGCCGCTTGGCCTTACATACACAGCATTTGTCGGCTGATAACCATATGTCACTGTTCATCGCCGAACCGGACGGGCAGGACAAGAATCCTTTGGCCTTGAAGCGAATGAATCTTATGGGCGAAGCGGCAGAGCTTTCACCTGATACTCCGTCGTATGACAAGCTCAAGGAGCGATACCTGTCGCGGTTTCCGCAAGCCGAGATGATGTTCGGCTTTGGTGATTTTGCGCTATGGGAATTGCGGCTTGACGAAGCCCACTTTGTTCTGGGCTTCGGTCAAGCCTTTGTCTCGACGGCCGCCACTCCAGCTAAGTGGGTGCATCAGAAGGTGGAACGTCTTACTGCGAGAAAGGACTGATCGTCGAAGAGCAGCGCTCACGGCCCGGCTCTACCTACCGCCAGACAGGACAAAACAGCCTTCGCCAGGTAACGCGCTATTTGGTGAATGATCCGCCGCCACCAGGATGGGCTGAACTGGTTAATAGATCAAGGAACTCTTTATTCCATATTATCCGATCCAAGATGTGATCCGGATAATGCCGGATCGGGATACATGATCCTACGAATGGCGTGAGGCTTGATTTGGGTAGAGTGACTGGGCGGTTTCATGGGGGAAAAGCGATGATTGGTTTGCCCGCTCTATCTCATCGGATGATCTCTCTTGCGACACTCATGATGGGTGTGTGGGCCATATGGTTCTCCACATCTTGTGATGTAAGGAATCAGAATTCGGCAACGACACATGCCCTTGAGCCCACTGTGAAATCGACACGGCGATTTATTCCGAATGAATTATTGGTCAAGTTCAGGGACGGGGTCTCACAAGAGCGGATCGCATCGATCCTCAAGGATAACCAGATCGACGTGATCGCTGAAATTCAACATGGCCGCCTCTATCACGTCAAGATCTTGGACGATCGGTCAGTTGAGTCCGCGATCACCCACCTCACTTCATACCAGGAGATCGAGTATGCGGAGCCCAATTATCGGTACGAACCTCAGAAGTAGCGGAATGAGACTTGCGCTCTGTTTGGGCGTGATCGTCCTGGGGGTTCCCATGGATGCATTGTCCGGGCTCACGCCTAATCGCGTGGTTCATGCAGAGCAGAAACAGGCATCCGGTGGAATGAGCGCGTTATCTCGGAACCCGCATCATCCGGCCCGGTATGTACCGGGAGAAGTGCTCGTTAAGTTCAGGGATGAAGCGTCTTCGTTGGGAATCCAGTCTCTGAACCTGGTTGCGGGTGCCAGAGAGATCAGAGCACTGTCGGGGAATGCCAGGGTGATCCACCAGTACAAGCTGGAGGGTGCTTTGTCGGTTGAAGACGCGGTGTTGAAGTACCGAAATGATCCCGCCGTTGAGTATGCCGAACCCAACTATCTCTACCGGCTGACAATCATTCCCGGCGATGCACAGTTTGGCTCGTTATGGGGCCTTCATAATACCGGTCAAGCCGTGAACGGAGCAGAGGGACGGGTAGATGCCGACATCGATGCGCCGGAAGCCTGGGATATCAGCACGGGAAGCGAGAACGTCATCATCGCCGTCATTGACTCCGGTATTGCGTATGACCATCCGGATCTCGCGCCGAATATCTGGAAGAATCCCGGAGAGATTCCCGGGAACGGCGTTGATGACGACGGAAACGGATTGGTAGATGATGTGCACGGATGGGATTTTCACATGAACGACAGTGACCCGATGGACCCTCTCGATCTCAATCCTGAGGGTAACCCGGGACATGGCACCCATGTCGCGGGGATCATCGCAGGCGCCGGAAACAACGGAACCGGGATAACAGGGGTTATGTGGACCGCGAGGCTGATGGCCCTGAAAGCCGCAGGAGTGGATCGATCCATATCCACCGCGGAGGTTGTCAGCGCGATCCGCTATGCCGTCTCCAATAACGCGCGTGTCATCAATGCCAGCTTTGCCGGACCGGACTGTAGCCTGGCTCTCTATGACACGGTGAGTACCGCGGATGCGGCAGGCGTACTTGTTGTTGCCGCGGCGGGCAATGAGGGGACGGACAACGGGAACGTCCCAAGCTTTCCCGCGAATTTCAGCGTTCCTTCTGTGTGCAGCGGGGAACAGAAGGCCGCCCTGGCGAATGTGATTGCGGTTGCGGCCACGGACGAGAATGACGACCTGGCGAGCTTCTCTAATTTCGGGTCCACCGTCCAGGTGGCCGCGCCGGGAGTCAAGATCAACAGCACGAAGCCGACGGCGAATGTTACGAACGTGCTCTTCCATGACTTCGATTCCAATCCCACCGGGCTCGGATATGTCTTCGGAGGAATCAATAGTACCTGGGGATTCACTAATTCTGCATCATTTAGCCGGCCGAACAGTCTAGCCGACAGTCCGAACGGGAACTATCGGAACAACACCGAGTCTTTCGCTATGGGACCAGTGTTTAGCACCGAGGGACAGCGGGGATGCCGGCTTGACAGCCGTCTTCGCCTGCAAACCGAAGAGGGTATCGACAGAGTACTCATAGAAACATCGAGAAACAGCGAGACTGATTGGCAGTTCCCTCGTGTGGTCTTTAACAATAGCCAAGCTCCATTTGATCCTTTCACCTGGGGGGATATTCCAGATGGTGTGGCCGGTTCACGGTTCCGCTTTCGATTCATATCGGATGAGCGCCTGGAATTCGACGGCGTCTATCTTGACGACATCCGCGTGGCCTGCGTTGCGGGTGCGCCGTCCGGAACGGCGGATTACCAGTATCTGCAGGGCACATCAATGGCCGCTCCGCATGTGGCCGGACTCGCCGGCTTGTTGCTCTCGGTTAATCCCGATCTCAGCGTATCGCAACTCAGGAATGCAATCTTCAACACAGTGGATCGGAAGGCTTCCTTGAGGGGAAAAGTGTCGACCGGCGGACGCATCAATGCCCGAGCCGCGTTGGCCAGTATTGTGACGAATTTCGCCATCACCGTCGTGAAGGCAGGTGCCGGAAGCGGCACAGTCACCTCCAGTTCTGCCGGAATTGATTGCGGCGCGACCTGCAATGGACAGTTTCCCCAAGGGAGCAGCGTAAACCTCACCGCAGCACCCGATCCCGGATCTATCTTCGCAGGGTGGAGCGGAGATTGTAGTGGAAGCGGTACCTGCTCGCTCACTGAAAATGCGACTGTCACCGCCACTTTCAACCTCGCGCCATCACAGCCCCCTGCCGATACCGCCGGAGGAGGTGGCTGTACTGTCGCCCCCGGCACAACCGGAGACATATTGCTTCCCGCCATGCTTTTCATGTCTCTCGTTGTCTTGTTATGGAAGGCAAGGCGCCGATGAGATCAAGTTTCAGAGCGCGAGTCATGGCCCAGAAGAGTTCCCGTGATGGACTCTCTATGCCTAGCCTCTTGGCGCAAGTCATGACATTATTAGGTCTTCATTACCATCGTCCCTTTCATCGGGATTCGATATTTCTCTTGCTGTCGGCACTTGGTCCGACGGTATGGCTTTCCTTGATCGGCCTCTTTGCATTACAGCCAACGCCTCGGTATGCCATATGGTCATCGGTTTTTCTCTCCGTCGCCTTGTGGCAACCTCTGCTTGAAGAGTTGCTGTTCCGCGGCCTCGTTCAAGGACATTTGCTGCAATCCATGGCAAGGCACAAGACATGGATAGGTCTATCCGTCTCAAATCTCCTGACATCTT
>DATIGP010000147.1:0-5329 GCA_035454625.1 Nitrospira sp.
TGGGAACACAACGGTGCCGATGCCATAGAGCAGCGCGGGCAGCAATGTCGGTCGCACAAGCCAGTCCCCTGATGCGAACGTCACGAACGCAACGGCCAACATGACCCCGATCGCGTAGTGGGCGATCCAGCCGAGCGTGCATTCAAAGGGTTTCTGGGACGCGGCGGTGCTCGCATGCCGAAACTTGCCGACCAGCATGTGGCGTAGCCAACGTCCGAGTAGACAGTAGTTGAGCGAGAGAATACTGAACGCACGCTTCAAGAATAGATTCCACAGGTCCATGACAAGAGTCGCGCCAATGCCGATGGCAATGGCCCCAAGAACATCGCTTGCTTCCATGTTCATGCTCTATCTCTAAGGAAAGAAGTTTCTGCCTCACTATGTTACGGCAGCCATGCCTTTCGGGTTGCCCTACCTGATGGCTCGTTGTAGGGTTTCCCCGAGTATACCGATAAGCGAGGCGCGACTAAAATGGTATTTTGACTCGCTCTTTCGCCTCCCTCATTGAAAAACCGACTGGAGGCACCGTATGCGTAAACGAATTAGTCGCCACGTGCAAGAAGGGGCTTCTTCGGAGTGCAATTGGTTGAACGTGGAGGAACTTGCGGAGGTGGAAATCACTTCCGAGGATGCCGCTCATCCTATTGAGTCGGCTTTGGTGCCTGGAGGGACTTCAGGGTGGCGAGCCGCAGAACCAGGCGATCAGACCATTCGACTTCTGTTTCATCATCCGCAGCAGCTCCGAAGAATTTGGATAAATTTCGTAGAGCTGGAAACCGCACGTACGCAAGAATACGTCCTTCGTTGGTCATCGGATAATGGGCGGTCCTTTTGTGAAATAGTGCGACAGCAGTGGAATTTCAGCCCTCCAAACACGACCAACGAAATAGAAGACCATCGTGTAGAACTGCCTGCGGCCATAATCCTAGAGCTGAGCATCAAGCCAGACATCAGCAACGGAACAGCATTTGCTTCGCTAGCGAACCTGCGACTCGCTTAAAGACAAAAACCACAAGCGAAATAAAGTCGTCATGTTCGAGATTCCAGCCGCGCATCGGCCGTGTCTCCAAGGATAAAAATGGGTTGTAATGATGCGATAGCTCGCTGGACTGCACTATACAATTCAGTCACTGCATTATCCTTACTTAAGACCTCGAAAGCCCCGGCTTGTTGCATCGCTTCTAGCTGGTAATCCTGGAGATGCACAGAAAGCCCTACAACGCCAATGTGGGGATGCTGTGTCTTGATTAGTCGCGTCGCCGTGATTCCGTCCATTTTTGACATGCTGATGTCCATCACAATGACTGACGGTTGGAGCTTGGACGCAGCTGCAACAGCCTCGTCACCATCACTCGCCTCACCGACGACTTCGATGTTGGGATAGTCTTGCAATGCGCTGCGTAAGGCCTGCCGAACCATGGGCTGGTCATCTGCCAATAACACGCGAATGTGAACGGCTTGTACCATGAGACACACGTGTATTAATAGATGTTGAGGAGCAATATACTCCTATCCCACATGGCGCCTTGACGCGGCATTCTCCAACTAGGTGTTCCCCTGGGAAGAGATGCGAAAGGGGACTGGTACTATTTCAGTATGGTTGAAAAGGATCTTGTACCGGGCACCTTACAGGCAACTCTCTTTGAACGTACGGCTCACGCTCGCCGGTGCGGCGCCATACAATGTCTCCCAACCACCATGGAAGTGGTCGAGCAGAACGACATCCCTTTCCAGGTGCGGGTTCTGGAATCCTTGGCCATGAAGGAGAGAGCCAAAGCCATTGCCAATCCGTTTCTTCCGTACGATCCCGAACTCTTCGTCGCGCCGATTTCGCCGACGCACATCGCCTTACTGAACAAGTTCAATGTGTTCGAGCATCACCTGTTAATCGTCACTCGAGCTTTTGAAGATCAACGATGTCAGCTCACACAAAAGGACTGCGAGGCCCTCCTCATCGGACTCACCGAAATTGACGGACTCGCCTTCTATAACGCGGGACCCGAGGCCGGAGCCAGCCAGACGCACAAACATTTGCAATTGGTGCCGCTCGACCCGACAATTTCCCCGCTGCCGATCGACCGGCTCTTGCGCTTCCCACAGGCCGACGGCATGGTCGGCACCGTGCCAGGTCTACCCTTCCGTCATGCCTGTTCACCGATGGATCCAGACTGGACCAATCCGGAAAAGAACAGCGGTGCTTCCTTGCATGCCAGTTACCGCAAGTTGCTTCGTGCGGCGGGTCTCCCCGTTGATGCAACCGCGGGTAGTCATACGCCCACCACTCCCTACAACCTGCTCATGACTCGAAATTGGATGCTCCTTGTGCCACGGTCGAGGGAACGCTTCGAGGATATTTCGATTAATGCGGTGGGGTTTGCCGGGGCGTTCCTCGTCAACGACAAGGCGCAACTTGAAACGCTGCGAAGGATCGGTCCCATGACCGCTCTTCAACATGTGACAGGTCCATTTGCCGAGCCAGAAGAGGGTTGATGAGAGCTGATCAGCTATTAATTGCAATCACTATCGCTCCGACCACGGCCATAAGGGTCCATAACAGCTCTCTGTCTCCGAAACGGTTTAACAGATTGCGCATGACTGGCCTCCTTCGTTTATTACGCTCAGTAAGGAGGCAAGGCAGATGCCTGGATGGGAATGGTACTTTTTCCGCTTCTTTTGAGAATGAGAGGAAGCAGGATCGAGCGATTCCGCACAGGTCGCACTGAGCGAAAAAGTGCTTGGTCATCGTCGATTCCAACCCAGCGCCGCGATAGACCCGCCCGCCTCAAACATCTAATATACGTTTCGACGGCGAGACGAGCACCACAGTCAACCGTTTTGCTGAGCCCATACATGACATATTCGTTGCTGAGATTTTCACACCTAGTCGGCATGGTGTTGATCGGAGCCGGGCTCATCGGTGTATGGATTTCGGATTTACGGTCTCGGAAGGTCAGCGACCTTGCAGTTCTCGGCGAAGCGGTCCGCAGCATCGCCGTGTTCTACGATGGCGTGGTCGTGCCTGGCGCCATTTTATTACTCTTCAGTGGAATCTGGATGACATGGGATGTGTGGGGTGGCTGGAACTTCTTTCAGCATCCTTGGCTTGCTGGGATGATCATTCTCTTCGCCGTTGAATTCGTCGAAGGAAACACCGTCACACGGCTCTATTTTATGAGGCTACGTCGACTCACCAGCGAGGCGATTGCTCAAGGCGCGATCACTCCGGAATTGAAACGAGCCCGCCTGGAGCAGGTGCCTACCTTCACGCACTTCCTGGACATTCCACTCCTCATGGTCATCGTTTCGCTGGGTGCCATCCGGCCTACCACCTGGACACAATTCTTCGTCGGTATCCTCTGCGCACTGGCTATTGCCGCAGCACTGACCTGGTGGATCCCGCGACTCTACCCCTGGACTCCACCAACTCAGACCCAGTCGAGAACGGGCGTCTCACCGAGTTAAAGGAGAACACCGTCATGGTTCAATCCACGACATCACAACGGGAACCACGCACGTTCATCAAGAGCGTCCACGGCGTTCGCTATCAGGTGAAGGATGTCGCGCGCGCTATTGCGTTCTACACGAACCATCTCGGTTTCCGCCTCGAACGCCAACAGCTGCCTGCCTTCGCGAATGTCTCGTTAGGCGACTCACAGCTTCTTCTCAGCGGCTCAGGTGCATCGGGATCACGCCTCATGCCGAATGGTGCGACTCAGGAGCCTGGCGGCTGGAATCGGATCGTGCTGAAAGTTGCCGACTTGCCCGCATGCATCACAGCGTTAAAGCAGGCGGGAATTCATTGCCGGAACGAAATGGAGACGGGACCTGGCGGCCGACAAATCCAGATTGAAGACCCCGACGGGAACCCGATCGAACTATTCGAGCCCGCTCGGTAGCGCAGAAGACACAAAAATGTGGCACCGATCGGGCAAAGGACCCATCACCGTTTGGTGCGCAGGCGCTCGATCCCTTCCCGGCAGTATCCGAGCGGCAGCCATCGGCAATTTCCGCAGATGGAAGGCAAATCATCGCCGCTGACTGCCCGGCGAATCCGCTCAAGAATCTCCCGCCAGGTCACACGGTCTCCTGTTTTGAGGCCAAGTTTCGTGAGTACCACGCCATCCTGCTGTCTCATGTCCCGTTCCGAATCTTCGCCGTTCAAGGTGCAGCCTTCCGTCCGACGATGAGGACAAGCCGCGCACAGGGCATCAGGAGACGCAAGCACTTCAACGACAGCCTCCGGATGTACCGCTAAGCTCCGATCAACCGCTGCCATGTTATCCACGAATGCAGGGTCGTATCCCTCGCCGCGGAAACCTTGCAGGCAGAGCAACGTGTGAGCTCTGATGCGAATCGGTGAGGAGTGTTCGTTCATCACAGGCAGATCGGTCATGGAGATACAATCTTGTCATCCGATAGCCCGTGGAGTCAAAACACGCTTCGCTAAATGCAAAAGAACGATTTCAAGTCTTGACGCCGCTGTCTTTGTTGGTGTGCGATTCATCAATGAGCCACTTCGCCCTCGCCAGCGCAGCAGACTCAGCTTCTTCACGTGAAAAATAGGTACGGTCTGGAAAGCCGTCGACTTCTGTCTTGCCGGGCTGTCTGATCACATACTGGCATGCCCACATCGAACCTTCCGGGCTTGGTATCAACGTAATGTGGTGGCCTTTATAGTCATGCAGACTCATCGCTCATGTCCTCCTTGTCGTCTCCCTGTCTTACTCTGATCAGTATGGCCAACGATTGCCAACTCCACCCCTCGGGATACCCCCTGTTCGAAAGTGCGACATTCAGTTATAGCCTTCATACATCTTTGTGCATTAGACTTGTGAATCAATGATTTTCAACAAGGAGGATGTCTATGACACGCGCCTTTATGCTTTACGCTCTTGGCTTCATCATCCTCAGCATCGCCATCGCATGCGATTCGGGCCAGACCGGATATGGATCGAAACAATCTGGGAAGGCGGCCGATGCCCCCCTGGTAGCTCCCGCCAGTTCGGCTGCTCGGATGGAAAATGACGAAGGGGTGGGCCATTACCAACAAGGTCATTGGGACGTTGCGATGGAGCACTATCAAAAGGCGGTTAAGGCCGATCCCAATTCCGCGGTTGTGCACTACAATGTGGCACTGACCTTGGACAAAATGGGCAAACATGAAGACGCCACGGCTTCTTTCAAGAAGGCATTGGAGCTTGCCCCGAACGATCCGGCCATCAAGGATTCAGAAATTTTGAAGAAGCACGTGGGCATGTAAAGAGCCGAGCGCATGTGCAGGAGAGATCGCGGTTGTCACAGCAGGGCGGAGGTGTGGCCTTATGCCGTT
>DATIGP010000148.1:0-10648 GCA_035454625.1 Nitrospira sp.
GCTGCCTCCGCCAATCGCCACCAATCCTCCTTTTGAAGTTTTCCGGTCCTCAACGCATGTGAATCGACTCGTGCTTCAGAGCTGAGCATACGAAGGACGATCTGGGGTTTGGACATTTCCAGACTGAAGACTCCCACGACAGCGTTGGCATGAATGGCGGCATGCGTCGCAAACCCCAAAGCCAGGCTCGTCTTGCCCATGCTCGGCCGTCCCGCCACCACCACCAAGTCCGAGGCCTGAAGTCCTGCGGTAATATCATCCAGGTCGTAGTATCCCGTGGGCACTCCCGTGACGTGTTCCTTTCGCTTCGACAGTCTGTCGATGACATCCAAGCTTTCCTTGATGATATGACTGATCGGGCTGAACGACCGTTCCAGTTTTCCTTGCGCAATGCTGAATACAGACCGCTCGGCAAAATCGAGCAGGTCATCGATAGAGGCGGTGCCTTCATAGCCTCGGGTCAACACTTCGGTCGAGGTGCTGATCAACTGGCGCGCCACTGCCTTGTCCCGGACGATCTTACAGTGATACCGAATGTTCGCCGAGCTGGGAACGATCTGAACGAGTTCAGCCAGATAGGCCGCCCCACCGATGGCCTCGAGTTCGCCACGAGATTTCAATCGCTCCGTCAGCGTGATTTGATCGATCACTTCTCCGGTATCAGACAACTCAAGCATGGCTTGATAAACTTTTTTGTGCGCTGTCCGATAGAAATCCTCCTCCACAAGCTGTTCCATGGCCTTCGGCATGGCGGCGTTATCGAGGAGAATGGCGCCGAGCACCGACTGCTCTGCCTCCAAGTTCTGCGGAGGGAGTTTTGGTTGAGAGAGATCCACCGTCCCCATGGATTTCATCATGTACCTTCGAAGCCGGCACGCACACTTGCGATAAAACTTGCAATCGACATTGTCCTCTGATGAATGTAAGCGCGGCTGTTCGATCCCTTCACTCCACGGCGATCACTCGGATGAAGGAGAACGACCTCCTCTGGCTTGGAACGGTCCGTGCCAAGGATAATAACGGTACCGATTTCCGCTTCAAGACCGGCATTGACCGCGGCATCCATTAAGTGCCGTCCCGATGGATCTACGGCACGCTGAATCGTTCGTATCCCTGCCTGACGAAGTTGTTGGGCGACTGAAAACAGTCGTGCCGACAGCCTTAACGGAGCAACGACCAAGACCTCCGACTCCACTGACTTCATCCTATCAAAATGATTCAACCCCCGGAAGAGCCGGTCCACGCTGAGCGCAAATCCCGTCGACGGAAGATTGCGACCGAAACGTCCGATCAAATGGTCATAGCGCCCACCGCCGCCTAACTCCACCCCGATCCCGTCGGTAAAGACATCAAAGATGATACCGTCATAGTAGTCGAACCCTCTGAATTCTCCCAAATCGAGCACGACGGCCTCTTGAAATCCCATCTCGCAGAGCAGCCGATAGACGGTCTCCAGTCTATCCAACGCCTGTATCAGAGGCATCTCGCCCTTCGCCAATGCCCTTCCTTTCGACAGCACTTCAGCGCGGCCGCACAGTTCCAGCGCTTCCAAGATTCTATGAGCCGACCGTCTGCTCACCTGCTCTCTCGAAAGGATCTCCCCCAGTCTTGGAATGTCTTTTCTTGCCGCCGCCTGCTCAGCGCGCTTCTGTCCGTCCGGGGAAAGTCCCGCACGGATGAGCAGGCCCTTGAAAAACCCGACATGCCCCAGTGAAATCTTGAACGAGCGCAATCCAACCTGCCGTAGACATTCGATCAACAGCAAGATGATTTCACTATCAGCGGACGGATCATCAGCTCCGATTAGCTCGGCGCCTACTTGAAAGATTTCGCGATCTCGACCGGCATGTTCCGGTTCATACCGAAAAACAGTCGCACGGTACGACAAGCGCAGCGGAAAGCGTGTGTCCACCATGCCCATCGCCACCGTTCGGGCAATCTGCGCCGTCACGTCCGGACGCAACAACAAAATACGACCGGTCGTACGGTCTACAATTTTATAGGAGTTCTCTAGCAGGGTTGGTTCGAGGCCGGGCGCCAGTACATCGAGATACTCGAATGTCGGAAGTATAATCTCGTCGTAACCATAACGATTGCAGTACGCCAGCAATTCCGCTTCCAGATGCCGCACCTGACGGGCGGCCTCCGGAAGGATGGTGGCCATCCCGACCGGAACGAGTGGGTGCTCGCGCAGCGGATGGAACTGCCCCAAAGAAGTCCTACGCATCGGAGGAGCAGAAGCCATAGTAACCTGGTTGCCAGAATCGTTACGAAAGGTTGGCGACCTTGACGGACAGAATATTCGAGCTGGAACGAATCTGATCCAGGGCCGTAGATGGGAATTCAGTATCGGAACCGATGATCAGCAACGCATCCCCTCCCCGTTTCTCCAAGGCGCACTGCATCCGCAGGATGTTGATTCCTTGATCCCCAAGCACCTTTCCAACCATACCGATGACCCCTGGACGATCGACATTGTGAATCAACAGCATATGGCCTTCCGGAACAACCTCGACTTTAAATTGATCGATTTCCGTGACGCGCGCTTCTTTCTTGTGATACAGCGTCCCCGCAACTTGGTGTGATACCTTACCGGCCTCGACCCGAACCCGGATCAGACTTGTGAAGTCCCCGGCATCCGTGCTCTTTATTTCTTTGACTTCAACGCCCCGCTCTTTCGCCACGATTGGAGCATTCACGTAGTTCACCGGGTGTTCCATGATGGGAGTAAGCAGGCCCTTCAAGACAGCGATGGTCAAGGGCGCGATGGAGAGTGTGGCGACTTCTCCGCTATATTCTACAGTGACTCGTTCGATTCCCCCTTGAACAAGTTGAGTTTGAAGCGCACCAAGCTTCTCGGCCAACGTCAAAAATGGTTGCAAGCGAGGTAATAATTCCGGAGCGACCGACGGAATGTTCACGGCGCCCTTCGCCACTCCTTTGGTAAAGTAGTCGACGATCTGTTCCGCAATTCCGATCGCGACATTTTCCTGAGCTTCCGTCGTCTGGGCCCCGATGTGCGGGGTGCAGATGAAGTTATCCAAGGCCAGGAGAGGATTGTCCGGCTTGACAGGCTCTTCTTCAAACACATCAAATGCGGCGGCGGCGACGCGCTTTGTTTTCAAAGCTTCGCACAAATCCAGTTCGTTAATGATGCCACCACGGGCGCAGTTTACGATGAGCACGCCCGGCTTCATCTTGGCAATGGCCTGTGCATTGATGATCCCGCGGGTCTCCGGCGTGAGCGGCGTATGGACCGAAATAATGTCCGCCCGCCGAAAGAGTTCTTCGAGGTCCAACATCGTCACGCCCATCCGCTCGGCCCTCTCTGGAGCAAGGTAGGGGTCAAACGCGACGACGCTCATACCAATTCCCTGCGCCATCTTGGTCAGATGACTACCGATCTGCCCGGCGCCGATGATCCCAAGCACCTTGTTGTAGAGCTCGACGCCCATGAACTTGTCCTTTTCCCATTTGCCGGCCTTCACCGAGGCGGTGGCTTGAGGAATGCGGCGACTCATCGCACAAATCATTGACATGGTATGTTCGGCTGTGGTGACGGTGTTGCCCCCAGGCGTGTTCATGACAACGATGCCACGGCGGGTCGCAGCAGGAGTGTCGACATTGTCTAAGCCCGACCCGGCCCTTCCGATAACCTTGAGCTTCTCCGCTGCGGCAATGAGCTCCGTCGTCACCTTCGTGCCGGATCGCACGATCAACCCGTCGGCATCTTTGATTTCTTTGAACAGCTCGTCCTTCGGCATCTTGGATTTCACCACCACGGTGAACCCCGCCTTCTCAAGTGCCTCGACGCCTTGCTTCGACAAGCTATCGCTGATCAGAATTTTCATTCCCGCTGCAGCCATGTCCATCCTCGTGGTGATTACTTCGCCAGTAAAATTTCTTGTGCTTTTCCTACGCCACTCCCCAGCTGTATGGGATGACCGAGTCCTTTGAGGACCATCTCGGTCGCAGCCAACGCGGCAATGACGTCAAACGAATCCGCATACCCCATATGAGACAATCGAAATATCTTTCCCTTCAGATGATCCTGGCCGCCAGCGGCCGTCATGCCGTATTGGACACGAAGATTCTTGTAGATGGCCTGTCCATCAATTCCGTCCGGAGCACTAACTGCCGTCAAGGCATCGCTGGGTGACTCCTTTGGGAACAGGGCCATCCCGGCGGCCTTCACACCTTCTCGCATCGCCATAGCAAGCCGTCCCTGCCGTGCAAACATTTGTTCCAGGCCTTCGGCTTTCATCATTCGGAAAACCTCTTGAAGTCCGATAATCAGCGAGACGGTCGGGGTAAATGCGGTTTGATTCTTGACCTGGTTTTCACGTTCCTTTTTGAAGTTGAAATAAAAGGCGGCATTTTTGGCCTTGTCGGCCAGGGCCCACGCTTTGTCGCTGACGCTGACAAATGCCATACCGGGAGGCAACATCAGGGCCTTCTGAGAGCCGGTGATCACGACATCCAGGCCCCATGCATCGGTCTTGATGTCAAATACACCAAGCGC
Source organism: Nitrospira sp. (assembly GCA_035454625.1). Lineage (GTDB taxonomy): Bacteria > Nitrospirota > Nitrospiria > Nitrospirales > Nitrospiraceae > Nitrospira_D. The sequence continues at coordinate 4,523 of DATIGP010000148.1, forward strand.
GGTAATGGCATCGACTACTAAAATTGTATTGTCGTAGCCTTTAATGATCTCACCCAGTGCCTTGACGTCATGGGAAACCCCCGTCGATGTCTCACTGGCCTGTACATATACTGCCTTGATCGAAGGATCCTTCTTGAGAGCATCCGCCACCTGCTGTGGATTGACCGCACGACCCCATTCGACCTTGATCTCTGTTGCTTGTACTCCAAAGGTTTTACAGAGTTTGCCCCAGCGTTCTCCAAACTTTCCTCCGTTGACATACAGAGCTTTATCGCCGGGAGACAAAAAATTCGAGACCGCCCCTTCCATTCCACCTGTTCCGGATGCCGCCAACATCAACACATCATTCCGTGTTTGAAACAGCCACTTCAGTCCTTCACGGACTTCCGCGAATATCGGATCGAACTCAGGAGCACGATGATGGATCATCGGACGCGCCATCGCCAACAACACTTCCGGAGGGACAGGCGTTGGGCCAGGAGCCAAAAGATACCGCTTCAACATTGATCGATCCTCCTTAACGATACGATTCTGGTGGGGTGCCACTAGGAGAGGCGGTACGCTATCATTTGCGCCGGGAGACTGTCAAGAAATCGGCTCTGCGTCCCGCACAAACAAGACCGTATCAAGTGCATGATTACCGAGAGGCGATGGTGCCACCTCTGAGGTTCTGTAGCATCCGATTTTTCCTTCCCAGCCTGGCAAGGAAGTACCAGCGCCCTTTCAACTTCTTGACAAGTCCGAGATGGATCGATAGGCTTCTTCATCGATGCTATCCTTCATAACAAATCATGCCAAGCTATGGGGAACCCACGCGACCATCGCCACGGTTCTGATGGTGAGCGCTGTGGTGTTGCTGCCGCTATCCGAAAGCCCGGCGCAGGAGAATCCTGCCGCTAGAATAGAAGCGCCACAAGAAGATGATGGCATTGATTCGAATCTCGTCCCCCTGGAACCCGAGCTAGAACCTGAGCTGACGCCCTCCGCTCCTGATCTTCCGTCGACAGAAGAGGCAGTGGAGCAGGCTGAACAGGAACCGGCTGAGACTGTACCAAACGCCCCTGCTACGACCAGTTCGGATACTTTAAGTCCGACATACAATATTCCCGTCGTTATTGATCAGAACGTACAAAGCCATATTCGTTTCTTTAACTCTTCGATTCGAAACAGATTTGAGCAATGGCTCCTCCGCTTCAGCCGCTATCGTCCACTGGTCGAAAACATCTTTGCCGAATTCGACCTTCCGAGCGATCTTGTGAATCTGTCTTTGGTTGAGAGCGGCTTCAACCCTTATGCGTATTCACGAGCAAAAGCCACGGGCCCGTGGCAGTTTATGAGAGGGACGGGGCAACTCTATGGGTTGCGGATCGATCATTATGTTGACGAACGACGTGACCCTATCAAATCCACCGTCGCCGCGGCGCGGTATCTGCGGGACCTCTACGATTTATTCGGCGCGTGGCCACTGGCGATGGCTGCCTATAATGCGGGCGAAGGGAAGGTCCTGCGGGCCCTTCAAAAGGCACAAGCAGAGTCGTTCTCAGAGATCTCGAAAACGAAACTTATTCGGCTGGAGACCAAGCAATACGTTCCACGAATCATGGCTGCGACCATTATCGCGAAGAACCCCGACCAATACGGGTTCGCTCAAGATCCTGTCCCTTTACACGAATTTGAGGAAGTGGTGGTAACTCGTCCCTTGCACTTCCGTGCAATCGCAAACGTAACAGGCATTCCATATGCCGAACTTCGTTTACTGAATCCGGAGCTGCGGCGAGATGCGACGCCCCCCGGTGACTCGGCCTATCACCTGAAGGTTCCTGTGGGGACGAGCGGCAAAGTAGTCGAATTGATTCACCGAGTCCCTACATACAAGTTCCCTCCCCTGCGCGCCGAAAGTCAGCGCGTGAAAATTGATACTGCACGCAGGTATCGGGTTCGTATGGGAGACACGCTAGAAAAGGTCTCTCGACGATTTCACGTTCCGCTTAAAACCCTCAAAGCCCTCAACAATCTCTCCAGCCCAGTAATTAGGTCTGGGGAGTTTCTTATCATCCCTCGCTAGAAAAACACTGTACCTGGAAGAAGGGATGCCTTTGCACGTCGAGGCTAATACTTGATCTACTGCTGCGGGGATGGCTTCGAAGGGGCGGACGGAGCAGGAGTAGCTGAGGCAGGCGACGGATCTGGAGCTTTTTTGGCTTCAATTACCTTCACCCGCATCGCGGCCTCGCTCGTCAGCGGAGAATTTGGATACGTCTTCGTCAGATCCAGATAGTACTTCAAGGCTTCATCGGGCTTCGAACGATTTTCTTCCAGTCTGGCAATTTCAAAGAGCGCGTGATCCCTGTTCATTGCGCCGGGCATCTCAAGGATTGCCGCGTAAGCCTTGGCCGCTTGATCGAGGTCCCCTGTGAGATGATACGCGTGACCCAGTTTTTGGTATACGAGCCCGAGAAGTACAACGTTGGATCTATAGGTAGAGATAAATTGTTTGTATGCTTCGATCGCCGATGGAAGATCATTTGACTCAAAGTAGGCATTTCCGAGACTGAATTGTGCAAGTGGGGCGGTGGGCGTTCGGGGATACTCGTCGACCACCTTCTTGTATAAGGCAATCGCTTCCCTTACGTTGACGGCCGCCTTCTGCGGATCACTGGACGCACGTGCAAACAGATGGGTCGTTGCTTCTCGTTCCAGCTCTTGCGCCTTGCTGGCATTCTGTGCGTCATACCAGAAAACGCCCCAGACCCCTCCCCCCACCAAAAGGAGAAGCAGGAGCCCGACCAAAATCGACGAGCGGTAGTTCGCCAATCCGAGCACCCAGTGCTCAAGCCCACTCACGAGGTGAGCTTCATCCACAGGCAACGTCCGAGGCGGAATTTTAATTCGGTATGTCATCGCTTAAAAAATCAAGACTTCCCGCTTGAGATCCGCTTTCTGTACCAGAACCGTTGCTTTATACTAAGGATGAATTCCCCTTGTCAATGAAATGGGTAATCAGTCGTTGCAGGGTCATTGCCCTGCCAGGCTCTAGAGCAATGTTCCGGACCGGCATGTTTCGAAGCGAACTCAAACTACTCGCTGACCGATCGGTCCTGCGTCGACTGTCTCGATTGGAATCAGGCACAGGACCGATCATTCAATACGCAGGACGCGAGGTTATCTTGCTGTCCTCCAACGATTATCTGGGACTTGCTACCCATCCAGAAGTTATCCGCGCCGCGATGCAAGCAACGGAGCAGTATGGGGCTGGATCGGGAGCTTCTCGCTCGGTCAGTGGAACTCTCCCTCCTCATATGGATCTTGAAACCTCACTCGCCACTTTCAAGGGGACGGAGGCCGCCATTCTGTTCGGAGCCGGCTATTTGGCAAATATCGGCGTGATTCCGACGTTTATCGGGCCAGGAGGCCTCATCTTGGCCGATCGATTGTGTCATGCCAGTCTTATCGATGGATGTCGATTGAGCCGGGCCGATTTTCGAGTATTCCGTCATCGCGACTGTGAACACCTGGAGTTATTGCTTCGGCGACGGAGAACTAGCCGTCCCACGCTCATCGTCACAGAAGGGCTATTCAGCATGGATGGCGACCTCGCTCCCCTATCGGATCTGGTCTCGCTAGCGGAACGATATGAGGCGATGTTGTATGTCGATGATGCGCACGGGACGGGCATCATGGGGCCGACCGGCCGTGGAACGATCGAGCAATTCGGCCTGGAGCAGCGGATTCCCTTTCATATGGGTACGCTCAGTAAAGCACTGGGCAGCCATGGAGCCTATATCGTGGGACCCAACGAGTTGATCCAGTACTTAATCAACGTGACGCGTTCGTTCATTTTTACTACAGCACTTCCCCCGGCAATCGCGGCAGCGGCCATGGCTGCCATGGCGGTGATTCAGCGGGAACCCGAGCGTCGGACAAGGCTTTGGTCGAATCGACAGCGATTGTTCAATGGAATACAAAACCTCGGTTTTAGCATGACTCAGACCACCAGCCCGATCTTACCGATCTTAATAGGCGACGCAGCTGCTGCATCAACGTTGAGCGAACGGCTGCTCACTCACGGTGTCTACGCCTCCGCGATCCGACCCCCGACCGTTCCTGACGGCACCAGTCGCATACGCCTCACGGTGACCTCGGAACACACGAACCAGCAGATCGACGAAGCCCTTCATGCACTCGAGCTCGCTGGTCGTGAAACCGGCCTCATCTAGCAGGCCGTTGACAAAGTCCGCCGGCGACGTCACCAGTAATCTGTGGTCGGACAGTGTCTTCAAACTCAGGTTCTCCCAGACTTCCTTGTCGCCGATCATCTTCCGGCTATTTTCTTGCTTTCAGCGTTTGCTGTGGCATGATGCACAGGAGATTTTTTTGCCTCCGAGCAACCCACAACACTAAGGACCACGGTCGATGGATATTTCCAAGCTGCTTACCTTCTCAGTGAAGGAAGGTGCCTCCGACTGTCATATCAGTGCCGGTGAACCTCCCATGATCCGTATTCACGGCGATCTCAAAAAGCTCGATCATCCTCCTCTCACGTCCGATGAGACACACGCGCTCATCTACGACATGATGAATGACGCCCAACGAAAGACCTTCGAGGAAAAGCGAGAATGTGACTTCTCTTTCGAACTAGGAGACATCGCCCGCTTCCGCGTCAACGTATTTGTGCAGCAGCGCGGGTTAGGGGCCGTGTTTCGAAATATTCCGACCACCATTCTTCCGCTGGAAAAACTCGGCATGCCGCCGATTCTCCGACACCTGTGCGATAAAGAAAAAGGATTGATCCTGGTGACCGGACCGACCGGCTCCGGTAAATCGACCACGCTTGCTGCGATGGTGGACTACTTGAACAGCACGTTCGAGGGCCACATCATCACCATCGAGGACCCCATCGAGTTCGTCCATAAATCCAAAAAATGCTTGGTGAATCAACGTGAGCTCGGGGTGCATACACTCTCGTTTGCCAACGCCCTGAAATCGGCGCTTCGTGAAGATCCGGACATTGTCCTAGTCGGCGAAATGCGGGACCTCGAAACCATCCAGCTAGCGCTGACCGCCGCAGAAACCGGCCACTTGGTCTTCGGTACACTTCACACCTCGAGCGCGCCCAAGACGATCGACCGCATCATCGATGCGTTCCCACCGGCGCAGCAAGCACAAATCCGAACTCAGCTATCGGAGGCGTTGGAAGCCGTGATCACGCAAACGCTTCTGAAGAAGAAAACCGGCGGACGGGTGGCCGCACTCGAAATCATGGTCGCGACGACGGCCGTGCGCAATCTCATCCGCGAAGCGAAACTGCATCAAATCCCTGGGATCATGCAGGCAAGCCAAAAAGACGGCATGCAAACGATGGACATGGCATTGGTCGATCTTGCGACGCGTGGGATCGTCCATAAGGCCGAAGCACAGTCCCGCAGCATGAACCCCAATCTCTTTGGCGCGTCGATGACCGGAGCGGCATAGCACACACGTAAGACGGAGTTCATCCGATGGATATTCGAAGTCTACTCAAAGTGATGGTGGACCGCGAAGCGTCGGACTTGTACTTGACCGTCGACGCCTCGCCGATCTACCGCATCCATGGCGCTACTCAGCCGACCGACGCTCCCCCCTTCACCAACGAGCAGCTCGAAGCACTGGCATTAGCGTTGATGCGAGGTCAACAGCGCAGCGAATTCGAAGAGAAAATGGAGATGAATCTGGCGCTCTATTACAAGGAATTAGGTCGCTTCCGCGTCAACATCTTCAGGCAGAAGGGTAATGTCGGATTAGTCTTCCGTCACATCAAAGCGGACATTCAGACCGTCGACCAGTTGCAACTTCCTCCGATCATCAAAGATATCGCGATGACCAAACGTGGCCTGGTGTTGGTGGTGGGTGCGACCGGGTCCGGTAAGTCGACGTCGTTGGCCGCCATGATCGACCATCGCAACACCGTGCACCAAGGCCATATTATTACGGTTGAGGATCCGATCGAATTCGTTCATCAACACAAAAAATCAATCATCACTCAGCGCGAAGTCGGGTTCGATACCTTGAACTTTCAGAACGCGCTGAAGAATACGCTCCGTCAAGCTCCGGATGTGATTCTGATCGGTGAGGTGCGCGATACGGAAA
>DATIGP010000149.1:0-4464 GCA_035454625.1 Nitrospira sp.
CTCGAACGTGAGCAAGAGTTCCTTGAGCGTCTCAGAATCCACCTCCTGCATCCCGCCTGGCATTAATTGAGTTTTCGTCTCGGCAGTCGTTGGCAGGCGGAGCCACAAGCAAGCCGTGATCAGGAACACACACCCGACTCGGAATAGCACTCGACTCATGAAAAGGCCTCCTCTGCGTGGTGCGCTGCACATGTGAGCATGGGTTCTGCAAGGTAGAGACCGGCACTGTGCCTTGGGGCAAGGATGACGCGATTCGCTTGTCGAATCCTAGAGTCCGAAGCACTGGGGGCCAGAAGAGTGCTGGCGAGCTGTGGCAGAAATCAGCAATGAGGAAGTGGCCTCGGTGGAAAATCGCACCAGCCCGGTCAGGAAAGTGGTCATTATGGGGGCGGCCGGCCGCGACTTCCATAACTTCAACGTGGTCTTCCGGAACAACCCAAGCTACCGAGTGGTGGCCTTTACGGCTACGCAGATTCCGAACATTGCAGGACGTTCCTATCCTCATGAACTCGCAGGTGAGCTCTATCCCGACGGGATCCCTATCCGGCCTGAAGAGGAGCTCGAGTCAATTATCACGACCCGGGCCGTGGACACAGTCATTTTTGCATACAGCGATGTGTCCCACGAGATGGTGATGCATCGTGCCGCTCGTTCACTGGCGGCAGGAGCCGACTTCTGCCTGCTAGGACCTCGTTCGACGATGATTCGATCACGGAAACCGGTGATCTCGATTTGCGCCACGCGGACGGGATCGGGGAAGAGTCCGGCGACAAGAAAATGTGCCGAATGGCTCAGAAAGGAAGGCCGCCGCGTGGTTGTCATCCGTCATCCCATGCCTTACGGAGATTTGACACAGCAAGCCGTTCAGCGATTTGCCACGTTCGAGGATCTCGATAGAGCCGCCTGCACGATCGAGGAACGAGAAGAGTATGAGCCGCATGTCAGGCAAGGGCAGGTCGTCTTTGCGGGAGTGGACTATGAACGGATTCTCCGTCTAGCCGAAGAGGACGCCGACGTCATTCTATGGGACGGAGGCAACAACGATCTTCCCTTTATTGCCTCGGATCTGGAAATCGTCCTGGTCGACCCCCATCGAGCCGGTCACGAGCGGCAGTATTTCCCGGGAGAGGTCAATCTGCTCCGTGCGGATATTCTCGTGATCACAAAAATGGATACGGCCACCGCAGCACAGGTTGACGCTGTGCGGCAGGCCATCAGATCGAGCAACCCGAGAGCACAGGTGTTCGAGTCGACGATGCCACTGACGGTGGAGAACCCGGCGTTGGTCAGAGGAAAACGTGTGCTGGTGATAGAAGATGGTCCCACTGTCACGCACGGAGACATGGCTTACGGAGCCGGTGTCCTGGCGGCGAAGCACTATGGAGCCGCGTCGTTGGTGGATCCACGGCCAGCTGCGGTCGGAAGCCTCCGTGAGACCTTTCGCGCACACCCGCACCTTGACAGGTTGCTGCCCGCGATGGGCTATGGCCGGGAACAACTTCACGACTTGGAGCAAACGATCAACCGGGTGGACTGCGAAATGGTTCTCATCGCGACACCCGTCGATCTTGGGCGTCTGATCAACATAAGACATCGGAGCTGCCGTGTGAGCTACGAATTCGAGGAGACCAGCGGGAAACTTGAGGCTGCCCTCACGGATCTACCGGCGAAGCGGTTGCCGTGATGAAAGCTTGACGAGAGAAAAGCCAGGACCGTCCACGATGAGACAGCGACCATCGTTCAAGATCTGTTAAAGACGCAGGAGGATCTCCGAATGGTGAGGTGCGAGCATGCCAGCCGTCATGCTTGGAGGCGAGAGCACGGATGAATCCTTTCCAAAGAATGTGTCTCATACGCTTCAGTCAACATTTCACCTCAGAGGAGGCGTACGTTCGTGGTTACGGTGCCAAAGGGTTCTGCGATCCATCAACAGACTTCAACAGACCGGTGCCATCGATGTGGAGGGCTGATGGTCGCCGAACGGGTATTCGAACTCGCGTCGTTCGATTGGCGTTGCGTCAGTTGCGGCGAACGAATCGACCCTGTCATCCTTGCTCATCGCAAGCAGGAGCTTGCGCGCGTCGAAGCCGAACAGCTGTTCATCTCGCGCAACCGCCGCATCGGCTGACTCCCTCTCTTCGCACGGGGGGCGTTTTCCCCCTCGATCTTGCTACATCAGATCCGATCCTTCTTGCTCGGCACGGTCCCGAGAGGGCACTGCTCATCCGCCCTATCCGATGTTGATCGTCCGATAAAGGAGGCCAGGATGCCGACGAAGGAAGAATTACTCGCCAAAGCACAGAAACCCGCGGAAGAGTCGCGGCGGCTGCACGCCTTTTACAAAGGAAAAATCCAGACGTTACCGAAGTGTGCGGTCCGCACCTATGAGGACTTTGCGCTGTGGTACACCCCGGGGGTGGCGGCTCCCTGCCGGGACATTCGACAGAATCCGCGGCTGGTGTATGAGTTGACGAACAAGGCCAACTCCATCGCGGTGGTCTCAGATGGCACACGCGTGCTCGGATTGGGCGACATCGGTCCAGAGGCCGGACTCCCCGTGATGGAGGGAAAGGCGTTGTTGTATAAATACCTTGGCGGCGTGGATGCGGTGCCGATCTGTTTGGACACGAAGGATCCGGTCGAAATCGTGCGAACAGTCAAATTGCTGGAGCCTTCCTTCGGCGGTATTAACCTTGAAGACATTGCTATGCCGAAGTGTTTCCGCGTCCTGGCAGACGCGAGAAAAGCCTGTCGCATTCCTGTTTGGCACGATGATCAGCAGGGGACAGCCACCGTGTTGTTTGCTGCCCTGACCAACGCACTGAAGGTCGTCGGGAAATCGATCAAGAGCATCCGTATTGCAATGATCGGAATGGGCGCCGCCAATGTGCCCACATATCGATTCTTGAAAATGGGGGGAGCAGATCCCGCTCTCATCGTTGCCTGTGATCTCGGAGGCATCCTCGGAACTCATCGCGCCGAATATCGGGACAGCTCTGATTTTATTGAACAATGGCAAGTGTGCATAGAAACCAACGGCGCCGGCAGGCGAGGCGGGATAGCCGAGGCGCTGCGAGAAGCGGACGTCTGCATCGCGTTCTCAGCGGGAGGCATCATCAAAACGCAATGGATTGCGACCATGGCGCCACATGCCATCGTCTTTGCCTGCGCCAATCCGACGCCGGAGATCTGGCCCTGGGAGGCGAAAGAGGCCGGGGCAAGGATTGTCGCCACGGGGCGAAGCGATTTTCCCAACCAGGTGAATAATTCGCTTGTGTTTCCAGGCATTTTTCGCGGAGCCTTGGATGTACGGGCGCGGACCATTTCAGACGAGATGGCCTTTGCCGCGGCAATGGCATTGGCCGCCTGCGCCGAAGCGCGAGGCATCAATGACGAAAATATCATTTGCACCATGGACGAATGGGAGGTGGTGCCTCGCATTGCAGCCGCAACGGCACTTAAGGCGCAAGAGCAGGGGTTGGCTCAATTAAGCCGGACGAAACAACAGCTGATGGCGGGGGCAATAGAACGAATTGGACAGGTCCGTGAGGCGGTCCGCGTCTTAATGAAAGAAGGAGTCATTGTGCCACCTCCAGTGTAGAGTACGAAGTCACGCATCATTGATTCTTTTCGTGAGGTGGTTACCTGGAAACTAGAGGAGGTGGCTTGAGCCTAGCAGAGGTCGGCAGCCTCAAGCAGTGAGACCCGTTCTTGTGCAGCGGAAAACGCAAAGGATGCGGGCGCTGGACGGGAGTTGCGGGTTGGGGTTCGAGGGACGCGCTATCAATCGTCGGTGCCACTAGGCACGGCCGTAGATGCGAGCCTGTATGAAGATTGAGGCGCGGGGCAGTCAGCCTCAAGCGACTGAAGGACTGCTGAAACCTGATCTGGCCGGTGTAACAGACCCCGTAGTCCACACAAGAGCGGGCCGTTTTGCCATTTTCCCGCCTACCATCTCTGCTTACTATCAATAGGTGTCAAAAAAGGAAACCGCTATTAGAGGGTTTAGTTGGGGGAAGCTTCTGCAGAACACACAAGAAGAGCGGAGGCGGGTCTAGAGAGCTTGGCTCGAATGGTGAAGCCTTGGAGGGGTTTTAGGCTTCCCGCTCGTCTGGCGGGCTTGCTCACCGCCCCTGCGCTCGGCCTCTGTATCCGGAGTGTTCCTCTCACCGAGGCCTCCGCTCAAGAATCAGATAGCGCCACTTCGTGAAGAGTCAATGCTGAGATTCGTGGGTGAGGCTATGGTCCTTCAAGCGACTGACGAGTTCCTCGTACGAGCCGGTTTTCAAGATTTTGTCGAACTGGCTTCTGTAATTCCGCACCAGACTCACGCCATCGGCCACGATATCGTAGGCATACCAGCGGCCCGCCTTATTGATCAGCCGATAATCCATGGGATATTCGACTTTGCTTGAGATGAGCTTGGTACGCACCTCCGCATATTCGCCTTCCAGGCGCTCGCTA
>DATIGP010000150.1:0-35760 GCA_035454625.1 Nitrospira sp.
CTGGGTTTCCCGTCACACAGAACTATAGCGAGCTTCAGGAACGGTTTGCCAAGGCGGGCCGTTTTGAATGAGTGCGAGTGCTCTAGAAGTTTATCCATAGCTGAGCGTAAGCCCAATCTTGCCCTACCGCCCGAAGGCCCAAATTGCGTGAGATATAGGATCCGGGCCACAGATGGCCGTAGCCGGCTTGAAAGGCCACCATGCCGCTCATAAAGAAGTGTGTCCAGACGACGTCTATTTCGTCGCCGATATGGGTTTCCGTATTGTCCGGTTGTGAAAAGACGTAGACCCCCTGGCTTGCGCGATACCAATTATCACGGGCATTGGCCAAGTGGAGGTTTGTGTACCACACTTCGATATGATCGTCTTTGGTCGGGCGCGCTTGGAAATTACCCGAGAAACTCATCATGTTCTTCCACGCCATGACATCCATGTACCCCATGTGAATGTGATTGGTGGGAAAGAAGTTTTCAAAGGTGTTCGCACTTTTGCAGTCGCCGTAGGCCGCGTTTAAGGTACAATTCGCACGGCCGTCTCCTGAGGCATAGTCGAAATTGAACGCGATGCGAGGTTTCCCCGGCAAGTTGAAGGCGGTATACCCGATCCAGTTTCTGGTTGCCCAGGCATTGATATGGAGACATTTGCCTTCACCGCCGGGGTCGCCGCACAGGCTGCTTGCACTGGCGGCGGTATCGCCCATCTGACCGAATTGATAGACGACTTCGCTGGACGCATCGAAATAGCCCTTTTTCATCGCAACCCGTCCCCCGACGGTATGGCGGGTCTGATTGCCGTGCTTCGGGGTGCCCAGCCCCTGAGATGAAATATCCCCTCCACCCAGGTTGCTCTTGTAATAGGCATAGAATGGTTCGATGAGAAACCCAGGGACCGTCTTGATCTGATTGTAAAATATGATCAGGTCGGCATCACCGGCCGCATTCTGAGCTTGGCCTGTGCCGGCAATGTTCGGGCCTCCGCTGCCAAGCGATGCCCCTTGCGGGAGGTCCGTTTCTGCTGTTCGAAACCAGCCGACATGGGAGTCCATGATGCTGTGGCTGTATTGCATCATGATGCCATCAAACGAGTAGCCGGTGTTGGCCCAATCGAAGTGGCCAAACAAGCTCTGATCGCCGAAGACCACATACTGGCGACCGGCCTTTAAGCCCAAGCCCTGTACGCCGGCAATGTTCCGGAGCAACATGTAGCCGGCTCGTATGCCAAGTGAGCATGATGACCTTCCGCCTTGAGCCGGCGTCGCTCCACATGTATGCGTCAAAGGGTCGCCGTTGTTTCCCGCGCCACCGGGTCCGACAGGTGTTCCATTACCACCCCAGGTACTGGAATACTGGAACTCAAAATAAAAATTGACATCAGGTGACAGATCGTAGCCGATCCCCAAACGGGTCAGCTGCTGGACGAATTGATCGTTGGCTTTGCCTGTAAGACTATTTGGAGCAGGAGTGGGGGCGTTACATTGCCCGGCAGCTCCAATACCACCGCCGAAGCAGACGTGGTTGCGGTATTCGGGCCGTACGCGGAGGTCGGCTCGCATCCACAGGTTTCTAATGTCGAAGTTTCTGCCGATCTTCGGGTCGAACGGTTCGTAGGCCTCTTTCTGAGGTATCCCGCGCCCGATGACGATCGGATTGGTGATTTTCTCGCCTTCTGGCAATTGAAAAGCGCTCTGAGCCGGACTGCACCAGGCAAAGAGGACGATCGCCGCCGCGATAACCGGGAGGAGGGGTATAGTCCGAGGTGCCCCACCTGTGCAGTTAGGAATGGTCGTTACGGTATCCATGAACAGGAGAAGAGATGAGCCGACTCGCGTGGGTGGTCAACACAAGAAAGACAACCGATACCTGGATTCCCGTATGAAATGGTCAATGGGAAGGTTCGATGAGAGCGTGGAAATAGAGGAGAATCTATGTTGCCCGTTTCCTCTTCGTAAAACCACCGCACTGATCATGTCTGGTTATGTCTGACTTGGCTTGGTGAGAGACGCGTCTTCCGGTTGCTTACCCGCAGCAGTGATTTCTTCTTCGGCTTCTTTCATGGACGCTTGAAAGTCCTGTTCGACCATTTTCACCTCCTGGTGAATCATGTTCAGTTCCGGCTCCACAGACTTTCGAAGATCCTCGGCCGTATCTTTAAAGCCTCGGATGGCTTTGCCGACTTGACGTCCGACTTCCGGAAGCTGTTTTGGACCAAATAGGAGAAAGGCGATGACCAAAATAATTAAGATCTCGCTGGCTCCCAGTCCAAACATGATTCAGGGCAGTGAAGGTGATGTCGTTAATGTTCTGCTGTCCAGTCGTCACAGCTTGTCACAGCGCACTCAGGCCGTTACCCTTGTTTCACCTGACCGGGTTGCATCGCTTGGGAAGTGGGCGGTGGTGAAGTTTCTGATTGGCCGCTCACCGGATGGGATGAGGCAGCCTGCGACTGGGTCTGCTGAGACGGTTCAGGGGGTGTCACGTCAATTGCATCGGCCTCATGCACGGACTTCTTGAAGCCTTTGATGGCTTTACCGAGGCCTTCCCCCAGTTGCGGAAGTTTACCGGCGCCGAAAATGATCAAGACAATGATCAAGATCAGCATTAATTCCATCCATCCGAATGAACCGAACATTGAAACCTCAGCTGAATGTGCCGCGCATGGACCTAATGTTTATATCTTTCAATGGTGGGGCCTCACGCTGGCTCCACTAACTGCGAAGGCTATAGGAAGATCACAGGACAAGTCAAGAAGAAGAGAGCCAGGTAGGAGAGCTCAGAATGCTTGAATAATTCCTCCTCCCAGGACATGGTCTCCCTCGTAAAAGACGGCCGATTGGCCGGGACTTAAGGCTCGTTGAGGCTCACTGAACCGAACCCGGATAGTCGAGGAAGTCAATGGCGAGAGAAGGGCAGGTGTCGGGGGAGTGGCATAGCGGACTTTGATCTTTGCTTCGGTTTGACCCTCCAAGACATAGGGTGCCAAGATGTTGAGGTCGCCCACCGTGCATTCCTGTCTCCGCAGGGAGTCCTCCGATCCGAGGACGACGGTATTGGCGGCGGGATGTACTCGTTGAACATAGAGGCGTTGTCCAGTGGCAATGCCAAGACCCCGGCGCTGACCCGGTGTGTAGAACGCAATCCCCTCGTGCTGGCCGAGGGGCCGGCCTGCTTCATCGATAAAGAGTCCGGGTCTCTTCGCTTCGGGAGTCTCCTTCTCGATGAAGGTACGGTAGTCTCCTTGAGTCACAAAGCATATCTCCTGACTTTCCTTCAGCTCATCGGCTGGTAGCCCCATGGCTTCGGCTTCGTTCCAGACCTCCGATTTAGTCAAGTTGCCGAGAGGGAAGAGGAGCCTGGACAACCACTGAGAATAGACGCGGTAGAGAAAATAGGTCTGATCTTTCCGTTCGTCCTTGGCCCGGGCCAAGAGCGACGTTCCGTTGCTGGTGTGAACACGAGCGTAATGTCCTGTCGCCACGTATTGGATGTTACGCGTGTTCGCAAGTTCCATGAGGCTCCGTATCTTTACTCTCTCGTTACAACGGACGCATGGATTGGGGGTCGTGCCGGTCGTATAACCTTGGAGAAAGTCGTCAATCACACCTTTTCGAAATGCCTCACGGGTATCAATGACTTCGTGGGAGATGTTGAGAAGGTCGGCAACGTGCTTAGCGATGCCGACCTTACAACATCCTCGTTCTTGCCATTTTTTCGATGGGGATATCGTTTCATCCTCGTGCTCCCATACCTGCAGGGTGATACCGTGCACCTGGTATCCCTGGCGGACGAGCAATGCGGCGGCCACGGAGCTATCCACTCCGCCACTCATACCGAGAAGGACGGTAGGGCGAGTCATTGAAGGCGCATTGTACCGGGTATAGGTATAAAGGGCTAGAGGTCCGTCCCCCGAACCTTGCCGCGATGAGTCGCCAAATCGTGAACGCTCTTGGACGAGGACGGAGTTTCGTCGACCCACTTGTGAGCCCCCATGTCACACATCCCATGGAAGTGGGCGCCATCCTCGATCGAGATGCCTGGTGTGCGAATATCTCCGATAAGAATCCCTGGTTTTAGGATCTGGATTTTTGCAGTGGCCGTGACGGTGCCGTTGACCTTGCCGCTCGTCATGAGCGTGCCGGCTGAAAGAATACCTTTGATAACGGCTTGCTCTCCGATAATGAGAGTACCGGTGGTGTGCACTTCCCCTTCCACACGGCCGTCGATGCGGACGGTTCCATCAAAATTGAGAGTGCCCTTGAAATCCACTCCTCTCCCAAGGAACGTAAAGTTATCGCTGTTGCTTGAGTCTTGAGCAGATTTGTCGCTTAGGGCCCACATCAGCTTTGCTTGCTCCTTTTGACAAACCGACGAGGCACTGTTCTCTAATGGGATGTAGACTGGAATGGAGGCTCTTCGGTAAGTCCATATGAAAGAGCCTCCTCTCTTTGTCGTCTAGTGTATCACATGGCTAGGCGGAGACCCTCCGAATGGCAGGTTCGCCGGAACTTCCGACTGAATGAAGAGGGGGCGTTTCACGTTTCATGGAGGAGGTAGCCTGCTCCATCTCTAAGGTGCCGTTAAAGAGGACCCCTTCTTCGATTGAGAGCATCGGTGTCGTGACGCCGCCGTTGATGATGGCAGGAGCGCGCAACTTCATCTTATCTTTTGCATTGATATCCCCCGTTATCTTTCCCTTGCAGACAATGGTGCCGGCGGTAACTTTTGCCGTAATGACCGCTTCTTCGCCGACCAATAGGATGCCGTCTGTATGGATTTCCCCGTCAAGGGTTCCATCGATCCGGACGGTCCCGTTGTAGGTGATGGTGCCCTTGAACACGACACCTTTTCCGACAAACGCACTGACATCCTGCTGCCCCGAGTCGTGTCGCATAGGCTCCAGGCTCGATGCGTTGTCTTCAATATCAACATCATCGGAACGCCGACCGTCTTGCTTGTCCTTCCACATACGCTCTCCTCCTCTCACGATTTGGGATAGCGGATTTTATCAGAGCAGAGTCCTTATCGTTAAACACCGTATCGGTCTGTTCCGTTGAGATATTTAGCGTCGATATGCCTAGAAAAGTAACAAGATCCATTTTTAGGGCGACTACAAGGCCCGGGGTAGGGGTGCCCGCTAACTCAGTAGGGTCGTTACAACTCCATCCAATTCGTCGGGGGAAAAATAGTGGATAACGACCTTCCCTCCCTGCTTGTGGGGGTGGATCGTCACTTTGGTGCCAAGGCGTTTTTGTAATCGGGCTTCAAGATCGGTCCATGGTGAACTGGTGGGACTTTTCGGTTGCCGCTTCTTTCGTACAATGGAGAGCTCTACAAGTTTTTCCGTTTCTCTGACTGAAAGAGTTGCCGCGGCCACCATCTTCCCGATCCGAAGCTGCTCCTCCGCTGATGGAAGGCTGAGAAGGGCTTTGGCGTGACCGGTAGTGAGGGTGCCTCCTTCGACGAGTTCCTGTACCTCGGAGGGTAAGTGGATCAATCGAACGCAATTTGCGACGGAGGAGCGATCGCGACCGACTTTGAGGGCAATCGCCTCTTGCGTAAGCCCGAATTCAGTCGTCATGCGCGAATACGCCCGTGCCGTCTCCATTGGATTCAAGTCTTCTCGCTGAAGATTCTCCACCAATGCCAGTAAGAGGGCCTCCTGGTCGCTACAGTTGCGAATGACGACAGGAATAGTTTCCAGGCCGGCTTCCTTCGACGCGCGCCATCGGCGTTCTCCGGAAATCAATTCGTAGACGCCGTCACCCTTGCGGCGGACTATAATGGGCTGTAGCACGCCGCTTTCCTTGATGGAAGCCGTCAGTTCGGCGAGCTCATCCTGCGGGAAGGTGTGCCGCGGTTGATAGCGATTGGGCACAATATTTTCGATGCGTATCCGCTGAACATCGGCGGGCTCCGTTGGTTGGTTCACCTTGGGGGATGGTAAAAGAGCGCCCAAACCTTTACCGAGGGCTTTTTTCTCCATGGCGGATGAACTCCTTAGCTAGATTTACGTATGCCTGAGAACCTGCGGAAGACACGTTGTACAAGATTCCCGGTCGACCATAGCTGGGGGCTTCTGCGAGCGAGACATTGCGCGGGATGACGGCTTGATAAACTTTATCGCTGAAGTGAGACCGTACTTGCTCGGCGACCTGTCTGGCTAGGCTATTGCGCGAATCAAACATCGTGAGGACGATTCCCTCAAGGACAAGGTTTGAGTTAAACGATTGGCGAACGAGGTCGATGCTTCCGAGGAGCCTGGTCAGACCTTCCATCGCATAGTATTCGCATTGAACCGGTATCAGAACCGAATCGGCGGCAGTAAGCGCATTAATAGTGAGTATCCCTAGAGCCGGAGGACAATCGAGAAAAACAAAGTCATATTTTCCTTTGACCTCACAGATAGCAGTTCTGAGGCGACCTTCGCGTCCTTCAACATTGACAAGCTCGACCTCAGCACCGGAAAGATCTGCGTTAGCCGGCAAGAGCGTAAGGCCCTGAACCGATGTCTCAATCAACGATTCTTGGATTGCGCTCATTCGTACAAGACACTCGTAAGTCGTATCTTTCAAAGCTCCATGTTCAATACCGAGACCGCTCGTCGAATTTCCTTGCGGATCCATATCGATGAGCAGCACGGATCTTCCTTCTAGGGCAATGGATGATGAGAGATTTATCGCCGTGGTAGTCTTGCCTACCCCACCCTTTTGATTTGCGATTGCAACGACCTTTCCCATGCAGGCGCTCCATGACGTTGATTTGTTCCACGTGGAACATGGAAATTTAAGTTATGCCGCAGGTGTGAGGACCGAGATGACTCGCCGCCCATAGCCTTTAGGAAGCTTAAATGCATATTCATTCATCAGTGACCACCGAGGTGAAAGATCTACCGGCATAATCCCCTGGGAAGAATAGAGGATTACTTTGCCTCCTTTTCTAAGGAGCGTTGTGCCATCGCGGAGGATCAAGTCATGTTTCAGTGCGCGTGTAGTTACATAATCGAATGATGAACATGGCTGGCATTCACTCATGAATTCCTGAAGACTCCCCTCGAAAATCACAACGTTCTCAAGCCGTAGTAGGCCAATTATGAGACGAAGAAAAGAGGCTTTTTTTTTCACCGGCTCTAGGAGCGTAATGTTCAAATCCTGTCGTGCGATCTTCAGAGGAATCCCAGGGAACCCGGCACCAGTTCCGACATCGAGGAGTCTTGTCCCAAAGTCGATATGGTGGGCTCTGAGCGCAGCGAGGGAATCTATGAAGTGTTTGATAATAATTTCATCATCTATGGTAATACTGGTGAGATTGATGGACTGATTCCAGATTTGAAGCTGATTAAGGTAGACCACGAACCGTTGCACCTGTTCAATGCTGAGCGGCACGCCGATTTCGGCTGAGCTTTCCTGTAAAATTAAGAAAGCCGAGCTTTCATGTTCCACGTGGAACAATTACGCTGATGTGGGAGTGAGGTCAATAGGGAAGTAGGGCAGGTTCAATATTTTTAGGCAATTCGCTGAGTGGGAGAAGGTTGGCGCCTGCTCTTTTCTATCGCAACAAGCAGTAAGGATATGGCAGCGGGGGTCACGCCGGATATTCTCGATGCCTGGCCGACTGTCTCGGGTCTTACTCTGTTGAACTTCTCTAGAACTTCTTTTGAGAATCCGGGAACGGAATTGTAATCGAATGTCTGGGGGATCAATTTTTTGTCAAGCCTCTTGAATTTCTCCACTTGTTGAATCTGCCGACGTACATAACCTTCGTACTTAATCTGGAGCTCAACTTCTTCACCAACTTCATCATCCGGAATGAAATCCATCCCAAAACTTCTTAGTAGATTTCTATAGTTAGACCCTTGGCGGCGAAGAAGTTGTGCCATGGTCATGGCGGCGGTAGCATTCTCGAGATACGTACCTTTGCTCTGCAAACGGATTTCTTCAGTGAATGTCGGTCTCACTGCATTGAGGTGGTTGATCTCCCTTTCGATCAAATTCCGCTTTCGCAAAAACCTCTCGTGCGCGTCATCGGGGATTAGACCGATGTCGTATCCAAGCGGCATGAGCCGAAGGTCTGCATTGTTGTGACGAAGAAGTAATCGATACTCCGCTCTCGAGGTGAACATCCGATAAGGTTCGTAAGCATCCTTTGTTATAAGATCATCAATCAGTACTCCTATATAGGCCTGGGAACGGTCGAGAATGAGAGGAGGCCTCTCTCGCAGCTTCAAGACCGCATTGATCCCGGCAACTAAACCCTGCGCCGCAGCTTCTTCATACCCGGAAGTCCCGTTGATTTGCCCGGCGTGATAGAGGCCCGTGACCAGCTTTGTTTCGAGGGTCCGGTAGAGTTGGCGAGGGGGAAAGTAATCGTACTCGATCGCATAGCCAGGCTTGAGTATTCGGGCCTGCTCCAATCCGGGGATAGTCTTTAGCATAGCTGTCTGGACATCAACCGGCAGGCTGGTTGAAATACCGTTCGGATAAAATTCGATCGAGTCGAGGCCTTCAGGCTCAATAAAAATCTGGTGCCGTTGCTTTTCGGCAAAACGCACGACCTTATCTTCGATGGAGGGACAGTACCGGGGTCCAGTGGATTCAATGACGCCGCTGTACAGCGGCGAGCGGTCGAGATTCTTTCGAATCATCTCGTGTGTCTCTGGGCCGGTATATGTCAGGTGACAGAGAATCTGCCTGGTAGTGATGTGCCGGGTGCGATAGGAGAACGGCGTAGGTGGTGTATCACCGGGCTGAGGAATCATCACCGAGAAATCAATTGTGGCCTGATCTAACCGAGGAGGAGTCCCGGTCTTGAGACGCCCTACCTCGAACCCAAGGTCCCGCATACAATCTGAAAGATGTTCTGCCGAAGCTTCTCCCGCACGGCCCGCTGGGAAATGATGCATTCCGATATGGATAAGTCCCTTAAGGAATGTACCTGATGTCAGTATAACCGCCTTCGCATAGATCGTCTCGCCTGCGCCGGTCACAATCCCGGTTACCGCACTTCCTGTCACGAGCAGCCGATCCACGACTCCCTCTGCAAGGGTGAGGTGCTCCTGGGAGGCAAGGGTCTCCTGCATAGCCATGCGATACAGCGACTTGTCGCACTGGGCGCGCAACGCTCGCACCGCCGGACCCTTGCTTGTGTTGATGAATCTGAATTGAATCCCGGAGCGATCCGTGTTCCGCCCCATCTCACCGCCGAGCGCATCGATTTCCTTGACGAGGTGTCCTTTGGCGATCCCCCCGACCGCCGGATTGCACGACATCTGGGCGATTCGCCCCAATTCCATCGTCAGGAGTAAGGTCTTCGCTCCCATTCGGGTCGCAGCGAGCGCCGCTTCGCAGCCGGCATGACCACCCCCGACGACGATGACATCAAATACAGTGGACATCGATTCCTCTATTTGCCGATACAAAACTCGGAGAAAATTCGGTCCAACACTTCATCGGACGAAATGACCCCGACGATTTCGCCCAGCGCATCTGCGGCTTCTCGAAGATCGACGGCCACAAACTCCGGCTCTAGGCCTTCGTCAATCGAGGTGAGTGTTTCCTTAAGCGCCACCCCGGCACGCTCGAGCGCAACGCGATGGCGAAGACGAGTGATCATGACATCATCGATCGATTCAAAAGACGGTGTGATACATTGTGCCCGAATAGCTTCCTTCAATCCCTCCAGCCCTTCGCCCGTTCGAACAGAAATGTGAAGGACCTTGCACCCTGTGCACCCGGGAAAATCATCTGCCAGCCGTTGTACCGCGTCCGCCGGGAGCAGATCGACTTTATTGATGACCAATACATGTTTCGGACCAGCGGAAGGTTGGCGGAGATTCACCAGGTCTATCGTTGCCGGTCGAGTGCCGTCCATGACATGTAACACGATATCTGCCTGGTCCTGAGCTTCCTTGGACCGTCGGATGCCTTCCAGTTCGACGAGGTCCGTTGTATCGCGTATCCCCGCGGTGTCGACCAATGTCACGCGCAGTCCTTGCCACACGACCGATTCTTCGATCACGTCACGCGTCGTACCGGGGATGTCCGTTACGATCGCTCGGTTTTCGTGCAGCAACCTGTTCAACAGGCTCGATTTACCGACATTCGGCTCCCCGGCGATAACCACTCTGACTCCGTCGCGCAGCAGGCGTCCGGTCTCCGCAGTCGCCAACATTCGACGTACCTCATCCGACGTTTCCCGGAGTGACACAATCATCTCATCACGCCCAAGAAACTCAATATCTTCTCCGGTGAAGTCGATTCCCGCTTCGAGGTGAGCCAGCACACCCACGAGGCGGGTGCGCAATCGGTGCACTTGCTCTGCAAGTTCGCCGCGGAGTTGGCGCTGAGCTAATTTGAGGCTGAAGTCGGACTTGGCTTTGATGGTGTCCAGCACGGCCTCCGCTTGAGATAAGTCCAAGCGACCGTTCAAGAAAGCCCGTTTGGTAAACTCTCCTGCTTGTGCGAACCGGGCCCCGGCTGCGACGCACGCCTCACAGACCCGTTGAAGCACGAACCCATTTCCGTGGCAATGAATCTCAACGACGTCCTCTGCGGTAAACGATCGAGGTGCCTTCATGTAGACGACCAAGGCCTCGTCGACTATCTCTTCGGCCGAATGAGATGTCGTGGAAGTGGACCAGCTGGGGAGCGACGGCATGGGAGGAACGAGAATATCGGCCAGATGCAGCTTGTGAGAAGCGACTCCATGAAGCGATCGGTTCGAACGCAGTCGAACGATGTGACTCGCTACATCAACGGCATGCTGCCCGCTTATGCGAACGATGCCGATACCGCCTTCACCGCTGGGTGTAGCGATCGCGCAGATCGTATCGTCTGGCGTTCCAACGGCCGGCATATTCACACACGCACGGAACGACCAATCACATCAAACCACAGGGACAGAACATCATTTCTTATCACCTTGTTCATCTGCAGCCGAAGCTGCGGGAGGCGTTCGATAAATGAAGCGATCAGTGACGAACTGTTGCACGATGGTGAGAACGTTATTGGTCAACCAATACAACACGAGACCAGCAGGAAAATTGATAAACAGGAACGTCATGACCGCCGGTAGCATCAGCATGACTTTCGCCTGAGTCGGATCCATGGTCGTCGGTTGGATCTTCTGCATGACCACCATGCTGATTCCCATAATGATGGGTAGAATGTAGTACGGATCCTGAACCGACAGATCGCTGATCCACAATCCCAACGGCGCTTGGCGCAAATCGATGGTCATGTAAAGAATATTGAACAGCGAGACGAATACCGGCATCTGCAATATCATGGGGAGACAGCCGCCTACGGGATTGACCTTGTGGTCGCGGTAGAGCTTGATGAGTTCCTTGTTCAAACGCTCACGATCGTCTTTGAATTTCTCTTGCAGAGCCGCCACCTTCGGCTGGATTCCCTGCATCTGCTTCATGGATGTGTAACTCTTGTATTGCAGGGGAACAAACAACAGCTTGATGATAACCGTCAGCAGGATGATGGTGAGTCCATAGTTATGCGTGTAATCATTGATATAGCGCAATACGTAGAAGATGGGCTTGGCGACGGCCCTCACCATGTCCCAACTACCGAACAGAAACCATCCAAAATCAATGGTATCTTCAAGCCGAATCTGCAAACTCTGCAGTGTGTCATACTCCTTGGGACCGGCGAATAATTGGAGCTCAAGAGGCGCTCCGGACGAATCGGCTGCCAAGCGAACCGCGGTGGAAACGAGCTTGTCGCCTTGCTTCCTGGGCAAAGCGGACGCGCTGGTCTTTGGAATAAGTGCGGCAATGAAATATTTATCTTGCAGCGCCACCCATTTCACGGAGCCCTTGCGCTCGACGTCG
Source organism: Nitrospira sp. (assembly GCA_035454625.1). Classification (GTDB taxonomy): domain Bacteria; phylum Nitrospirota; class Nitrospiria; order Nitrospirales; family Nitrospiraceae; genus Nitrospira_D. The sequence goes on from DATIGP010000150.1 coordinate 11,836, forward strand.
GATTCCGGCGCGTCCGTTTCAATCGTATCGTCAATAAGCGAGGCCGCACCGACAGAACCGATGAACCCCTCGCCCCATTCCACCACTCCAAAATTGGTCCCTAATCCGATCTTCACCGGACCAGCAAGTCCGCTGGATTTCAAGGCGATGTCCACAATATAACTACCGGCACGAAAGGTCAGTTGTTTCTCCAAGCGTAGGCCGGTCGGACTTTCATAATAGAAGGTGATATGACCCGTGGGGTGGCTTTGGTCCAAGGCCGTAAAATCCCTTTCAACCTTGTAAACACCCTCGCTTAATTCCATTGCCTGAGAGGCGTCATCCGTCGTCACCGTGAGTGGATCGGGAAACTTGCCTTCTTGTCTCACGAGTTGCACCGAGGACTTCCCATCCGAACTGCTGCGATAGCGCTTGAGTTCCCAGCTGATCAGCGCGGCCCCCCGGGTCGTGAACTTTGCCCGATACAGGTCCGTTTCAACTTCGATGAACTCGACTGCGGAGGGTGTTCCGCGTGACTCCTGACCCCTAACATTTCCACCGGGGGGTTTTGGCGCCGTAGTCTCCTTGGTTACGGAACCGTTTGAGGCCGAAGATCCAGGACCGGTGGTGGTAGAGGGTGACGTATCGCTCGTGGAAGGTTCCGCCGGGTTCGAAATGGTCGGTTGAGGGAGGAGGCCCAGCTCGCTGAGCAGGTACTCGTACCCAAAGATAATGGCAAGGGAGAGTACCAAGAACACGATGACTCGCTTTTCCATGAACATGAAGAAGTGATGCTTTCTTTAGAAAAATGTAATTGTCGCTACTTGACCGGGTCGTCTCCCCCGGGATGGAAGGGGTGACATTTCATAAGCCGGAGGATGGCTAGGCCGAGTCCCTGTAATGCTCCGTATTTTGTGACCGCATCCGAGGCATATTGTGAACAACTGGGATCGAATCGACATGTGCGACCGTATAAAGGGGAAACGACAAGACGATACCCTCGAATCAGCCACAGACAGAACGATTGCATATCAAATGCTCTATTCTCTTCGTCGAAGAAGCCGCAGGCGCTCCAGTGAGGTTACCCACGCGTGCAGCAACCCCTCCCGGAGTGGAACTAGGGCGTCTGGCTTTGGGAACACGAGCAGGCCCCATCCCGGGACTAATTCCTGATGTACTTGCCGTATCAGTTCACGAAATACTCGTTTGGCTCGATTGCGTCGGACCGCGTTTCCAAATCGTTTTCCGACAATAATCCCGACGCGGCTCGGGTCACCATCCATCTTGTACACCACGAGATTGAAGAGGGCGGTCGAAATTCGGCGACCGCGATGTTTGACGGCTTCAATGTCACGGTTGTTGCGTAAGAAGACGACATCTCGCCTCTGTACCTTCGGTCTTATTGGAAAAGGAGAAGTCTCTTCGCCGCATCCCATCCGTCCATGACCTCTGAGATGACCAAGACGCTTAACCGGTGGGTGAACGCACGTCTAACGGCAACGCCAGAGGTCGGAGAACCACCCGAAAGACACCTGCTGATCACTCGCGATGTGACTAGACAGTCAACCGAGCTCGTCCCTTCGCCCTCCGGCGAGCCAGCACTTTGCGACCATTCTTCGTGCTCATACGTTTCCGAAAACCGTGTTCACGTTTCTTTTTCAGGTTAGACGGTTGTTGAAATGTGAAAGACATAGTCTCCTTTCCGTTCCCCCACTGTGAATAGAGGATCCAAATGAACCGCGAATTATAGGGGAGGCACTTGAGCCTGTCAATTTATGCGCTTGCGATCTTTAGATCCTCCGATTGGCAACGACTGCTCTCGGTCAGCACTATCCGCAGCATTGAGGCGCTTTTGCTTTCTGCCACTAGAATGCCCCAGGTCGGAAGCCCCAGGGATGATCAAACCATCGGAAAAATGTGAAAAAGGTTGATTCTTTATCCTACAACGACGAACATCTGACGATATCTATGGCACCGAGCTTGCTGCATGTCTTAAGACTGTCAGTATGCTTGGCGGTCCAAGTCTGGTAAGCTGCGGATCTTGCACTTGATGCCAGCGTTGGCGTTTAGATTACATCTGTCAAACACTATGGCAGAGACTATGGAGCTACATAAAGGCCTGACGAAAACTCAACTGCCTTGAATTCTGAGTAGAACCCATTAAGGAGGTCCTTCGCTATGTTGAGAAAAGCGTACTTTATCTCCCTCGCCCTGACTCTCGTTACGCTGGGTGGATGTGCGGAGCCACCCACCCAGCAAGTCCAGGAAGCGGAAAAGGCTCTCAAAGAAGCACAGGAAAGCGGCGCTGCGACCTATAGCGCAGATGAGTACGCCAAGTTAGAAGGAACCCTTGCTGCATTGCGAAAGGAAGTCGCTGATCAGGATGAGAAGTTCACACTGTTTCGCGATTACGGCAAGGCTGAACAACTGTCGGCCTCGGCCAAGGCCGAGAGCGAGCGGATCAAGGCGACTTCAACCCAAAAGAAGGAAGAGGCCAAGGCAGCGGCCTTGCAGGCTCAACAGGTTGCTGAAGAGGCGGTGAAAGCAACCCAGGATTTGGTCGCCAGGGCACCGGTCGGGAAGGATCGCGCGGCGGTGGAGGCCATTAAGAATGACGTGGAAGGACTGAAGTCGTTACTGAAACAGGTTCAAGCCTCGATCGACAAGGAAGATTATCCAGCCGCGCAAACTCAGGCGAAAGCCATTCATGATATGAGCCAAGGCGTGTCAACCGAAATACAGAACGCTCTTGCGAAAGTGGGAAAAGGAAAGTCTGCAAAGACAAAGTAACGCACGGCATGGCGCCTGTCCAACCACATAAGACGCTAGCCGCGATCGTCTTCGTCCTCTGCTTGACCGGTTGCGTTCAAGCCGTTCCGCCGGATCTTCTGGTCGCTCTTGAATCTATCGATCAGGATTTGATTGCATTGCGGGCTCCAGAAGCCGCGCCTGAGGAGTATGGACGGTTCGTTCGCCAGTGGGTTTCTCTGAAGGCACGTATCCAATTGGACGATGATCTGATCAGATGGCCATGGGAATCGAGCGATCTAGAGAATGAACTCCGCGGACTGTATATTTTAGGGGAACGTACCGTTTCCCATCTGCACGAGCGACAAGCCTCTCAACAGCGCACGGCACAGGCGAAGGTAGCACGCCTTGAAGAAGAGCTTCATACCGTTACTTCAAGAGTCGAATCGATCGATGGGCGCATTCTTCTGGGAGAAAAAGCCGTTCAAACGGATCTCCTTGTTAAACAGGCCCGCGCCTTCTTTGAGCAAAAAGACTTCCAACGAGCCATCCAAGCCGCAGAGAAAGCCGATCAGGCCCTAAAGGCCCAAGCTTTCTTGCTCAGTCGAGAATTAGGACGATACGCAGACGAGAGCCGAATCGCCTATTGGCAGACCTTGGCCAAACAGACCATCAGTTGGTCACGAATCCACGAATCCACGGCGATCGTGATAAACAAGGCCGACCGTGAATTGACTCTCTACAAAAGCGGACGGAAGGTGCTATCATACCCAGTCAGACTGGGGTTCAACGGTATGCTGGAAAAACAGTTCCAAGGGGACGGAGCGACACCGGAAGGTCGGTATCGTGTAACGGACAAGCGCGGTCCGGGGCAGACGCAATTCTACCGAGCTCTAGCGCTGGATTATCCCAATGCCGAAGATCGTCGGCGATTCGACCGCGCGAAGAAGTCGGGTCGGATCGGCCCGGCCAAAGGCATCGGAGGCCAAATCGAGATCCATGGAGCCGACAATGAACTCTTGGCTCAGACCCTTGGGTGCGTCATGCTCGATAATCCGAATATGGCTGTTCTCTACGAGGGCGTCTCCGTCGGGACACCGGTCACGATTGTCGGTGCCTTGACAAAAGAAAACGCGGTGGCCTTAGCCTTATCTGAACTCGCCCAACGGAGAGACGAAATCTGAGCGCAGACTGATGGGTCGACTCCTTCTTCCAATTTTAGCCGTCCTCCTACTTGTACTCTTGGTCGTGAGTGCCGCGACTTCCGACCGTGTAGCGCCCGGAGACTTCCAGCCAGTCCAGCAACCTGCGGTCCAGGAGAAAGTGGATCTCCGTACATTGCAAGCCAGGTATAAAGTGCTCTCCAAGCAGCTGTTTCAACTCATGCCGAACCAACCCTATATCCTAGTTGATACGGCGAGGAACCGGCTTTATGTGAAGCACCAAGAGCAAGTGGTCCTGGATGCGATTGCCTCGACCGGTAGCGGAACGATTCTTGAAAAGCCCGGTGAAAGCGACAGCAAATGGATCTTCGATACGCCAAGGGGAGAATTTCTCGTCAAATCGAAATTAACCAATCCCACGTGGATTAAACCTGATTGGGCATTCATCGAAGAAGGACTTGCGGTTCCGCAAAACGCCGCCGATCGTGCCGAGCAGGGAGTCCTTGGCGAATATGCACTAGGATTCGGCAGGGGTTATTTCATCCATGGGACACTCTATACACGTTTGCTGGGGAAGAATGTCACGCATGGATGCATTCGGCTTAATGACAACGACCTTAAAGGTGTCTACAAGCTCGCGCGAGTAGGGACACCGATCATGATTTTTTGATCCCCCAAGAGCGCGCAGATACCCCTATGAACTTCTGCGCCATTGTCTTTTTGCTCGTCTTTGCCGCACCAAGCTGGGGCAAGGACATCGAAGCCTTTCCTGATCTGAATCTCAACGACCCGAAGGAGCTGAAAGAGGCCAGTCGCGTCCTGGAAGAAGAACTCAAGCTGGCGGCTCGCCCACAAACGTATCTCCTGATAGATTTGAGCGGAAGCATAATTCATATCAAGGGTCGTGGGATCGGCCTTCATCAGATACCCATCGTTACTTGGTCTGCCGGCTCACGGGATGGCTTGAAAGGGGTCCACCGATTGGCTGCCCGACCTCCGGTCGTAAGACGAAAGATCGAACCAGGCGCAGGAATCGAGCAGGAACCTATTTCTCTTGCCGATATGCCGACCGACTATGTGTTGTCCTTCAGTCCTTCCCTACGCATTACGGTGGTTCCATCGGTCCGAGGCGACAGTCTTCTTCAAAGCGCCGTCCTCCTGGGAAAAGTCGGGTGGCGAAATGTGAAGGACTGGACGAATTGGCTTTGGACGGACCGCTCATCTGATTCCTCTGCTTATCTCCGGCTGACGCTCTCGGTCGATCACGCACAATCTTTAGCCTGGTCTCTCGTTGACGGCATGGCTTTAGTCATTCGTCGTCCAACCAATAAATAGCATAGCGGGTTCAGAGTCCGTGTTGCCTTTTCTATGCCGGCTCAATAAGATACGGCACGCTGTCCCCAATTCCTCAACGGGACTCAAGCCAGCGAGTTTCCTTATGTCTATGCAGTCCAAGCCTCCTGCATCCTTCCACTCTGTGGTCCAACCGGCCTTCGATGTTCTGAGCCGTGAACAGGTTATTGAGCGACTCTGGTCGAAGGACCATCAACTGTGGAAATCAGACCGCAAGCAGATCGTCGAGCGTCTTGGCTGGCTGAAGGTACAGGAGCGGATGCGTCAACAGTACCATCGTCATACCGTCCGTGTTGAATTAGGCCGTGATCAAAGCGCCTCGATGAACGCCATCCCAGCGGCCTTAGGGGTGGTATCATTCCGAAGCCGGACAGCCTTGAAGAAGCGCCGTCAACTCACTCGCAGTTGATATGCCCGTCATCCCAGAAATCCGCATTGCGGGCGACCTACACGCATGGGCGCAGGATGTTGCGGCCTTCATCGCTTCCATCAGCGAGCAAGCCATTCGGTCCAGCGGGCGATTCATCATGGCCCTTTCCGGAGGGACCACGCCTAAGACGCTCTATCAGGTCATGGCTACTCCAGAATGGAAGGTGCGGATCGATTGGTCACGTATTTTTTTCCTATTCGGTGACGAACGTTGTGTCCCACCGGACCATCCGGACAGCAATTTCAAAATGGCTCACACCACGCTCTTTCAACCCCTTAACATTCCTGCGAATCATGTTTTTCGGATGAAAGGTGAGTATGAGGATACGGCAGAAGCTGCTCAGGAATATGAGGAGACCATACGAAGGCTGACCCAGAGTCCACCGCCACACATTCCCCCCATTGACCTCGTGCTGCTCGGCCTGGGAGACGATGGGCATACTGCCTCGCTCTTTCCCGGAACCGCAGCCTTACGGGAAAGCCATAAAATAGTCACGGTTGGTTACGCTTCCACAGGCGTCAGGTCTCGCCTGACATTGACCCTAGGTGTGCTCAATCATGCAGCTGTGGTACTCTTCCTCGTGGCGGGATCCGGAAAGGCTCACATGGTCCGTAGGATTCTTGAGCCGGAATCTGATGCAGATCGTTCATTGCCGGCAGCGAGGATATCACCCGGGTCGGGTCGGCTCGTGTGGATGCTTGATGACTCGGCAGCACAGCGGCTGAAAAAAGCGCCGTCACATCGGGGGAAGACATGATTCTGGCGGCGGACATCGGGGGAACCAAAACCAATCTGGCGCTCTACGACTGGAGTACCGAGCGAGTGGAACCGCAGCGTCTGGAAATTTTCCTTAGCGCGGATTACAAATCGTTGGAAGATATTTTGGTCGAGTTTCTCACACCGCCTAGGATGGTTTCTCACCCTGCTCCTCCGGCGGCTGAGCAAGGAAAGGAAGATGAAACAAAAGCGCAAGCACTATCCGAACCGGTGAAGCTGTCAGCTGCATGTTTCGGAATAGCGGGACCGGTTATCGACAATCGTTGTCAAACGACGAACCTTCCCTGGATCGTCGATGGCCCCGCGATTGCCAAGCAATTCGATATTCCACGAGTGCAGTTGCTCAACGATTTGGAAGCAACGGCGTACGGACTCCTCTGGCTGCGGAACGACGAGCTTGAAGTTCTCAATGTTGGAAATCCCCCGAAAAAGCGACAAGCCCTTGCGCTAATCGCCGCCGGGACAGGACTCGGTGAAGGCATCTCCTTCTGGGACGGCAAGTCGTATCGTCCACTGCCGTCGGAAGGCGGGCATGCGGATTTCGCTCCAAACAACGACCAAGAAATCGACCTGCTTCGCTATTTACGGAGTCAGTACCTCCATGTGAGCTATGAGCGCATTTTGTCAGGTCCCGGTATCCACGCCATCTATGAGTTCTTACGCGATACCAAGAAGAATGAGCCGACGTGGCTGGCGGAAAAAATAAAGGTCGGCAACCCGCCCGCGGAAATTGCCCAAGCCGGGCTACAAGGCCAAGCTGAGATTGCCGAGCAGACACTGGACCTCTTCGCGTCGATTTATGGGGCAGAAGCCGGGAATCTTGCCTTGAAGGCCCTTTCACTTGATGGGGTGTACGTCGGCGGGGGGATCGCACCCAAGCTTATCGCAAAACTCCAAGATGGGACGTTCATGAAAGCCTTTACCAATAAGGGTCGTTACAAACGACTGATGAGTCAGATGCCGGTGAAAGTCATCATGAACCAGCAAACGGCCCTGATCGGCGCCGCATCTGTCGCAGGAGCCCTGTCCCGGACCCCGGTATCATGACCTCAAGCGATCTCGATCGTTTCAAGCAGGCCGCTGCTTTAAGAGCTATTGAATTCGTCCGCGATGGGATGGTCGTCGGCCTGGGAACAGGATCGACCGCCAGGCATATGGTAGTCGCGCTGGGCGAGAAAGTCCGCGCCGGAATGAGCCTGCTCGGTGTGCCGACGTCCCAAGAAACTGCGGCGCTTGCCAAGCGAGCCGGCATTCCACTGGTCGACACGGAAAGTAGATGGGAGATCGATGTTGCCATTGACGGGGCCGATCAGGTCGATCGAGACTTCAACCTGATCAAAGGCGGCGGTGGAGCGCTCCTCAAGGAGAAGATTGTGGCGGCGTCCGCAAGGCAATTCATCGTGATGATCGACCACACCAAGCAGGTACCGGTGCTCGGAGGGTCCTTCCCGCTGCCTGTCGAGGTCATCCCTTTTGGGTGGGGCAGCACCGCACGCGAGATTGAAAAGGTCACGAAAAGCCTCGTCGTGTTGCGAGAACGCAACGGCGTTCCCTTTAAGACGGAAGCCGGTCATCTTATCGTTGATGTCCATCTTAATCGCATCGATCAACCAGCTGAGCTGGAAACTGCTCTCAATCTGATCCCCGGTGTGGTCGAAACCGGACTTTTTGTCGGGAGGACAAACATCTTGCTCGTTGGTGCACCACAGGGTGTACAAACCTTTCATGCCTCCCGATGATGGCCGGTCTATCAATCGACGAGAGATCCTCCTCACGCTTCTTCGCCGGACACGCTTCCTTCTGACCGTCCCGATAGCGTATACATTCTTACTATCCCATCACGCAGGCGCGCCAACCACCAGGCCACAGGGTGAAGATATGACCCTTGCAGATACGCCGAGCAGCAGCGATCCGTACCGACTTCCACGACATATCGTTCCCACCCGGTATGACTTACGGCTTGAACCGAATCTCGTAGCGGCCGCGTTTACGGGCCAGGTGAACATTGCGATCACGGTCAAACAGACCACGCGGACGATTCTCCTGAATGCTATCGATCTTGTTATTGAGTCAGCCACCGGTGAAGGGCAACAGGGGCGGACACTCACGGCATCGGTCGAGCTGGAACCGCAAGCGCAACGGGCCAAGCTCACGTTTGGAGAACCCATCCAACCTGGAGAATGCCGGCTGCACCTTGCCTTTCACGGCAAACTAAACGATCAGCTCCGAGGCTTCTATCGTAGTACATACAAAGATGCTTCAGGAACCTTGCAGACGTTGGCGGCCACGCAATTCGAAGCTACGGATGCGCGGCGAGCCTTTCCTTGTTGGGACGAACCTGATTTTAAGGCCGTCTTCGCGACCACCCTCGTGGTAGACCCTCATTTCACCGCCATTTCAAATACGTCTATCGCATCGGAGTCGATTGAAAGCAACAAAAAGGTTGTGCGTTTCACGGACACCATCAAAATGTCGACCTATCTCGTGGCCTTCGTGGTCGGTCGTATGGAAGCGACGGAGCCGGTATGGGTCGGTAAGACACCTCTTCAGCTGTGGACAGTCCCAGGGAAACAACCGCTCACGCCGTTCGGACAGGATATCGCTGCGGCGTCGTTGAAGTTCTTCGAAGATTACTACGGCATGCCTTACCCAGGAGACAAGCTCGATCTCTTGGCGATTCCTGACTTTGCTTCGGGGGCTATGGAAAACCTAGGTGCCATCACGTTCCGTGAGACGGCGTTACTCGTGGATCGACAAACCGGAACCCATGCTGAGCTTGAGCGCGTAGCCGATGTGGTCGCCCATGAGAACGCCCATATGTGGTTCGGCGACTTAGTCACCATGTCGTGGTGGAACGGGCTCTGGCTGAACGAGGCGTTCGCAACCTTCATGGAGATGCTGGCCGTCGACGCGTGGAAACCGGAATGGAAACGTTGGGAGACCTTCAGCGTCGCGCGGGCGGCCGCCTTCTCGGTCGATGGACTGGTGAGCACCAGACCGATCGAATACCCGGTTCGTGCACCGAAGGATGCCGACGCGATGTTCGACATTTTGACCTATGAGAAAGGCGCGTCGGTTCTGAGGATGTTGGAGCAACATATCGGCGCCCAGGTCTTCCGAGACGGTGTGCGACAGTATCTTCGCACTCATGCCTATGCCAATGCCGATACGAAAGATCTGTGGACGGCCCTTGGCGCGGTGGCCCACCAACCGGTGCCCGAACTGATGAACGGCTGGATCTTTCAACCCGGGTTCCCGTTAGTCACGGCAGAAGTGCGTGGTCAAGAACTGCGGCTCTCTCAGCAGCGATTTACCTATCTCAAACAAGAGCCGGAGTCCAAACAACTCTGGCAGGTTCCGCTTCAGATTCGTCTGATGATCGGCGATCGCATCGAACGTCGCCGGCTGTTGTTGACGGATCGGGAGACGACCATCGGAATACCGGATGGGGTTACCTCCCTTTTTGTCAACGAAGGAGGGCATGGATTTTATCGTGTCCATCATAGGGCTCCACTCCTGCAGCAACTACTCGATCAGGGTCTTGATCGTCTGGCGGCCATCGAACGGTTTATCCTCGTCAGTGACGCGTGGGCTACCACACTTGCCGGGGTCACAGCACTTCCCGAGTATCTCCGACTCACCGCACACTTTAAGGGTGAACGAGACAAGAACGTCTGGGCGGTGTTACTGGACTCGTTTTCCTTCTTGGACAGGATCATTTCCTCGGGGGATCGGCCGGCGCTCGAAGCCTTTGTTTGTGAGCTTATGAAACCGGCCGTGAACGAGCTTGGATGGGATCCGAAGCCCAGAGAATCGGATCTTCTGCGGCAATTGCGCGGAGATTTACTCGGCGCGCTTGGCAAGCTGGGAGATGATGCTGCGACGCAGCATGAGGCGGCGGAACGGTATCGGCGCTACCGCAAAGATCCGGCCACCGTCGACTCGAATGTCGTGCCTGCTCTGGTGGCCATTCTGGCCCATACCGGAGACGAGGCACGTTACGATGAATTCCTAGAGCTCTACCGAACGGCGTCTACTCCTCAGGAGGAACGGCGGTACCTGTTTTCCTTGGCCTCATTTCGGCATGCGGAATTACTTGCGCGCACGCTGGCCCGTACGATCAACGGAGAAATCCGCACGCAAGACGCTCCCTTCATCGTGGGAGCGCTGCTGACGAACGTCTATGGACGAGAACTCGCGTGGGAATTCGTGAAGACCAACTGGGATCACATGGACCGGCTGTTCCCCAAACAGGGCTTAAGGAGGATGTGCGGAGGAATCGTCGGTCTCGCCACGCCGGCACTCGAACAGGACGTGCGCCAGTTCTTTACCTCCCGGAAGATCGACCTCGGTGGGAAAACACTGGAGCAATATTTGGAACAACTCCGGATTGCCGTCTCATTCCTTGAACGGGAAGGACGCACGCTTCAAGCCACACTTGTCAACGCGCTGTAGGGGAAACGCAAGATGAACTCCCATGCATTGCGTGGCCGAATTTGTCAGTCATGCGCCAGCTTTTCTCAGAAGGTCGAGGCGCCGCGATAACGGCACAGGAAAATAGCTGCATTGATCCTGACGGGAGGCTCTAGAGCCCCCGTCAGACCATGCTTAAAGCCTAAGGAATTCTTAGATCGTAGGTTCTGTCGTTTGTACAGTCACCTGCGACTTCTTCCGTAAACCAGATGGTCTTTTCCGCAGGTCCCCATGGGGAACTGATTTTCCCCTCGCCGCTTGTGTCGGTCCGATATTCAATCCGAATCTTCTCCATCGCGTTATGCTCGGCGAGTTTCCCAAGAGATTGATTTTTCCATGTATGTTCTTCCCCGGAGGACAATTTCCTATTGCTCAGTCCTTCCGTGTGCTCTTTCCCCTTGACCTGATAAATTAATGAAAGAACTTTGACAGCTTTGCTTTTCTCATTCGTGATTTTGAAGTTCGCGTCGCAAGCTAGGCCGCCCGCGCCTGCATTTCCTGCCATACTCAGCGAGAGAACGACTCCACCCGCTGCGATAATTGCGCCCTGCCAAACATGACAGACGACTGAAGGACGCGCGATAGAGCCGGACTTTGTGTTTGACGTTGAGTTCGAGTAATACGAGTTCATGGTTTTCTCCTTTCTTGGGGCCGTCTTCACAGGAGCTTGAACAACTGAAGTATGCTCTGCGCAGATGACCCAATAATGATGAATAAGTTCACCACTGTCGCACTCACGATGGACTTCTGTGCGTGCTCGCAACCTCCGTCATGAAGATCTTGAGATGCACTTCGCTATCGAGTTACATGAGTCCGTTTGATCAAATGAGGAGGCATCGGAACGATCCAGCGGCGCGCCATGATATTGATGGACCTCTCATGCCTCCCGTCATGAGAAGGAGCAAAACTCGTGCGAATGGTGTGTGCGATAGGTTCTCTGATGTTTTGACAGCAATGCGTCGCTTCACTTCGTATAACTAAGATAGTGTATGGGCGAGGTGTATCTTGCGAGATACATGATTCGAGCCAATGAGATACATATCTCACAGGACGGCTTTACTGAACTGCTAAGGATGGAATAAACCGGGACAGTCGCCACGTCAGCCCATCGGCCACGCAGATCTCTGTTATGCCTGTCTGCAGAAGCTTCGCGAATGCTTTCACATCCGGAAGTAACCACCATGCCATTCTTTCAACCACGCGGCTCATTGATTCTATCGGCTTCTGGCGATGGTCCATGACACCTAAATTAATCTACCTTTCGGACGGAGCGAAGGCGAACGCAGACCCTGACTTTGGCGCGATTGAACGAGTACAATATGCCGGTCAGAAACTGGCTTTCGGTTTCAGTGGAAATAGCAGCACTGTCGGATGAACAAGGAAATGATCGAAACGGATGTCGCGATTGTCGGCGCAGGCGGCGGGGGCGCCGTCTTAGCGCTGGCATTGGCACAGCAAAACATTCGCGCGATCGTCGTGGATCGCGCAGTCAGTCCGCCTAATAGTTTGCGTGGAGAAATTCTCCAACCGAACGGACAGCACGTCCTTGACCGCTTGGGCGTCTTGTCGTCATTGCCGGCCGATGCCACGCTGTCTGTTCGACATTTTCATTTTTACCGAGCCGGAGGCATGCGTCTTTGCAGCTTCGACTATGGCGACTTGCCTGCACCGTACAACCGTGCCATCGTGACCCTCGCCAATGTTACCCACCATGCGATCATCGCGGCAATACGGCAACAGAAGAGCGTGACACTTCATTACGGAACCTCTTTCGCAGGACTCATATTCGAGAACGATCAGGTTGTTGGATTATCGACGAACGGACAGGATGGCGAACTCACGATCCGTGCAAAGGTGGTGGTCGGCGCCGATGGGGTGTTTTCAAAAGTGCGTGAAGCCCTCAATATCCCCGTCGATCTGCATCTCTATCGTGATGGCTATCTGATTGCGCTACTGGAGTCGGACGATCAGATAGAAGAATCGTTTTACTATGTCGGGAAAAAGACCATCTTGGGATTGTTTCCGGTAGCCGGAAAGAAGGTTTACATTCTAAACATGATACCCAAAGATTCGATGGAAGCCGTGAAGCAGCAAGGGATCCTTGCGCTCCAGCAGACGTGGAGCCGGATCGCGCCGCCGTTTACCCGGCTCTTTCAGAATCTGCATGATTGGAGTCAAGTCGGGTATCTTCCGACGGGCCGGGTGCGCACGCCGAGATGGGTGGCAAATGGAGCCGTTCTCATCGGTGATGCCGCTCATGCGATGAATCCTCACGCATCGCAGGGGCGCATGCAGGCGATGGTCGATGCTATCGCGCTATCCGATCTCATACCAAGTTGTCTCGCAGACCAGGACTATTCAGCTGCCAGGTTGAGTGCATTTGAACGTGCCAGGCGATCCCACGTGACCATGCTGCAACGCTTGGCCGATCAACAAGTTTTCTATTGGGATACGGGAAATCCGGTGGTGGCCTTCCTCCGCGATCGTGTGTTTCAGACACTCGATCGAAACGCACGGCTACGTCATCAGGTCCTGTCGACGACGGCGGGGTTGCGAACCGTGTCGCCATTCAGCGGGATCGATCGGCTGATTGCAGCGGGGCTATTTCCCGATATCCGATCGGACGAACGATCTCAGTAAGTCGGCCTTGTCATGAGAGCTTACTCTGGAATGACGTCCCATGACACCGGAAGAAGCGCGCCACGATGTCTTTCTCATGACCTCTAGATTCGGAAGGCTGAGTTTTTCGGCCCGGCATTAATCCTTCATGGCATTCTGAAAGCACACCGGACTTCTGAAAGGGAAACGAAACAGACCTGGACATTATCGGTCTATTTGTCCGATGCTGCGAACGGAGCCGCCGCGATGGAACACGCCATCTCACTCCTAGGGGTATCGGCACGCACGGCCCGAAACATGCCAAAGCGACACAGCCCTGCTCTGAATGCGAGATGCATTAACAGGAACGTGGGTACTTCTCGCAATGATTTAATGAACCCAATCACGCCAAACCGAACAATCCCTGCCGGACGGGCAAATCCCTGCCAGATGGAATCGAGCCATGAGGGTAAGGTTTCAGCAGTCCAATCTGCTGTGGTGACTTCACCCGCCACGAGTCCCGTTGCCTCCAGTAATTCTGAAAACTCTTCAATGCTGGCAAATGCCGGATGAGACCACTGATCCAGCAGTTGCCGCATCACCGGCTTTTCCCAAACGTTGAGTGGTACGTGTCGAACGTCACGCTGATTCCAATCGGCCACCACAAGAGTTCCACCCGGTTTCAGCACGCGTAATAGCTCTCTCGCAAACTGAGCCTTATCCGGCATGTGCGGTCCTGCCTCGACCGACCACACCACGTCAAAAGTTGCATCAGGAAACGACAGTGCCAGCGCATCATCGACCTGAAAGCGGGCATTCACCTCCGAGGCGGTCAGTTCTTGAGCACGCCTGACTTGCTGAGGGCTGAGGGTGATTCCTGTGACCGCAAAGCCATACTCCCTCGCCAGAATGCGACTGCTGCCGCCAATGCCGCAGCCCACATCCAACACCGTCGTACCGGAAGGCAGCTTGTCTAACCCACCCCAACGCACCATTTCATGCACAAAGTCTGTCTTCGCTTTGCGAAAATCCTTTTTGCGAGGTGGAGAGCCATAGTGTCCCAAATGTATATGTTCGCCCCAGTAAAATTCCAGAATGCCGTCATTCGTCCAGTCATCATAGGAAGTGGCGACAGAATCGGCAGACTGATAGGTGCGGGGAAAGAGTAGGTACAGCACTAGTCCGATCAGTAGGAGGACCAGAAAGAGGACGATTGCCGCTATGAAAATGTTCATCATGTTGAATGCCTGAATTAACCGGATTTCATTAACATATATGGACAATACGAAGAAGGTTGACGCGAGGAACCAACAAACCATCCCCTCTCTATTGATGTGCAACAGAGGCGAAAAGTGGCGTAGATTAGTCTCGGAAATGCTGCTAAGTCAATGCGAAGGGTATTCGCTACGCTCCTACCAATATACTCCAGTCCAATCAAATGACGCAGTACCCATGAGGCCATTCAGCTTCCTTATCAAGCTATCTGAATTTCTTACCTGAGCCCTCCTCGCTGCGTCATTTGAAATTCTTACCGGGACGGGCTTGGTCAGAGGGCATGAGGACTACCTTGTAATGCTCGCGGAACGTTCCGCAGGAAGAGACGCGGAGGAAGCAGAAAGAAATCACTCGGGTTAGTTCCTGCACGAACATATTAGCCCTCATACGCATATTCCCTTGATTGAGTCGACCATAGCGTCTGGTTACAATCAAGAACACCCCATTTGGTTCGTACGATGTCCGACCTCCGCTGTCCCTCCTGCGGGGCGAGCAAAATCCGGCTCGCCCACAGAAAAGGTCTTTCCGATCTCCTTCTGAGCGGTTTGACCATTTATCCGTTCCGATGCCAGCTCTGCGCCGATCGTTTCCGAACGTTCCTGGGCCGCCGCACGCCCAATCCTCGCCGCAGCTTCGAGCGTGTCCAGGTCTCCTACCCGGCATGGTTCAGACCGCGTCGGTCCACATACCCGGAGGAGATAGGGCAACAAGGTGTGATGGAGAACCTGTCGATCCGCGGATGCCGGATTCGTACCTCCATTCCGGTTGAAATCGGCTCGAGACTCGAATTGGAGTTCCGGCATTCCAACGATACGTTCCCGATCACCGTCCAGGAGGCCGTGGTGCGGTCGTCAGCCAATGGCGCAATCGGGCTACGCTTCAACAGGCTCAATCGAGGCGAAGAGCGGCGCATTCGCCAGCTTATCGACGTGTGGCTGCCTGAGCTCTTGCCGTTAAGCCGGTAGGTCACACTTTCGGCTCCTACGGGAAGACGCAGGGCTATTCGTGACGAAGCACCGCCAGCGGGGGTTGGCCGAGTAACCGATAGGTGCTGAGAAATCCGACCAGCATGGTCAGCGTGATCGTCGCTGCAAAACCTGTGGCCAGCACGGCTGGTTGAAGGCTCCAGGGGAGGTCGAATATTGTTTTAAGGACCGCCCAGGACAGTGCGCCGGCCAATGCGCATCCCAGAAGTCCGCCCATCGCTCCCAAAAGAGCGTACTCGGCGGCAAACGAACGGACGATCATGCTGCGAGTCGCTCCCAAGGCTTTGAGTATGACCGATTCGTACAACCGACGATAGCGTGTCGCGGCCAGGGCCGCCGCCATGACCAGACCTCCTGACAGAACACAGAACATCGCCACGGCACGGATGGCGAGGGACAGGCGGTCAAGCACCCGTGCAAAACTGTGGAGGACCTCCCCCATGTTGATGGCGGTCACATTGGGAAAGGAGGCGATAACCGCTTGCTGTAACGCCGTCTCTTCCGAGGGTGCGACGCGAACGGTGGCCACATAGGTATGTGGCGCGCCATCGAGGGCGCCCGGCGAGACAATCATGTAGAAGTTTGTGGAAAAGTTTCCCCACTCCACTTGTCGAATGCTGCTGATTTCTCCCGTGATGGGCACCCCTTGTATGTCGAGCTCAACGGAGTCTCCCACTGTAAGCCCAAGTTGCTTCGCCGCGTCCTCCTCGATCGAAATCAGCGGTTTGGTAAAGACCTGTCCCGGTTTCCACCACTCGCCAGTAACGATCTTGTTGTCTTTGGGAAGGTCCTGAAGAAACGTCAAGACGTATTCACGCGTCAGGTACCATTTCTTCCGCCGCTCTTCTTTCTCGGCGGCTTTCTCTTTGTGCTCTTCCTCTTCGGACGTCGCTTCAAACTTCACAGGTTCGTCCTTGACGGCGGATAGCCGGGACCGCACCAAGGGGGTCAACCGAGGGTTTGGATCACCGGAGCGTTGGCGCAGGAGAGCCGCCATCCCTTCCGCTTGATCAGGTTGTATATCGATGAAGAAAAACGTCGGCGCATCGGTCGGACGATTGTCGCTTACTTGTGCGAGAAGGGAGCGCTCGACGAGCGACACGGTCATGACCACCATGACGGCGATGCCGATCGCAATGGTGATACTCACCGCTTGGCTACCGGGGCGTACGACATTACCCAGCGCTTGGCGGAGGACGAGAGCCTGCGGGCGCGGCCATTTCTTCAGGGTCATGAGTACCCCGCGTGCCGATACACCCAGGAGCAAGACCGCAGCTGCAAAAGCCAGGATGAAGAGCAGTCCGACTTTCCAGGATCCGGCTTGCCACACCGCCAACAGCGCCAATCCAAGGCCGATCCCGGCTGACACCAGGATCTTGACCCTGTCAACCTCACGCCAGCCCGCCCGCCATGGTCCCGTTGGATGGTTTGTCGTTGGGAAGAGCGGAGTAACCTCACGGCGGAAGATCCGGGCCGGTTTGATATCCCGTATCGTCAACAGCGGCCACAGTGCAAAGAGCAGGGTGGACAGCATGCCCAAGGCTAATCCCTTCGCAAGAGGAGCGGGGGTCAGGTCCATCCCATTCTTTGCAAATCCCAATTGGTCGAGAAGATCTGATGCCATCAGGGCTGCAAGCATCCACGGGAGTCCTAGGTGGAGCAGCACACCGATAAGCAGGCCGACCAAGCTTCCGACCAGCCCGAGCATCATCGCCTGTAACCCATAGGTCCGGATGATCGTGGGAGACTCTGCGCCGAGCGTCTTCAAGATAGCGATGGCATTCAATTTTTCCCGTACGAAAGCATGCACCGATGTGGCGACTCCCAGACCTCCCACGAACAGCGCTGTGAGTCCGATCAAGCCCAAATAACGTGTCAGCTGCTCCAAAGACTGCTTCAGTTGGGGCTGTGCGTCTCGGTAACTCGACACCCGGGCGGAATCCGACGCAAGCCGTCCTCTCAGCTCGTAGAGCAGCGGTTCAGGTGCCATCGTGTTTGGGATTCTAAGGAGATATCGCTCACGAATCCTGCTGCCGGCCTTGATCAGCTCAGCCGCGTGGAGTCCTTCTCGTGACATTATGACTCGAGGGCCAAGGCTGAAGGCGTTAGCCATCCGATCCGGTTCCGTCCTGACCACGCCGGTGATGATGAACAGGCCTTGTCCGATCTTAAGTTGGTCTCCTACTGTGAGTCCCATCCGAATCAGGAGAGACTTTTGCACGACTACACCAAAACAAGTGAGGTCGGGACACCGGTGAGTTTGCCGGCCAAGAAGGTCCGTTAAATCGCTCTGCGGCTCCATTCGGAGCGTGCCATACAGCGGATATTCCCGCTCAACCGCTTTGAGCTCAATGATCTGGGTCGGCTGCCCATTTCCGGATGATCCGGCTCTCGCGACCATCGCAACCAGCTCGGTGACATGGGTGAGAGCGACTCCACGATCGGTCAACGAGTCTAGAACCCCCTGGCCTTTGGGGCTCATCAGGCGAGAGAGCCGGATTTCGAGGTCCCCTCCGAGAAGGCCGCGCGCTTCTTTGGTCACGGCTCGTTCCACCTGCGCCCCGAAAAGGGAAACCCCGGTCAGTGCCCCCACGCCGACCGCAATACAGACCAAGAAATAGAAAAAGTGCCGCCATGCCGCGCGTGTCTCTCGCCAGGCCATGTTGAACATGAAGGAAGTCATGAGCCGAATAGGGGGGATGAATCCGATGATGAAGGATCAGTGGAGAGTCCTCGCTCCGCAGGTCCCGAGGTCGCAGAGAAGACGTCGGAAAACCTGGTAGATGCAGGCAAACTGTCGGACTCCACATGCCCGTCGCGAAGGGCCAGGACACGCTGCATCGATGAAGCCAGGGCTCCGTCGTGTGTCACGAGCACGAGGGTGGTGCCGTAATCGCGATGGAGCGAGAGCAGCAACTCGATAACGTGGGCACCGGTAGAACTGTCGAGATTTCCCGTCGGCTCATCCGCCAATAAGATAGGCGGTCGGCAGGCAAAGGCCCGGGCCACCGCGACTCGTTGTTGTTCTCCCCCGGATAACTGCACCGGATAGTGTTCCGTACGGTCGGATAGTCCGACCGCGGCAAGCAACTCCGCCGCCCGATCACCGGCTCGACTCACGCCGCTGAGTTCCAGTGGAACTGCGACGTTCTCGACGGCCGTAAGGGTCGGAATGAGATGAAACGATTGGAAGATATAACCGACCTTTTCGCGCCGGAAGCGAGCCATCTCACTCTCGCCCATCATCGTGATGTCTGTGCCATCCAGCAGGATTGCCCCGGTGGTCGGTCGATCGAGACCGGCCATCAAACCAAGCAGCGTCGACTTTCCGCTCCCGGATGGCCCCACGATGGCGACGGTCTGCTTGGCTGGGATTTCAAACGTGACACGGTTCAGGATCGTGACCGAACGACTTGCCGCCGCCAAGACCATCGACACATCCTTCACGGTGATCATCAAACCGACCTTGCCTTTCGAGACGGGGGCCCAGGGATGTTATTATACTGTACATAAGTCAGTGATGGAGCATGGCTTCACATGACCGTGAAACGATGAAACGATTTTGCGACTTACTGGTGCCGATTTTCTTACTGCTTCTGTGGCCGATCACTACGGGAGCAATCCCTTTCTCCGTCTTGGACAATAGGCCCCGTATCGTGGCATTTGGGGACAGTCTCACCGCTGGATTTGGGGTGCAGGCCGATGAATCCTATCCGGCACAACTTCAACGCCGACTGGATAGCCTCGGCTACCATTACCGCGTGATCAACGCCGGGGTAAGCGGGGACACGACGGCCGGGGGACTTCGCCGTGTACCTTGGATCCTCAACAACAGGCCTGAACTGGTGATTCTTGAATTAGGCGCGAATGACGGACTCCGAGGGCTCCCGGTTGATCAAACAAAAAGGAATCTGCGGCAGATCATCAGACAATTGCAGGAGGCCGGCACGACGGTTGTCTTGGCGGGGATGAAACTGCCGCCGAATTACGGCCAGGATTACACGGCTGACTTCGAAGCCATGTACAAAATCCTAGCCAAAGAGTACCAGCTTGAATTAATCCCCTTCTTCCTTGAAGGGGTAGGTGGTCTATCCTCGCTGAATCAGGCTGACGGTATCCATCCAACAAAAGAAGGTTACGAGCTTATCGTTGAGCAAGTGCTGAACGTTATCAGGCCGGTGCTGAACGAGCGGGCACAAAAACCAACCCCCGCTCACCAACAGGGTTGAGTGTGAGGTCGCTCGATCAGAACGGCAACGTAATAAGCCAGATGGCGTAAGGGGGGTCTCTCGCCTACGATTTCTTGAAAAAGGTGTCGTAGACGCCGTACGCGAGGACTATTGCGATCAGCGAATAATACAGACCGGTAATTCCGCTGTAGTCCGGAGGCCCTTCCGGGGCGTTGGCCAAGGCCGGTAATGTCTGGACCAGCATGATCCCTACTAACAGACCAGCTCGTGAAAGTCGCCGTTTCATCTCTCCCTCCAAATCACACAAAAAAGTGGACCGCATTTTACTGAACTTCAGCTGGAAGGCGCAAGAGGAAATCAAGCGTGGGAGAATCGACGTAGGGACTGGGCGATTATTACTCTCTCGGAGGCAGCGCGACGGCTGACTGGAGTGACTCCGCCACATCCTTAAACGAACTGACAAGCGTATCGAGCTGAGAGCCTTTCTGAAGCATATCACCGGCAACAGCGCGCATCTGCCCGACATGCCGTACGACCTCGGCAGTCAATTCGCTGACTCTCGAGAGCACCTCCTTATAAGAAGCGACCTCGCGTTGCAGTTCCAGAATCGTCGCCTGGGCGGCATTGTTCCCTCGCAAAGAGGTTTGGAGTTGTTGCGTGAGATGTCCGACGTCCCCCTCGCGGTCTTTCAATTGAGATTCGAGACTGGTCATGACCTCTTCATTTTCTCTGCGCCGATCCTCAAGGTTTTGAATCGTTTGAATCCACGCCAAGACCGGTCCAGGCCCGAGTGCAGGAGCCCCGGGAAGCGGCGCTTGCTTTTCAAGAGCTTTCGCCGCGGGTTGAAGCCATTCCAAAAACACCATGACCTCGCTCAGTTTGACATCCGTCGCCAACGACTGCAGCCCGGCTCTTTTGCCGTTGTCTGAAGGAGCGACGGGAGGTGACGCGGTCGAGCCCTTCCCGACGTTCGCGTTCCGCGGCTGCCGGGGCTGGGCCCATCGCTGGTACTCCAGCAACACCGCGATGCAATGACGGCACATGGGCTCTTCGGGAAGCGCGCAGGAACATTTCGACACGAGGTGGCCGTCTTTCAGCCGGATGTTCTGCTCATACAGACCGGAATTGCCGACGACGGCGGAGGTGATCTGGGAATCATCCGCCTCGACAATGCGGACACGATTGGCGGTCAAGTACTGATGGGCGATTTGAAAGGCCGAGGGATCGGTGACCGCCTGGATCATGTGAGACGTCAACAATCCAAGCCGCTCGGCACTGCAGGGAATTTTGTTTCGCATCTAGACGAGCCGGGCCTCTATGCAATCACCACGCATGTTGGCCTCAGTCTGACGAGCGTCTAAAATCCTGTCAAGCACTGGAAGGTTTTGTGCTCGTGTCGCTCCATCTGGACTATCAAAAAGGAAGATCCGGAAGATTACTACCGGCAGGGCTTGGCCGAACTCGACTTGCCCATGGGTGTCAGCCAGATATAGTCCGCGATCGCGGCCTGCATGAGAGCCCGGATATCAGCTGAAAGACTGGGCTCAAACGACATCATGTAAATCGTGGTCTGCTTGATGTCTCCTCCCAAGCGCCTGGCGACCCTCTTCGGCACGGGGAGGTTATATTGAACATGGCCCGCTCCGGTGTAACTTACGATCATCTTACGGGAGCCGCCGTTGTCATGGCGGGATTCCTCTTGCCTGCGGACCAGCGTTCTCGCCATGCCCTCATCGCGGACCATCGACGCCTCATACATCGTCCGGAAGTGCTCTTCGGTACCTCCATGGCACCGCTTCAACTGATCAAGGATTTTCTCGCGGTACGCCGGATCATCGACGATATCTTCCTGGAGGATACCCCACGGCGCCCATTCGGGTTCTTGCCTCGCCTGGTCAAGCCCAAGTTTGACGACGCGCCGAACCAATGGTTTGGGTGGGTTCATCGCGAGGACGGAGAGGTGCCGGTCTTGAGCAAATGTCACCAATGGCGCGTAATCTTCAAACGCACCACCCCAATTTTGCTTCCAGCGGACCTGTTCCAAAAACTCGTTTGTAACCGGCTGGCGCGTCGCGACATAGGCGTCGAGTGCCGGTTGCCCGTCCCAACCGAACATCTCCATTCCAATCGTGGGCTCGATGCCGTCGGCCACCAATTGTTCGAGTACTTTCAGCGCTGCTTGGATATGATGGGAGTTGTGATGTTCTTCCCCAAAATAGACGATGTCATACTGCTCCAGGTTCGTCATCAACTCAGAAAACGGGAGCACACGACCGGTGCGGGTATCCAGGATGTGCCCCGGCTGCCACTCCTCTTCGACGGTGGGACACAAGTCGCCGTCGTGCTCCGCCGCATAGCCGATCGGAAATGCCAGCAGGCTTAGCAAACAGGCCAGCACGAGAATCGATCGACGCCGCAAGACATCCGCGCACAAAAATCTCGTTCTCATGAATCACTCCTACCACACGGGATGACCGTGAACAAGCGGACTTGACGCTCAAGTTGAAAGCTCACTATGCTCTCGTCCGGGGATCGCAACGATATCCCGACCACAAACCCACTGACCATCGCTTCATGAGTGCCGACCCGCTCGCCGAATTCCGCCGTGCCGTCTCTATCCGAGCCCGACGGATTCCCGAACAATGGGAGGCATCACGGAAGTTGGTGGAAAGCACTACCCTGCCCTCCACGATCGCGCGACTGCTCGACGCTGTTCAAGATCAGGATCTTCCGGCTTCCGTGAAGGAAACCGTGATGGGTCTCTTCCAAGGGCGCGCGCCGCGGCGCGTGCAGGACCTCGACGGAGAAGGGCTCAAATTCGTGACGGGCCTTCCGCCGGCGAAAGCCGTACGCGCGCTTGCCGTCTTCCTGGGGTTGATGCCGACGGCTGCCGGGAAGTGGCCTATGACGTCTCTATCGAGTAAGGCAATCGAAGCAATCGTGCGCGATCTTCCCAATCCATTCGACGTCCTGCATCGCACCGATGTGGCCTCCGTGTTGGAGATTGGCGCCGGGGACCTCTCGTTCGCCGAGGAGTTGGTCGATCTGTACGGACCTGAGCTCACGCAACGACACCGCCCCTTCATCCTGCATTGCCTCGACCGGCTCGATCCCCGTTCTCAACTGGGCGGCCCGCTCCATGCGACTCCGGAGAGACTGCAGAAGCTGCAGCGGCGGGAGGGGCTGTCCTTCTCCTTCTTCGGCGATCAAAACATGTTTGAACTGAACGATCTGGATAAACAAGAATTGCTGGCTCCGCGATATACGATCGCAACCTGTTGGGCACCGGCCACACCGACTTTTGCCTACGAGCCGACCAGACTCTCCGAGGCTTTCATTCGCGACGATCTGGAGCGTACCAAAGGCGCATTTCGCCGGACACGCTTCGGGAACGAACCAGCGCTCGAGGTCCGGCATGCCGGCCGCGACCTCCTCTTCCCGCCGTGGAAGTTTGAGATCATCGGCCCGCTGGCGCTCCTGCGTCTACTCGCTCGTCGCGGATTCCTATGTGTGCTGGGATCGGTAGATGCGCAGGTGTTTTGGGAGCTGCTCGCACAGTTGCTGGAGGACTCACGCTATCGTCCCCCGGATCAGCCCTTCAGCGCCCCAGATCTGCCCAACATCTTCGGCGAGGTCTACCAGGTTCTTGCCGATCTACCGATCGGCGAATCCATCGACTTGGCCGAGCTGGCGACCCTGCGGCATCACTATCTTCAGTCAGACTCATCATCGGATGGTGCGGTCGGTCACTTTCGGTATGTCCGCATCAGTCGAGGCGCCACATTCCCGGGCACGCCGGCAAGCAGCACCGCTCGGAAGTTCGCGTCCATGACGGAGGAAGCTCCCCCTTGGCTCATCACGCTGGTTCCCGCGTAAGTTTTTGTGGCCCGAGGTCCATGCTTGATCGGTTCATCAATGCAAAAGCCCCGATAAATTGACCGTTTTACGACCCT